>JANPFJ010000269.1:0-43406 GCA_031423355.1 Gemmatimonadaceae bacterium | reverse complement strand
CGAGATGCGCGTACCGACCGGGTACTTGAGCGGCAGCACAGCCCACGGATCCTGCTCCGTCTGCTTCATGCCGAGCGAGATCTTCTCCTCGTCCGGGTCCACCTTGAGCACCACGGCCTCGATCGCCTCGCCGATGCTGACCAGCTTCGACGGGTGACGGACGTTGCGCGTCCAGCTCATTTCGGAGATGTGCACCAGGCCTTCGATCCCCGGCTCCAGCTCGATGAACGCACCGTAGTTGGTGATCGAGACCACCTTGCCGTTGACGCGGGTACCAACTGGGTACTTCGCGGCGACGTCCTTCCACGGATACGCCTGCAGCTGCTTGAGGCCGAGGGAGATGCGCTCACGCTGCCAATCGATGTCGAGAACCTTGACGTCCAGTTCCTGACCGATGTGCACCATCTCGGTGGGATGCGAGATGCGGCCCCATGACATGTCGGTGATGTGCAGCAGGCCGTCGACGCCACCGAGATCGATGAAGGCACCGAAATCCGTGATGTTCTTGACGACGCCCTTCCGCACCTGGTCCTTCTCGAGCTCCTTCATCAACTTCTCACGCTTGCCGGCGCGCTCGTTCTCGAGGATCACGCGGCGCGAGACGACGATGTTGCGGCGACGCTTGTTGAGCTTGATGATCTTGAAGTCGTACGTCTGGCCAAGCAGTTCGTCGATGTTCGGGACGCGCCGGAGCGCGATCTGCGAACCCGGGAGGAACGCATCGACGCCCATGAGGTCGACGACCACGCCACCCTTGATCTTCTTGACGAGCGTACCGGTGACCGGCTGATCGCTTTCGTAGGCAACGCGGATGCGTTCCCAGACGCGCATGAAGTCGGCCTTCTTCTTCGACAGCACGACCGAGCCTTCCTGATCCTCGAGATGCTCGAGGAGCACTTCCACAATGTCGCCGGCCTTGAGGTCGGGCAGATCCTTGAACTCTTCGAGCGGAATCGAGCCTTCCGACTTGAATCCGATGTCGAGGATGACGAGGTTCTCGCGGATTTCCATGACCGTGGCCTTGACGATCTCGCCTTCTTCGATCGAGGCCATCGTGCCCTGGTACATCGCGATCATCCGCTCATAGTCTTCCGAGGTGTATTCGTCTTCCTCGTAGAGTTCGGGGCGGCGGTTGGCAAGCGGCCGGAGCTGCGAGCGCTGCAGATCGCGCTTCTCGCGGGCGGTCAGGGCCGTGCCGGTTGTGGTGTCGTCGAGCAGGGTCTCGACTTCAGGTTCGGACATGAAGAATGTGGCTCCAGTCTGCGCAGAATGGTTAGCTCGCTGCGCCGAGGCTTAAGGGATCGCGCGGCGGGTTTTGGGCCGGCGAAATGCGAACCTGAAAAGCTAGTCACGTCGCTGGAGCCGGTCAACGACGAGGGCGCGTGGCGTCCGCGCCGGGGAAAGAACGCCCCATGCCGGTTTGCGCCTGAGGTGGTTCCATCTCACCAAAACTGGCGACCAGCGCCCGAATCTCGCCCCGACGCCCCTGCCGGGCGAGACGGGAGGCGAGCGTCGCCCGGCTGCGCGAGACCACCGGGACATAGCCATGGCTCAGCTCGCCGACTTGGAATCGGCACCGGGAAACACCGTCCCCCGGCGGGCGCCGCATCACGCCAGCTACGGATTGCTGGGTGGCGCCCCCGCCGTGCCCTTCGCCTTCAGCATGCCGTCTCGCACCAGGTTCGCCAGCAACACATCGACGATTGACCCCGGTGCCCCAGCTGCGCCACCACCGACGAGAATCTCGGGGACGAGTTTGATGTTGTTCTCAGCCAGCGCTCGTCCGATCTCAATCATCGCATAGTTCGCCTGACCGACGGCATCAGTCTTCTTCTGGATCACTTCGGCCTCGGCATTGCCGACCGCCAGCGTCTTCAGGGCCTGGGCATCACCCACCATTTTCAGCACCGTCGCGTCGGCTTCGGCGTTCAGGGATTTGGCCCGTGCATCACCCTCGGCATTCAGTGTCTTTGCCTTGGCGTCGCCTTCCGCGTTCAGCGTCTTCGACCGCAGATCGCCCTCGGCCTTCTTGACCGTCGCCTGTGCCGCGAACTCCGCGATCGTCACGCTCCGTTCCGCGTCAACCACGCGCGCTTGCGTGTCCGCGAGGGCGCGCGCCTGCTGCAGCTCCTTGCGCGTGTCCTCGGCCATGCGTTCCGTGTCGTAGGTGATCTTCTGCTGCTCGGCAAGTTTCCGATCAGTGAGCGTCTTCATCAGGTCCGGTGGCGGCGTAATGTCGCCGATCAACGTGTCGACGGCGCCGACATTGTACTCCTGCAGGGCCGCACTGATCTTCGCCTTCGCATCACCCTGCCGCTGCTGGCGTCCCTTCAAAAAGTCGATCACGTCCGAGCCTTGCGCCGCATTGCGGAAGTAGTTGCCGATGGTCGGTTCCAGGACCTGTGTCACGAGATTCATCAGGTTCCCGAATCGTGCGATCACCTTGGGTGCATCCGTACGCGGGATGTGAATGATCTGACTCACGTCAAGGTTGAACGTGAACCCGTCTGACGATCGGACCGTGATGGTCGACAGATTCTCGTCGAGGTTGTGCGACTCGGTCTTGCCGGTGGCCCAGTTGAGCACCACGTTGGCCGTCGGGACGATCTCGACCTTGTGCGTGTATGGGTTGATCGGATACTTGCCGGGGTCCAACGGTTCGATGCAGACGCCCTTCTCGCCACGCGAGACGAGGTTGCCGTGCTTGAAACTCTCGCCGGTCACGTCGACACCGACATTGCCAACGTACGAAATGACCACACCGACGTTGGCGATCGGGACGGTGGTCATCTCCTTGATCTCGACGGTGGCGAACCGCGGATTGATGAAGTACCGGCCCGCCAGAATCACCTGCTCCTGCAAGCCTTTGTTTCCACCACTGTCGACGAAGGCCTGTCCATCCTGAAACAGGTTGTGTCCCTCGATTTCCTTGCCAGCAATCTCGCCTGTTGCCAGCGGCTGCCCCTCTCTGGTCGTCACGATCCCGACCATGTTGTCTTCGATTTCCGTCACCTTTTCCTGCACGATCGAAAAGAGCGCCGTGTTGATACGATACGTTCCCGGCGGAATGATCGTGATCTGCGGGCCGCGTTCGCCCCCGTTCTCGAGAAACGAGCGGGCATTCTGGAACGAATCACAGTCGACGAATCGCGCCAGCACGCGGCCTGAGGACAACGGGACCCCGTCTCGCGATTCGACAACACCGATCGATCCCTCATCGATCGTGATGAATGGGCGAAGGTGCACCTCGTACTGCCAGGGCCAGTAACCGAACTTGACGCCCGGCGCGAGCGTGTCGGCCTGGATGCCCGCCTCGCCCTTGAGCGCCACCAGGCGCCCATCCGGAAGCGACTGATCGGAGCCGATCAGTTTCCACTTCTTGTTCACGATGCCAACCGCGTCCTGCCGGATGATCACGACGCCGAACAGCCGGAATGTGATGCGGTAGAACGCAAGGAAGAGGAACGCGAAGACGATCCACCAATAGGTCACGAGCAGAGCAACGAGTGCAGCCACGGTGCCTCAGAGGAAGTGAGACGCAACACCAATGGAGGCGGGGATCGGGGAGAACGCCCGCAGGACTAAAGTTCACTTCGCACAAATCTAGCGCCGTCCCGTGCGGACTGCTCGCCCGTGACCTTCGCCTGCCGGTGTGTCGCGCGCCTATTCGGCAGCGCCGTCCGATCCCCGTTCCATTGCCGCGCGCGCCAGCGCCACGATGCGCGCAACCTGATCGGACTGCGTCAGATAGGTCGTGTCGAGCAACACCGCATCGCGCGCCTGCACGGTTTGTGTCTGATCCGCCGCGTCGCGCCGGACCAGCAGCTCAGTCTCCTCGGCAATCTCGTCATCCGCCGGGGCGCGGCCGAGCCGCTGCTGGAGGCGTCGCCTGGCGCGCTCCCACGAATCCGCCACCAGGAAGACTTTCAGCGTGGCCGCCGGGAAGACCACGGTGCCGATGTCACGGCCGTCGACAACAACGGCGTGTGACTGCGCCGCCGCGCGCACTTGTCCGTTCACCCACTCGCGCGCCTCACGAATCGACGCCACACTCGAGACGCCCGCCGTCACGTCATTGCTGCGCAGACGCTCGTCATCACGAGCCCCGTCGATCAGCGCGATGAACGTCCGCTCACCAGGGACCACCGTGACCCGCCGACCGCCATCGAGCACCAGCGCCGCCGTCCACCGTGCCATGTCCGGCTCCTGCTCGAGCGCAACCGCCGTCAGCGCGCGATAGATGGCGCCGCTGTCCACATGGTGAATGCCCAGCTGCTTCGCCACCCACTGCGCGGTGCTCGACTTCCCCGACGCTGCAGGACCATCGATCGCGATCACCAGTGGCCGAGGACTCATGTCACGGTCCCCAGCTGGCTCAGGATCGTCCAGAAACCGGGAAATGAAACGGAGACGCAGTCCGGGTCATCAATCGTGATCGCGTGACCGGGGAGTGCGCCGAGCACGCCAAACGCCATTGCGATTCGATGATCTGCGCGCGTGACGACCTGACCTGACAGCGGAGACGTGCCACCACGGATCACCATGCCATCCGGCAGTTCATCGGCGTCGGCGCCAATCGCCCGGAGATTCGTCACCACCGCGCTGATCCGATCACTCTCTTTCACGCGTAGCTCCGCGGCATCAGCAATCCGCGTTTCACCTTCGGCTCGAGCTGCCAGGCACGCCAGGATCGGGAGCTCATCGATCAACGACGGAATCTCCACACCACCAATGTCCACCGCGCGCAGCCCGGCACAGGGTGCGACATGCACATCCGCCACCGGTTCGCCGCCGTGCGCGCGCTCGTTCGCCAGTGACAGAGTAACGCCCATCCGCTCCAGCACCGCAAACGCACCGATCCGAGTTTCGTTGATACCAACGTTCCGGATCTCCAGCGGTTCACCTCTGAGAACAGCGACAGCGATCAGAAAGAGTGCCGATGATGGGTCGCCTGGAACGTCGAAGTCCAGCGGCGAGAGAGCAGCCACCGGCTCGAGGAGTACCGCATCCGCCGTCACGATCACCGGGGCGCCGAGTGCGCCGAGCATTCGTTCGGTATGGTCGCGTGAGCGCGTGGGCTCCTGCACGCGCGCCGAGCTGCCAGCCACGAGGGCCGCGAGGAGGATGGCGCTCTTCACCTGTGCGCTCGCGGTCGGACTGATCCAGTCGATGTCGCTGAGGGCGCCACCCCGAATCGTCATCGGCAGGCCATCGTCGCCGTCAAAGAAGAAGGCGGCACCCATCTGGGTCAGCGGGCGCGCAATGCGGCGCATCGGACGCCGGCTGAGACTCGCATCGCCCACGAGCGTCGCGCGCATCGGGTGTCCAGCGATGACACCGGCCATCAACCGTGTTGTGGTTCCGCTGTTACCGCAGTCCAGCTCGACGCCTGGCTGCAGCAGCCCGCGCCGGCCACGCCCGACGATCTCGAGCGTCGTATCCGCGTTCCAGGCCGATGGCAGGTCAACGCCGAGCCGCCGCAACACGCCGGCCGTGTGCATCACATCGGCTGACGGGAGTACGCCGCGCAGCACACTCCGACCAGTGGCGAGTGCTGCGAACATCAACGCCCGATGCGACAACGACTTGTCGCCGGGGACGGAAACACTGCGTACGACACTCACCGAAGCCACGCCTCGAGCGTCGTGGCAAGATCGGTCTTGTCGTCCCGGTACTTGACAATCACTGGTGTCTGAAGCGTCAAGCCCTCTGCCTCGGCGTACGCGCCGCGAACGCGGCGTGCTCCAGGCACAACGACGGCGTCAGCGGGAATCACCAGTGGCGCGCTCGCCGAGCCGCGATACACGCGCTCGTGCACCAGATCGAAGACCGGCGTGCCGCGCGTCAACACGACACCGGCGCCGAGGACGGCACCACGTCGGACGACGGTGCCCTCGTATACGCCGCAGTTGCCACCGACAATCACGTCATCCTCGATGACAACGGGCGATGCGTTGATCGGCTCGAGCACTCCGCCGATCTGGGCCGCGGCGCTGAGGTGCACACGAGCACCGATCTGGGCGCAACTGCCGACCAGTGCATGCGAATCGATCATGGTGCCCGACCCAACCCAGCTGCCGACGTTGACGTACATCGGCGGCATGCAGACCACGCCCGGCGAGAGATACGCCCCGCGCCGCACCGTACTGCCGCCCGGGACGACACGCACGCCGTCCGCCAGCGTGAAATGGCGCGGCGGCATGGTGTCCTTGTCGATGAAGCTGAAGTCACCGGGTGACGCCCCCGGCGACAGATCGACCATCTGACCGAGCCGGAATGCGAGCAGAATGCCTTGCTTCACCCACGGCACGGCACGCCAGTCGCCATCGTCACCCAGCTCGGCCGCCCGCAGCTCACCGCGCTCGAGCGCGTCGAGCAGCGTGGTCACGATTTCACGCGCGTGCGCCGGCAGCGCGGTTCCGGCAGCAGTCGCGGCCAGTTCACGAACTGCATCAGCAAGGGGCTGCACCGTCATCGGACCAGGGCTCCGGCGGACACCAGTGCATCGCGCATCACGCCCATGTGTTCATCGGCGAGCGGTACCAGAGGCAGCCGCAGTACGTTGGCCGCACGTCCAAGGAGATGCATCGCCGCCTTGATGGGCATCGGATTGGATTCCACGCCCGAGGCGCGATAGAGTGACTTGAGTGTCCCATCGATCCGATGGGCGGTATTGGCATCGCCGGCCAGCATCGCGCGCGTGACCGAACTCATTGCCCGTGGTACAGCATTCGCCACGACTGAAATCAGCCCGTTGGCACCCCGCGCCATGAGTTCCACGGTCAAGGCATCGTCGCCTGACAGGACCGAGAATCCGTCGGGGCGATTGCGCAGAATCTCCTCGATCTGCGGGAGATTGCCGCTCGCTTCCTTCATCGCCACGATATTCGGATGTGCCGCGAGGGTGAGCGTCGTCGTGGCATCCATGTTGCTCGCGGTGCGTGCCGGAACGTTGTACAGCACGACCGGACGGGTCGCCGCCTCCGCAATCGCCTTGAAGTGCTGCACGATGCCGCGCTGAGGCGGGCGACTGTACATCGGTGACACGTGCAGCAGATGCGTCGCACCGGCAGCAATCACAGCGTGCGACATTGCGATCGCCTTCTTCGTATCATTGGATGCCGCTCCGCCGATGACTGGCACACGGCCTGCGGCCATCTCGGCGGTGATGGCGACCACGCGCAAATGTTCTTGCGTATCGAGCGTCGCCGCTTCACCAGTGGATCCGCACGGCACCAGAAAATCGATGCCCTCCGCAATCTGCCATTCGACCATCGCCCGCAGTGCAGCCTCGTCGACGGCACCAGCGCTCGTAAACGGGGTCACCAGCGCGGTGCCACAGCCACGAAGCGGGGTCAGATGAAAATCGCCCATCACAACTCTCCGGTGAGATCGCGTACGACATCGACCATCGTGAAGATGCCCTTTCGGCCGAGCATCCAGCGCGCCGCGAGCAGCGCGCCGTCAGCGAACACCCGTCGGTCGCGTGCCTCATGCGTCAGCGTGACCTGCTCGAACGCGGCGTCGAGTACCAGCGAATGCGTGCCAGGCACCTGCCCGACTCGTATACTCGATACCGGCACGGCAGTACCGCGACTCCGCAATGCGAGTCCAGCCAGCGTCCGGGCCGTCCCGGACGGCGCGTCCCGCTTCATGGCGTGGTGGGTCTCCACGATGGCCGCGTCGAAGCCAAGTGACGATGAGAACCGGCGCGCCGCATCGGCTACGGCAACGGCGAAAAGGGTCGCGCCGACACTGAAATTCGGCGCGATCAATGCGCCACCGTCCATCTCGGTGACGCGTCGCACGAGCGCCTCGTATCCGGCATCCCACCCCGTCACGCCAATCACGACTGGCACACTCGCGGACAGACAGATCGCAGCGTTGTGCGCCACCGCCTCGGCTACACTGACGTCGATGGCGACATCAGCCGAACACGCCAGCAGATCCGCAGAAGCGGCGGGATCCGAGCGGCCAAAGGTTGCCACCACGGTTGCATCGCGGTCCGCGGCGAGCGCGACGATCTCGCGCCCCAGTCTCCCGACACCGAACAGCGCAATGCGCATCGTCACGCGTCCCCCTGTTCGAACAGGGCGGCGTGCAGGGCGCGCATCGCGTCAGGCACGTCATCATCGTCGAGCAGGATCGTCAGGTTGATGGCGCTTGCGCTCAGCGAGAGCATGTGGATGCGCCGGGGCCCCAATGCGTTCAACACCGCGCCGATCGCAGCCGCGTTGTCCGCGATCCCCGACCCGACGACGCTGACGATGGCGCGGCGCCGCTCGACGGAGACGTCACCGATCTGGCGTAGGGCGCCTACCAGCACATCCAGTGGCGCCGCGTCATCGACGGTGACGGAGACCGACACTTCACTGGTCGCCACTACGTCGACCGAGACGGCGTGTGCATCGAACAGTTCGAAGACGCGGCGAAGGAAGCCGTGCTGGAAGAGCATCTTGCCGGTCGCGACCCGGAGAATCGTCGTCTCACGCTTCGCCGCAATCGCCGTCACTGACCGGCGCGGCGCGTCGAATGTGATGCGCGTTCCGTGGCCGGCGGGATTGTGCGAATTGTAGATCCAGACGGGAATGCCCAGTCGAACCGCCGGGGCGATCGTCGCTGGATGCAGCACCTTGGCGCCGAAGCTGGCGAGTTCACTCGCTTCGTCGAATCGAATCTGCTCAATCGGACGAGCCGCAGGTACGACCCGCGGGTCGGCCGTCAGCATTCCATCGACGTCGGTCCAGATTTCGATTGACTCCGCCTGCAGGCCAGCGCCGATGAGGGACGCACTATAGTCCGACCCGCCGCGCCCCAGCGTGGTCGTGATGCCTTCGGTGCTCGATCCGATGTAGCCACCCATCACCGGAACCTTCCCCTCCTGCACCAGCGGCGCGATCAGGCTGCGCGCGGCGAGCGAGATGGCCTCAGGCTGTGGCTCGGCACGACCGTAGCTGGCATCGGTGATCATGACCTTGCGTGCGTCGACATGCACGGCGTCGATGCCACGAACCCGGAACGCGGCGGCGACCAGCATCGAGGATGCGCGCTCGCCCATGCCCGCGATCGCGTCCAGACTCCGCGAGGTAATGAAACCCAGGACCGAGAGCGCCTCACAGAGCGAGGCGAGTTCATCAAAGATCACGCTGATCTCGGCGCCGATCTCCGAGTGTTCTTCCGACTCTGCCAGCAGTGCATCCACCTCCGTCAGATGACGCTCACGGAGGGCCTGCACACTCGACACCGCCGAAATGAAGTTTCCTTCGCTGGCCAGGCGCGCGATGCCGAGCAGCGCGTTGGTGACGCCCGCCAATGCGGAGACCACCACGATTGGCCTGCGCGGGAGCCTGCCCCGCACGATTTCAGCTGTCCGGACGATGGCGGCCGCATCAGCCACTGACGTGCCGCCGAACTTGCTGATGATCATGCGGGACGGATGATGCCGCGCGCGGCGAGCAGTTCAGCATTCTGAATCGAGGCGCCAGCCGCACCGCGAATCACATTATGCCCCATGGCGACCAGGCGCAGGTGAAACTGCGGGTCAGGTCGGACACGACCGACGTGGACGCTCATGCCACCATCGCGCTGGACGTCACGCCGCGGCTGCGGGCGATCGGGTGCGGTATGCACCACGATTGGGGCGACCGGTGACGAGGGCAGTCCATGCGAGGCCGAATCGCCACGCCAGTTTCGCAGCACCTCCATCGCCGCGTCGGGCGAGACGGGCGCCTCGAATTCGACGGACGCGCAGACCGTGTGCCCATGCTCGACGGGTACCCGGTTGGTGTGCGCACTGATGATGAAGGGTGCGGCCTGCACCGCGCCGTTGGTCAGCACACCGAGGATCTTCTGACCTTCCGACTCGAGCTTCGGCTCTTCATCGCCGATGTACGGAATCACGTTCCCGAGAATGTCGAGTGCCGACACGCCAGGATACCCTGCACCGGAAACCGCTTGCATCGTTGCAACGAACAGGCGCCGCGCGCCGAAGGCGACGTGCAATGGAGCCAGTGCCAACGCGAGCACGATCGTGGCACAATTCGCGTTCGTCACGATCGCGCCGTTCCACCCGCGCAGCCGTCGCTGTGTCTCGATCAGCGCGATATGGGACGCATTGATCTCCGGAATCAGGAGCGGGACATCCGGCGCCATTCGATAGCTCTTGGCATTCGACAAGACGATGGCACCGCGACGGGCAAACGCCGGCTCCAGCTCAGCGGCGGGGCCGCTGTCGAGCGCCGAAAACACGACGGATTCCGAGATCACGCCGGGATCGCAGGGCTGGACGATCAGGTCCCGGACGGCGAGTGGCATCTCTCCTTCCAGCCATTTCGTTGCGTCACCGAAGGTCTTCCCAGCCGACCGCTCGGACGCGGCAACGGTCGTCACACGGAACCAGGGATGATCCGCGAGGAGCCTGATGAACGTCTGTCCCACCATCCCGGTCGCGCCGAGGATGGCAACGGGGAGGCGTTCGCCACTGAACGGATGTGGTGCCGTCACCTACGACCCCAGCAGCGTACGGGTCAGCCTCATGTACGTCTCGACGCTGGCTCGCAGTTCCGTCGCCGAGACGAACTCCTGATCCGTGTGCGCAACATGGATCGATCCGGGTCCGAAGAGCAAAGGTGTGCCCCACCGAGGCAGCAGTGGAATGTCCGAGGTATAGGACACCGGTCGGGCGTCGAATCCCGGGACTGTATGAAAATGCTGCGCGGGGATGAACGAACCCCACTCCAGCGTTGCAACGCCAGCTGCCCACTGTTCGATCGCCGCGCGCAAGGGCGCCGGATCGCTGACCAGGCGGAACATCAACTCCGCTTCGCAGTGACCCGGAATGATGTTCGCTTCCGTCCCACCGCGGATAACGCCGATGTTGACGGTTGTGTCGCCGAGGACGGGATCGGTGGGTAGCGGCAGCGCGTGCACCGTCGGCAGCAGCCCCAGCATCGGCTCGATCGCCGAGACGCCGAGGTGCGGATACGCCGAATGCGCTTCGCGTCCACGCGTGCGCACGAGCACGCGCATCGATCCCTTGCAGCCTGATGCCAGGATGCTCTCGGTGGGCTCGCCATTGATCAGGAACCGGCTGGTCGCCGGCAGATGATTCGCGGCGCGCGCGCCGTCAGAGCCTTTCTCCTCGCCGACCACGAAGAGAAGATCAACACGCTCCTCTCCTTCAGCCGCGAGCCGTTCGGCAGCGACCATCATTGCCGCGGCAATTCCCTTCGCATCGCACGAGCCGCGTCCAAAGAGACTGTCCCCGTCGAGCCGCGGCGGAATGTAGGGCGGTACCACGTCGAGATGCGTCGACAGCGTCACCCCGCCGCCGCGTCGAGACGCCCAGACGTTTCCGCGGCCGGCGGAGACTTCCTGAATGTGAACATTCCATCCTTTTGCCAGCAGCCAGCGGCTGACGAAATCGATGGCCGGGCCTTCTCCGCCCGAAGGCGAGTGAATGGCGAGCAGTTCGGATGCAAGTGCGAGGACGTCGGTCATTCGCGCAAAGTAGTCGAGTCAGGCCAGACGTACCGAGGGGAGTCGGTACCAGAGGCCAACGGCATCGCGGCGGCCGCGCGGTCGCTCCCCGCCGCAGCCGATCACGTGGGCGGACAGTTGGCAGGGTGGGCACGCAGCAACGATGCCCCGGCACGAGCACCCGGTTCGTTGACTCCGAGCGAACGAAGGCGAAAGTCGTGATACTCCGTGCGATTGACCACGCCAAGCATTGCCTCGAGACTGTGCCCGTCGTCGCGATCGAGCCAGATCGGTCCACCCTTCGTGCCAAGGGCCGGTCCGGCGAGCTTTGACTTCAGGTGCACCTCTTCCGTGACGGAGCCTGGCGTCCGCGCTCCCAAGGGTCAGCAGGGATCTCCCCGGTTCGCTGCGCACGAGGATCAGCGGCACCCCGAACGAGAGGTCGGCGCATGGGTTCGCGCGAACTGCCAGGCTCAGCAATGCGAGATCAAAGTCGTAACAGACGCCATGGCACCGCAGTCATCTCCGGCGGATCGCGTCCGGAGAAGCCTGGCGCATTCACCTCCCCCGTCAGGCGGCTCCTGCTGGCGTCCCAAGTCAGATTCACAATCGTGTGCCGTTGGTTCTACGGCGACGGCCGGCCGCCGACGATGATCTCCGCCTGCGTCAGCACGGGATCCATGGATTCCCGCCACCAGCGCGTGCATCGCGCGCGGCGCTTGAAAACCACGAGATAAGTGCGATTGAGCAAGGAGGCCATGAATGCGGTAGCAGGTGGGTGACGGGCTGGAGCTTGCACTCCCGCGCGCAACGAGAGACCCGATGGGCTGCAGCCACGGCGCGCATCGATGGCGATGCGTGCGCGACTTCGATGGGTCCGGTGCGTCGGTCGATCGAGACTTCCGAGGTGCCGCGATGCCATACCCGGGGTGGGAATCGAACCCACATGACCTTGCGGTCAGGGGATTTTAAGTCCCCCGCGTCTCACCATTTCGCCACCCGGGCAGTTCGGTACATGGGGGAGTGTAATCCGCCGAAACGCCGCCGGCCATACGGCGCGGGCGGTGCAAACTGAACACTGCGGGGCGAGGCGGAACCCGTCACTGGAGTGACCCTCGCCGGCTGGAGAGATGACGGGGTCGGGGTTCGACCTTCGAGGCATCCCCTCGGAGGTTCTATGCGTGGCAAGACGTACCGACGGTTCAGGACCGAGTTCAAGCTGGTCGCGGTAGAAGCGTATCTCGCCGCCGAAGGCGGCCTCGAAGGTCTTGCGACGAAGGCCGGCGTCGATCACTCGCTCGTGCGCTACTGGCTGAAGAAGCATCACGCCGGCGAGTTGTCGCTCGACCTGCGAAAAACGGGGCTCATCGCCGCCCCCGCGACGAGCAGCGGGCGGTCGGTGATCATCTCCGGGCCGGCGGTCTCAACGTCCATCACTCCCTGTCGCTCGACCAGGCCAAGACGATCATCGAAGCGTGGCGGCGTGAGTACAATGCGCACCGCCCTCAGGATCAATTGACCGTCACAAAACGCTGAGTTTCTCGTTCAGACCTGTGTCAATTCGGGGCCAACGTCACCGCCGATGACGACGACAGCGTCGTCCGGGAGAATTTGGTTATCGGCGATGGCTGGGGATCCTATGGACTGATCATTCCTCGATCGCGCGTCCGGGCAAACTTCGTGGGCGAATCAGAATCCAATTTGGAACCCGCAGTGCTTCGCCGACCGCTCCGGGAATCATCAAGAGCGGATGTGCGTCTGGTCGACCCGCTCGCCGTCGCCCGGCTGATGTGAGCGCAACGCGACAGCGACGGGGTGCGTCGGAGGCTTCCGCGGAATTGAGAGCAAATCGTCACCGAGGACGTATTGGGCGAGGTATTCGGCTTCCGCTCGCTTTGCGTAGTGTTTCCCGACGAAGCGGAGCAACCATTTGTGAGGCCGCACCACAATTGCTTTCACGTGGTGCATCAGGGTCGGCATGGGTTCGTAGACATCGACCCCCGGGTGCCCCCACAAGCGCAGCTTGGCGATCCACGCTCCGCGGCCCCGAGCATAGGCGCGTTGATGCTTGATGAAGCTACGCAAGCCATACCGGCGGCCGGTCGTGTGGTTCACGACGAGACGCTTGGACGTCATTATCCCAATGCCCAGTGCCTCGGCGCGAAGGCCGAAGTCCTGATCCTCGCACGAGCCGAACTGGGCGCCTGCGCCGAAAACCTCATCAAAGTGCCCGACCTTTTCAGCGATCTCGCGTCGAACGCTGATGTTCGCACCTATCATGTAGAATCCGTGCGGTGCACGCCAATTGTCGCGGAACGGGAAATACTTGGCGTTGATCACTTTGGCAGCAGGACAGGTCGAGATTCGCCACGGTTGCTCACTGGGGGGTGCGACGACCTCTCCACCCAAATAGTGGATGTCGGGATTCTGTGTGTAGATCTCGCGCATCACCGCGATCCAGTCGGGTGCCACCTCGCAGTCGTCGTCGGTGAAGGCAATGATCTCACCGCGCGCCGCTGGCATGCCGACGTTGCGGGCGTGGCTCAAGTTCATTCTCGTTGTGTGCACGTACCGAACCCTCGGGTCGCGGGCACGAAAGTCTTCCAGCAGTCGGAGCAGCACGGCGTCGTCACCCTGAGGCACAACGATCAGCTCCCAGTTCGTGTCGGACTGACGCAGGATCGCTTCGATCGCGTCTGCAATCGTGCCGGTGCGGATCGTGGGGAGAATGATCGAGACAAGCATCGTCTACACCGCCGCTACCGCACGCCTAACCAAGCGTCGCAATAAAGGGATCGGGACCTCCGGGTCGACGGAAATGCTGCACGTCCGCGCCAATATGTCGACGGTGGCCGGACAGTCCGCCTTGGCGGGTCCGACCGAACCATTCGACCATGCGTACGGATTCATCCGAGGATGGAACGATCGCTTCTCAAGCACCGATTGCCAGTTCGTGTAGATATGTCGACCGGTGTCGATAAGGCAATTGATACCGGGGCTTTCCGCGAAGCGGGCGGCGGCGGCGGCAGTATCGAACACCACGGTGATTCCCACCGCGTTCGCCGGATCGTTGTGGGGGCTGGTGTGCATTTTTGGATTGCGCGACAGTTCTTCGACGATCACTTTCCGACGCGCCTGACGCTTGGCCAGTTGCTTGTCCAGTCGCCTCAGTTGCGGAATGAGGATTGCCGCCAACAGTTCGGGCATCCGGAAGTTGAGACCTACGAACAGCGGCTCATCGGTCGCCATGCCTCCCTCGCGGCTGTAGCTGCCGACGTCGTGGTACATCCCTGCACGGGCGAAAATGCGGGGATCGTTCGTCAGCAGCGCGCCGCCCTCGCCGGACTTGATGTTCTTGTGTTGATTAAAACTGAAGACGCCGGCGTGACCGATCGTACCCACCCGCCGCCCGCGATACGTGACGCCGATGGCCTGGCTAGCGTCCTCGATCATGATGAGGTCGAATTCCCGGGCGATCTCCATCAGGGAGTCCATGTCGGCCACCAAATTCCGCATGTGCACCGGGATAATGGCTTTCGTTCGAGGCGTGATTTTGCGCCTGACGTCGGCGGGGTCGATCGCCAGCGACTCATCGACGTCGACCAGAACCGGGATCGCGCCTACCGCCAATGGCGCCGCCGCGGTGGACACCCACGTGTACGCTGGCACCAACACTTCGTCGCCAGGACCGATTCCGGCCCCGACCAGAGCACAGATCAGCGCACTCGTGCCACTGTTGACGGCAAGCGCGTGCTTGACTCCAAGCATGTCCTGCAACGCAACTTCAAAACGCTGCGTTTCCGATACGCCCTGGCCAAGAAAGCGATTGAGATCGCCGCGAACGAGCACCCGTAGGGCGGCTGCCATTTCGCGCATTCCTAGAGAGGACATTGTCGCACCACAGAATTCGTCACAATAGATTGGAAGTGGGTTGCGTCGAACAAAACAATCGGCCCCCGTCCGTTATGTCAATTTGGCACTAAGCGCCAAAACACACGATCCGACACGAGCGACTTCACATGATGACAAGGTGAAGGCACGGCTCGAGCACTCAAGAGCCACAGCTCATACTCACCCAACGGGACAGAGGGCCGCCGTTGGCTCCTCGTCTGCATGAAAAGAGGCAATAAACGCAGATCATGTCTAAGACTCCGCACCCCACAGGACACCTGCAAACCACAGATGACCGTACGCGGATCGTGTGCCGATGTCAAGTATTGCTCAGACAGTAGTGAACCGTCCCGGCTTTTCCGGACACTCGGTTGTTTGAAGCCCGGCTCGGGGACGTCCGTGGTAGAGGCCATACAGTAGAGCGCGTCGTAGTCCGCCGGGGACAGTTAGGCCAGCGGTTGCAGCAATCGCACGGTAGCTGAATCAGGAGACCCAATCCATCGTGGCATACTCGAAGTCGTCAAAGGAGCGCCACGGCCCGCCAAGCTGATTGAACTCCGTCTTGAACAAGCCGGTTCCATTTTCTGCGAGCGCGCTGTCGTACGCGGTGCCGCTCCCACCGGCGGAACTCTCGATGCCCGCCTCAGCGTGGCGTTCGGTCTAGCGAATGCTCAGAAACCGCGAGCCTCTATCGCGGCGACATCGGTAAGTCGTCCACCCACAACGCATTGGGACGCGTCGCGGTGAACGCGCGATGGACCAGATCGTCCGGCCGCGGACCACACCGTGCGGCAACGGCGGCCCCGCTCGCCGCCTGCCCTGTCGGCGGAGACCGTGACCACCGCCCTCGCCGTCCTGCATGAGCCCCGGTTCCACGATGCCGCGTCCGCGCAGGTGCATGCGACGCTGCTGGATGAGGGCACCTACGTCTGCAGTGTCCGATCGCTGCACCGGCTCTTTGACGCCGAGGGGGAAGTGCACGAGCGGCGCGCGCGCCCAATCATGTGTGGACCTGGGATGTGACGGAGCTGCGCGGTCCGGTCAAAGGCGAAAGGTCTCCACTGTATGTGGTCCTCGATCTCTTCAGTTGCTACGTCGTCGCGAGGATGCTCGCGTGTAACGAATCCGCCACGCTGGCGCAGCGCCTCATTCGCACGGCGTGTCACCGACACGGCATCGTTGCGGACCAGCTGACAACGCACAGTGATCGCGGCAGCATTCAGACGGCGAATGACCTGCACGAGCTCTATCAGGACTTGGGCATCGTCCGATCGCTGTCGCGACCACGGGTCAGCAGTAACGACGCATTTTCAGAGTCGCAGTTCAAGACCACCAATTGCTCGCCCACGTCTCCGGAGCGCTTCGACCACGTCGCCCACGCCGAGGCCTGGGTTGCCACGTTCTTTCACCACTACAATGAGGAGCACCGGCATTCCGGGCTCGCCTTCTTGACACCGGCCACGGTGCATCACGGTGCATCACGGTGCATCATGGCGCTCCGGCGGCCATACTCGCGCAACGGCAGGCCACCATGGACCGCGAGTATCCAGCAGCATCCCGGGCGCTCCGTCGACGGCCCACCACGCATCCCCCTCCTTCCCGACGTGGTCTGGATCAACCGCGCGGAAGATCGGACCGCGATCGTCCGCATTCCTGAGTAAACTCCTCGCTCGACCGTCTCACTTGCATTGACAGGTTCCGCACCTGCTTCAGCTTGAGAGCGCAGTACACGCGATAGATCCGCTCATGATTCCAAGCGAGTCCCAGATTCCGCAAGCGATTCCGGCACGTCCAGAACCCCGGCCGGTGCTCCTGCGCTTCAAGCGTCGCCAGCGCCGCGATGATCGGCGCATCGGCATCAGCGGGTGGTACGGGAGGGCAAACGAACGCGGTCCGCGCGAGTCCAACGATCCGGCAGGCCGACCGCACGGAGCGCGTGTGCTCCTCGATCAGGCTTGTCGCGACAGCCCGCCGCACGGACCGCACTACAGTTTTCGGCTGACCACGTCCTTGATCGCGACGTTCTCGAGCGCCATGTCGGTGTACATCACTTTGCGCCGGCCTTCTCGTGCTCCAACGCCTTGAACCGCTGCAACTCCGGCACCCCGGCGCTCCCGTACTTCGATTTCCAGAGGTAGATCGTCGGCCGGCTGATCCCGTGCTTGCGCAGGATCTCCGCCATCGGCCCGCCCGCCTCACCCTCCCGCAGGATGGCCACGATCTGGGCTTCTGAAAAATTGGGCTTCCGCAGTCCACGGTCCGGAGAAAGCCGATCCGAACTCCAACAATTCGTGGCCCTTCCTCGGGGGAAGCTCACGGCAGAACGCGACCCGTGACAGCCGATCAAGTCCGCGCCTCGGCCCGCGAGCGAACGCCGAAACCGGCACGTTCGCGAGCACCCGACGACGGTCACCACAGCAACGACAGAGCGGGAGCGGCTTTCGCCACTCCCGCTCATCCACGTCCAGAGCGGGAAACGGGACTCGAACCCGCGACCCCAACCTTGGCAAGGTTGTGCTCTACCAACTGAGCTATTCCCGCACTATGGAGAGTATAGGCTGCTCAGCGAATCACGACAAGCGCTGGATGCTCAGGCGCCGCCGCCGTTGGCCGGACGCGTCAGCCAGCAGACAGTGGCTGCGAGCAGACCAGCGAGTGCGGCGTCCCCACCGTTCGCGATTGCCCGACCATCGGCATCCACGAATTCCGCCGCCAGACCGCCATCAAGTGGCGCGCGGCGGAGCCACTCCAGCACCGCGACGCTATCCGGGCCGCAGAGGCGCGCCAGCACAGTCGCGAGCGATGACGTGGGGGTGGCCAGTGCGCGCGCGGCACGCTTGAACACGGCGTCGTCGGCGTCGATCGCGCCGTACATCGGCAACCAGAGCAGCGACCCAACGGTATCGTCAGCACGCGACACGGCGCCTGCGAGATCGATCGCGGTGCAGAGAGACTTCTTTCCTCCTTCGGTGCGTTCGAAACTGCGCTGGAGCGCTGCGCGCACCGCTTCGCCATCGGGTACATCGCGGGCAGTCTCTTCATCGAGCGTACGCCGCAGGATATCGAGTGCAACCGCTGCCACGCCATTGGCGTGCGCCGTATACGCGAAGGGTGGCACCGCGCCGGAAGGAGCAATCTCGGTCGAGTACAACGCGATCTCGCTGTGGCGCCGTTCAGCGAGTTCGTCGTTCACGAGATAGAGTGTATCCGCCAGCACCGGGTCGTCGACAATCTGTTCGTCCTTTGCCTCGGCCGCGTATCGGTCCACCGCCAGCACATAGGCAGCGGCTCCCTCGAGGGAGAACGCCGGCTCGAACATCGTGCCATCGAAATAGTGCGTCCCGCGTCCTGGTGCGTACCCGTGCAGTTCACACATTCGCAGCAGGAGTTCGCGCGCCAGCCCGGGGTCAGCGAGCTGCACGGCAGGCAGTGTCATCATCAGTGCGTCCCATTCGCGCATGGTCACGCCGGCCGCGTGCCACGGCACGCGGGTCCGCATCAGATAGAAGTGTGCGTCGTCGAGCGCGCGACCGACCGCATAGAAGTACGCGAACAGCAGATTCTGGTTCACCAGTCGGTCGAGCGATTCGCTGCCGGTTGACTGCTGCAACGCCGTGAGTGCATCACGCGTGGACGCCAGCAACCATTGCCAGCCACGGCGGCGCATGGCGGCCGACGTGGCAATGGCCCCGTCACGCTCAGGCCCTGCGGCGAGATAGAATGCCAGTTCATCTCGCGCGCCAGGCTGGATCGTGACGGTCCGCGCGAGACGCGAGGCCCCCTCCGCAGTCGCGCTGACATCACCGGTGCCGTCGGCCGCCAGCGCGAACGCCGCCAAGCCGGGCGTCACCCCGGGATCGAGCACCACCACGCCGTCGGCAACGGCACCCTGCAACCGCCCGGCGGCCAGCCGCGCCTGACGCACCCTCGGGACCAGCGCGCCTCCGTTCCCTTCCAGCGCCAGGGTCACGGTCCGCGCCTTCGTGCCCCGATTCTCAATCGCGAAGGTATAGACCGCGCCAGCCATGTCCGCGTCTCGTCCGAACGGGCAGAACACCATCCCACGCACCAGCAACGAGCCGACGGTGCAGGTGAACGTCGGCAGCCAGCCGAGCGCACGTTCCCACGCCATGCCGCTCGCACCGAGCGGGACCGGTTCACCATCGACCACCATCGTCGGCCTGAGCAGTGGAGCCTCGCTTTCCGCGTCGATCCCGGCCGCGACGAATTCCAGCGCCGCACGCGCACCCCGATGCAGTACGCTCATCCGGTGTATCGCTCCGGTGGCGGGGTGAATGCACGGGAGAGCCAGCCAGTGATTGCCGGTTAACTGCCACGGAATGTCAGGAAGCGGAATACGGTCCATGCGGTGGACGAGAGTAAATTGTTCGCTGTGCCTTCGACGGGCTGGCTGGCCACACCGGTGGCACCTCGTTCGAGCGGCTCGACCCCTTGGACCGAACCATTGCCCGTGACAAGTCAACTTACGCGACTGGCTGCACGCATGTGCACGCTGCTGACTGCGATCGCGCTCAGCGCGCCAGTGCTCACAGCCCAGTCGGTCCGGGGGGTCGGCGACGACGCGCTGACGGCGCCGCGCGGTTCCATTCGACTCCAGTTCAGCACGGCGATCACAGACTTCAGCCAGCGCCAGGCCAAGGGGTCAGTGGGGCGTGCCGACGGCTCGCTGGAGCCACTCTTCGCCGACTTCTCGCTCGATACGCTTGGCGTGAGGCAGTTCCCAGGTCTGACGCCGGTCCAGAACGCAATCCGGGCGCTGACGGGTAACCCGAATTTCACGCTCAGTCTCGGCAAGACCGTCCTCACCTCGCAAGTGCGCGTCCAGACGACGCCAATCGCGCTCGAGGCGGGACTCACGAATCGCCTCTCGATCGGCGTCATGGTACCGATCGTGTCTGCCAGAAATCAGGTGCAGTTCAACGTGAATCCGGGGAGTTCCAAAGGCACGGTGAGCTTCAATCCTGGCCGGGACTTCGACACGTCCGCCGTCAAGAACGCGCTGCTCGTGAACCAGCTGAACACCGCACGTACTCAGCTGGCCACGCTGCTCGCGTCTTGCGTGACGAATCCAGGGTCGAGTGCCAATTGCCCATCGGTGCTCGCAAATGCGCCGGCCATCACGTCAAACGCACAAGCGTTCACCGACGGGATCGTCGCGGTGTACGGCACGCGTCGTACCGACGGCTCGCTGTTTGTCCCGATTGCCGGCAGCGCAGCAGACTCCGCGATCCTCAACCGGGTCGGAACACTCCGGACGCAGTTCTTGCAGTATGGTATTTCCGCGCTGGCTCCAACGACGACGGGGCCTTCCCGCCCGGGTGCGGCCATCACACCGGACGGACTCCAGAGCGTCATTCAGGATTCGTTGCCCGGCCTCCTCGCCGCGCAACTCGGCACCATCACGAGGCAAGGCCTCGGCGATATTGAAGTGGCGGCCAAGCTGCGGCTCTTCGACTCCTTCGGGGCACGCCGAGACACGATGCGGTTTCTCCCGCGCGGCCTGAACTTCCGACAAAGCATCGCTGGTGTGTACCGCTTCGGAACGGGCACCATCGATCAGCCGGATGACTTTCTTGACGTTGGCACCGGCGGCGGGCAGAACGACCTGGAAGTGCGTTCGTTCACGGATATCGTCTACGGCCGGAGGTTCTTCGCCTCGGTCATCGCCCGCTACACCGTGCAGCTCGCGGATCAACAGGTGCGCAGGATCACCGATCGACCGGAGGAGGTATTCGCGCCGTCGTATCGCGAACGTCTCGTCTCGCGAAACCTTGGCGACCAGCTCGAGCTCGAAGTCACCCCGCGCTGGATTCTGAGTGACTTTTTCTCCGTCGGTGCGCAGTACCTGATTCGCCGAAAGTCGGAGGATACATTCGCCGGGACGTTCACTGTCCCGCCGAGTGAGTCCGGCCTTGCAGCACCACTCGCACTCGACGCCAGCACACTGCGGTTCGAAACCGCAGCCATGGAGCAACGCATCGGCTATGGACTGACTTTTTCGAGCCTGGCGGCGCACGCGCGAGGCAAAGCATCACTGCCGATCGAGGTGCAATACTTCAATTCGCGGACGATTTCGGGTATGGGCGGTGCCGTGCCGCGGCTTTCAATCCACCAACTGCAAGTGCGACTGTACCCGCGTCACTGACGCGCTGCCGCTCGTCAGCGACGCCGGCCGGCATGACCGGTCGTTGCGGTGGGGGGAGGCGCGTTGCCGCGCAACAACTCTTCGGCGTGGGCCACGCCGACCATGCTGGCCGGATCGCCGCCGAGCATGCGGACAACTTCGCTCGCGCGCTCATCGCCCGTCACGACGCGAACATCCGCGGAAGTGACGCCGTCAGCGGTTCCCTTCTCAACCACGATGTGGTGGTGCGCACGGGACGCCAGCTGCGGCAGGTGCGTAATCGCGAGCACCTGGTGCCGTGCGGCGAGTTGTCGAAGCGCATCACCAACCTGCTGTCCGACACGACCGCCGATGCCGGTATCGATTTCGTCGAACACCAGTGTCGGGACGCTCCCCCGCGCCGCTTGCGTACTCGCCAGCGCAAGCATGACACGCGACAGCTCCCCTCCGCTCGCAACACGCGCCAGCGGTCTGGCTTCGTGCCCTGCGTTCAACGCGACGCGGAACTCGATGTCCTCATTGCCTGTCGGTCCCGGCTCATCCCGCGGCGGCAGCGCAACGAGAAATCGTCCCTCGGGCAGTCCCAGCGCAGGCAGCTGCGACGACACTCTCTCTGCCAGGAGTGCTGCATTCAGGCGTCGCAGTCGCGTGAGCTCCGCGGCGGCGTGCGTAAATGCGACCTGTGCCGACTGCAGCTCGTCGTGCAGGCGCCGAAGGTCGTCCTCCGCCTCATCGACCAGGCGCAGTGCGTCGCGCGCGGCGACAGCCTCGGCCAGCACCGCACTGAGCGTTGGTCCGTATTTCTTGAGGAGCCGAAAGACGACGTCGCGGCGGCGTTGCGCCTCGGCCAGACGCTCCGGGTCCAGCTCCACCGAACTCGCGTACGTCGCCACGTCCCGCAGCAGCTCATCGAGCGCATATGCGGCTTCGTCAGCTAGCTGCACGAGCCGATCCGCGCCGCCGTCGATTCGGCGCAGTTGTGCCAGCAGGCGCTGCACGGCCCCAAGCTGCGGCACGAGTCCGCCTGCATCGTCGTCGCCACCATCGAGGCGTCGGACCACCTGATCGGCAAGCGCACGAAGTTCATCCGCGTGCTCGAGTCGCTGCAGTTCCTCCCGTAGCTGCTCATCCTCGCCAGCCACGAGCCGCGCGCCCTCGATCTCGTCCGCAACATGACGAAGAAAATCGGCACGCAACTCCGCTTCACTTTGCCGCGCACGACGCTCCGTGATGGCCGTGCGGGCCGAGCGTACTGCGGCATACCGGGCCGCGACGTCCCTGGCGACTGGCAGCGCGTCGGCCGCCGCGTCGAGCCAGGCGCGCTGCGAGCCCGCATCGAGCAGTGTGTGTGCCTCGTGCTGCCCATGCACGGTGACGAGCATGCGCCCGATCTCGCCGAGAATCGTCGCGGTCACCGGCGTTCCATTGATCCAGGCGCGAGCCCGGCCAGGCGCGATCTCGCGCTTCAGCACCAGCGTCCCATGCTCATGCTCGAGACCGCGCTCGTCAAGCGCGTCGAGCACGTCACGGCGATCGGAGACATCGAAGACTCCTTCCACGGTCGCGCGATCGGCACCGGTCCGCACCAGGTCCGCACTCGCCCGCTCGCCGAGCAGGACCGTCAATGCACCGACGACAATCGACTTGCCCGCTCCCGTCTCGCCAGTGAGCACATTGAACGCCGGTGCCAGCGGCAGCGTCACCTGTCGAATGATTGCGAGGTCGCGGATCCTCAGTTCGAGCAGCATGCGTGACGCTAGTCGCGATCCGCGAGACCGCCCCACCCGAGTTTCTCGCGGAGCTTCGCAAAGAAACCATCCTCACCTGCGTCCACCCGTGCCACCAGGATCGGGTCTGGGGAACGCTGCACATGGAGCGTCTCGCCCGCGCCGAACGTTGCACCAACCTGTCCATCGACGGTGATCAGCAGCTCTGTCGCCTCGCGCATCACTTCCAGCGTCAGCAGCGCGGTCGGTGGGAGAACCAATGGTCGCATCGCGAGCGTGTGAGGCGACACGGGCGTGAGCAGGATGGATTCGACCGTCGGCACGATGACCGGCCCGCCGGCAGAGAGCGAGTAGGCAGTCGACCCCGTCGGTGTCGCGGCAATCACGCCGTCGGCCGCGTACCGCGCGACCTCTCGCCCGTCCACGGTGGCACGAAGCTGGATGACGCGCGCGAACCCACCTTTGTGCAGGACGACATCGTTCACGGCGCGCGAGCGGTACTTCTCCCGGCCGCTCGCGTCAGTCACGTAGGCTTCGAGCACCATACGCTGTTCAACGGGATAGTCTCCCTTCGCGATCACATGCAGGCTGCGCGCCAGATGCTCCCGCGTCCCCGACGTGAGGAAGCCGAGTCGACCGAGGTTGAGTCCGGCGATCGGAATGCGCCGCCCACGGAGAAAGCGCGCACCGCGCAGGAACGTGCCGTCACCGCCAAGTGTCAACAGCACATCGATCGGGCTTTCCTCCGTGAGGGGGTGCGCGTCGCGTGCGTCATCCAGCAGCCCGCGTTCCACGAACAACGACACGCCGAGCTCTGGCACGAGGTGCTGCAACTCGGCGAGTACATCCTGCAGGCCGTCGTAGCCGCGGTGGCCGAGGACGCCGAGTCGAATGCTCACCCTGCGAGCGCTTCGGTTTCGTGCAAGGCGCGGACCTTGTCGGCGATCCCCGCCGCGTCGAGTCCGCACATCGCCATCTGCCGTTGCCGTGAGGCCGCGTAGATGAACTGATCGGGAATGCCGTGTGCTGTCACACGAACCGACGGATCGATCTTCGACACCACCTGTGCCATGTAGGCGCCGAACCCGTTTACCACCGTACCTTCTTCAACAACCAGCAGCTGCTTGTGCTCGGCCAGCAACGCCGCCAGCGTCAGTGCGTCGTATGGCTTGAGATACCGACAATTCACCACCGTCACGTTCAATCCTTCGGCCGCCAGCGCGTCAGCCGCAAGCATCGACTGCCGGACCATCGTGCCGACAGCGAGGATGGCAAACTCCGACCCGGGACGCAGCACTTCCCATGTCCCATGCGGCACGGCGGGAATTTCGGCCATCGGGGGCGCGGTGTCGGGTGAGGCATCCCGCGGATATCGCAGCGAGAACGGCCCCTGATTCTGCTCGACACCAGCGCGCAGCAATCCGAGCATCTCCGTCGAGTCCTTGGGAGCAGTCACCGTCATGTACGGCACGGTCAGCATGTAGGCGATGTCGTAGAGCCCCATATGCGTTTCGCCATCCTCGCCGACGAAGCCAGCCCGATCCATCGCGAACACGACGGGCAAATGCTGAATCGCGCAGTCGTGAATGACATTGTCATAGGCGCGCTGCAGGAAGGTCGAATAGATGGCAACGACCGGCTTCACCCCGCGCGTTGCGAGCCCCGCCGCAAACGTGACGGCGTGGCCCTCTGCAATCCCGACGTCGAAGGTGCGCCCGGGATGCGCCTTTGCGACGGCACCAATGCCCGTGCCACTCGGCATGGCCGCCGTGATCGCCGCAACCTCTGGCTTCTCCCGCATCAAGTCCGCGAGCCCCTGCCCGAAGACCGCGGTGTAGGCCGGATTCGCGGTCGAGGTCTTGAGTTGCTTCCCCGTCGCCGGGTCGTGGCCCGGGGGAAGGGCGTGCCACTTCTCCGTGTGCTCGCCCGCCGGAAAGCCCTTCCCCTTCTGCGTGATGACATGCACCAGACGAGGCGTCTTCAGATCACGCACCGCCGTCAGTGTGTCCATCAACGCATCGATATCGTGCCCGTCAATCGGACCGAAGTAGCGGAAGCCAAGTTCCTCGAAGAGCACACCCGGAGTCAGGAATGTCTTCACGCTCTCCTCCCACTTCCGGACCAACGCTCCGATGGGGCCCGGCGCAGAATCAACCAGATCGCCGACGGCACTCCGCACGCGATTGTACAACGGATTCCGCTGGACACTGACGAGGTACTTGTGCATCGCGCCGACATTGGGCGCAATCGACATCTCGTTGTCGTTCAGGATGATGATGATGTCACGATCAGAGCTGCCGGCGTTGTTCAGCCCCTCATAGGCGAGCCCGCACGAAAGTGCACCATCGCCGAGGATGGCAGCCACCTTGAACTGTTCGCCCTGCAGATCACGGCCCACGGCCATGCCGTAGGCGGCTGAGACGGCGGTTGCCGCATGTCCGGCGCCAAAGGTGTCGTACTCGCTCTCGCTCCGCTTGAGGAAGCCAGAGAGGCCGTCCTCCTGCCGGAGTGTGCCGAACCGCGGACCGCGGCCCGTCAGCAGCTTGTGCGGATACCCCTGATGTCCAACGTCCCAGACCAGCTGATCTTTCGGCGTGTCGAGCACCGCGTGCAGCGCGACGGTCAACTCCACCACACCCAGGCCAGCGCCGATGTGGCCGCCGGTCCGCGAGCAGTTGTCAATCAGGAACGCCCGCATGTCGGCGGACAACGCCCGCAGTTCGTCACGCGACAACCCTTTCAGGTCGGCAGGGGACTTCACTCGGTCGAGGATGGACATTGCACAACTCCGAAGATGGTGTTCACCGCCTTCGCGCAACCTGACGGCGCGCGACGCGTCTCGATGACGAACGTACGGGGCCTACGACTGCCGGGTGATGAAAAACCGCGCCAGATGTTCGAGCTGCGGCGTGAGCAAGCCCGCGGTCAGGAGGGCCGAGCAGCCCTCTTCGACCAACGCCTCCGCCCGAGAAACTGCTCCCGCAACGCCGAGCAGCGCCGGGTACGTCGATTTCGCCAGTGCGATGTCCCGCCCTGCTGTCTTGCCCAACTGGTCCGTCGTCGCCGTGACATCCAGCACGTCATCCGCGATCTGAAAGGCGAGGCCGATCGCATCGCCATACTGCGTAAATGCCGCCATCTGTTTCGGAGAAGCGTCTGCAGCCAGACCGCCCAGCCGAACTGACGACGTGATCAGCGCCCCGGTCTTGAGTCGATGAATCCGCTCCAGATCGCAGAGCGCGAGCGGTCGTCCCTCGCCCTCCAGATCGAGAAGTTGCCCACCGATCATCCCGGCGCCACCCGCGGCACCCATCAGCTCCCGAACCACCGCCCCTACCGCATCCTCGCCGAGGCCAAGACCGCGGGCAGCCGTCGCGGCGGCCCGGGCAGCAAGCGGGACCATGGCCAGACCAGCGGCGGTCGCCACGTGGACGCCGTACACGATGTGCGTCGTCGCGCGACCCCTCCGCATGTCGTCGTCATCCATGCACGGCAGGTCGTCATGGACCAGAGAGTACGCATGGACGACCTCGACGGCCGCCGCCAGCGCGCTCACATCGCGGGATCCGCCTGCTGCCGCATACGCCGCGCTGACGAGGACGGCTCTGAGTCGCTTGCCTTCCCCGAGCAGGCTGTATCGGATTGCCGCGCCCACCTCGCCAGGGGCATCCACGAGATATGCGTCGCAGAACCCGGTGAGGGCGGCGGCAACGGCCGCGCGCTCAGCCCGGAAGGTCAGGTCGGGGGCGTCAGTTTCGCTGGTCAGCAACCGTCAGGCTCCCGTCGATGGATTCCACCAGCTGCTGTACGCGCGTGTCCGCCTCCGCGAGCGCGGCCGTCGCTTCGCGCAGGCGGGCGACCCCTTCCTCGAACAGGGCCAGCGCTTGCGCGAGCGGAAGGCGGTCTCCCTCCAGCTCGCTGACGATCGCCTGCAGACGCTGCACGGACGCTTCATACGTCATTTGCACCCTCCTCCCGCAATGCTGTCACGGCATCCAGAGGCGCGCCAGAGCGACGCGCCGTCGCCGTGGCCCGGATGGCACCATCGGCGAGCAGCACGTCGAACGCCGCGCCCGGCGAAAAGTCAGTCACACTGGCCATCGCGCGACCATCCAGCGAACGCGCCACAGCATACCCGCGACCAAGGGTCGCCAGCGGGCTGAGAACATCGAGGCGTCCCGCGAGCGTCGCCAGCGCGGCGCGGCGCGGCGCGAGATCCGCTATCGGAAAGGCAGTCAGTGCCGGACGCAGACCATCGAGCACCGCACGATTCCTGACCAGAGACCGCTGCGACTGCGTGGCCATCGCCTGACCAAATGCACGAAGGCGCGCCCGTTCCAGTGCCGCGAGCCCACGCGCGCCGGCGGCGAACCGACCTCCGATGCCCGCCACGACCTGGCGACGAAGCTGCAGCGCACGCGCCGACGCCGACGTGAGCCGCCCGTACAAGGACTGCACCTCGCTGACGAGCGCGTCGCGATCCGGGACGGCAGCCTCCGCCGCCGCAGACGGGGTCGGCGCGCGGAAATCCGCCACCAGATCGACCACCGTGATATCGACTTCATGCCCGACGGCCGAAATCACCGGCACTCGGCACGCAGCAACTGCGCGTGCGACACGTTCATCGTTGAAGGCCCACAGATCCTCGCGCGCACCACCGCCACGCCCGATAATGACGACATCCGCTCCGCCCCAGCGATCGATCATTGCCATCGCGCGGACCAGTTCATCGGCGGTGCCATCACCCTGCACTTTCGCCGGCACCAGCACGAGTTGTACGCCTCCGAAGCGTCGCGCCGCGACGACGCGAATATCCTGCAGCGCGGCACCGTCCGGGCTCGTGACAACGGCAACAACGCGGGGCACACGCGGCAAGGCGCGCTTGCGCGCATCGTCCAGCAAGCCGTCGTTCCGCAAGCGTGCCAACGTTTCTTCCAGCGCCTTCCGCCACAGGCCATCGCCTTCCGCGCCCAGTCGTGTCACGCGCAACTGCAGATCGCCGCCGGTGGTGTACACCGTCATCTGGCCAAACGCGGTCACCAGCAGGCCATCGGCCGGGCGCGTCGGGGCCCGCTGGACATCGCCGCGCCACATCACGCACCGCACACGCGCCTCGGCGTCGCGCAACGAGAAGTACCAGTGGCCATTGCGATGCGCCTTGAAGTCGCTGATCTCGCCACGCGCCCACAGTGGAGAAAACGCACCCTCGATCACGTCCTTTGCGGCACGCGTCAAGGTGGCAATCCCCAGGGCGCTCTCAGGCGATTCACCTGGATACGCCGCCGGTGACGGTTCGGCGAAGAGGTCGCCCCAGGCGTCCGTCACGCGCCGGTCACCCGCGACGCGGCGACAAGCGTGCTCTTGAGCAGCATGGCGATCGTGAGTGGCCCCACTCCGCCCGGCACCGGGGTAATCCGGCCAGCGACGTCGCGCACGGCGGCGAAGTCCACATCGCCCGCGAGGATGTAGCCATTCTTCGCACGTGGTTCATCAACGCGGTTGATGCCGACGTCAATCACGGTCGCTCCCGGCATCACCATGTCACGGGTGATGAACTTCGGACGACCGATGGCCGCGATGAGGATGTCGGCACGGCGCGTGTGCTGTGCGAGGTTTCGAGTGCGACTGTGGCAGATCGTGACCGTTGCATCGACACCGGGCTGCATCAGCAAGCTGGCCATCGGCTTGCCAACGATGTTCGAGCGGCCCACAATCACCACCTCCGCGCCGACAGTCGGCACCTGATAGCGGCGCAGGAGCTCCATCACTCCAGCCGGCGTACACGGCGCGAACCCGTCACGCTCGCCGATGATCAACTTCCCGGCGTTGATCGGATGAAAGCCGTCGACGTCCTTGGCGGGATCGATCCGCCGGATCACTTCATCCGCATTGCACTGCGACGGCAGCGGCATCTGCACCAGCATGCCGTGGATGGCGGGATCCGCGTTCAGCTGATCCACCACCGCCAGCAATTCTGCCTGCGTCGTGTTCGCCGCCAGACGGATGGTGACCGAGTGCATTCCGGCTTCGTCACAGGCCCGGCCCTTGTTGCGGACATACACCGTGCTGGCGGGATCCTCGCCAACCAACACCACTGCAAGGCCCGGCACGACGCCACGCGCCCGTTGTACCCGTACCGACTCAGCCACCTCGTCGCGGATGATCCGCGCAAGCGCAACGCCGTCGAGCAACTCAGCGGGCATAGTCCACCGTGCGGGTCTCCCGAATGGCGACCACCCGAATCTGCCCTGGATACTGCAACTCGGCCTCGATCCGGCGCGCGATCTCTTCGGTCAGCGTCTGCATCCGGACATCGTCGATCTGATCGGGCGTGACGATGACGCGCACCTCACGACCCGCCTGAATGGCGAATACGCGCTCGACTCCGCGATAGCTCGAGGCAATCTTCTCGATGCCCTCCAGTCGCTTGACATACGTCTCGAAGGCCTCCCGACGCGCGCCAGGGCGTGAACCACTGATGGCATCGGCCGCCTGCACGAGGACGCTCATCTCGGTCTCGTGCGGGACATCGTCATGATGCGCCGCAATGGCGTTCACGACCATCGGGTTCTCGCCATATCGCGTCGCGACTTCAACGCCCAACTGCACGTGCGTGCCTTCGTGCTCGTGGGTCAACACCTTGCCGATGTCGTGGAGCAGTGCGGCGCGCTTGGTCATCGTGACATCGAGGCCCAGTTCGGCGGCCATGATTCCGGCCAGCCAGGCCACTTCGACCGAATGCGAGAGGATGTTCTGGCCGTAGCTCGTCCGCCACTTCATCCGGCCGATGAGCTTGATGATTTCCGGGTGCAAGCCCGCCACGCCCGCTTCGTAGGCTGCCGTCTCGCCTGTTTCGACGATGGCGACTTCCACTTCCTTCCTCGACTTCGCCACGACCTCCTCGATACGCCCCGGGTGGATGCGCCCATCAGCCACCAGCTTCTCGAGTGCCAACCGACCGACCTCGCGGCGCACGGGATCGAAGCAGCTCACCACGACTGTGTCCGGCGTGTCATCAATGATGACATCGACGCCCGTCGCGAGCTCGAAGGCGCGGATGTTCCGCCCTTCGCGACCGATGATCCGTCCTTTCATCTCGTCGTTTGGGAGCGAGACCGCCGAGACGGTGGTCTCCGCAGTGTGCTCGGCAGCGATCCGCTGGATGGCGAGCGCGACAATTTTCTTGGCTTCACGATCGGCATTCCGGCGAGCCGACTCGCGAATTTCGCGCAACCGGTTAGCCGCATCCGCGTGCGCCTCTTCCTCGAGTCGCCGCGTCAGCTCGGCTTTGGCTTCGGCCGCGGTCAATCCGGCCAACCCCTCCAGCCGCGACCGCTCGCTTGCCAAGAGCTGTTCGAGCTCGGCCTGGCGATCTGCCACCACCTTCTCGCGCCGCCCCATCTCGCTGGCGCGTTTGCCGAGTTCGCGGTCGCGCGTTTCGACGGCCTCGGCGCGTCGTTCAAGTCCGGTTTCGCGTTCGACGAGCTTGCGCTCTTCGCCGACCAATTCGTCGCGACGCTTGCGGGATTCTGCCTCCCACGTCTCGCGCTGCTTCATGATCTCTTCTTTGCCCGACAGCACGGCTGCCTTGCGCATCGACTCGGCTTCTCGCTCACCCTCACCGATCAGTCGACGCCGCTCGTCCTCCGCCGTGCTCTTGGCGGCTGTCTGACGGGCAACCTCTGAACTGACGCCCTGCTTGCGACCTAGCACGAACGACAAACCGGCCGCGACGAGCGCGAATGCGCTCAGTGCGGCCGAGAGAAATGTCTGCGACACGATCTATATCTCCAGCGCGGACGAGCCGCGGTCTTTGGGAGCCCCGTCGACGCCGCACAGCAGGAACGACCCCGGTGAGCCGGCGGTGTTGTGCCGCAGGCCAAGAGGCGTGCGGTAAACACGGCTAACCCAAGCAGGGACAGACACCTACGTGCGCATCGGGTGACAGACGCAAGCTACCGGACCGATGCACTGGAGGCAACGTGCCGCCGTCAGCCGACTCAGCGACCGATGGAGCGCTTGGCCGGGGGGAGCATGCGGCGGATCTCCTCCATCGTCTGCTCGAGGCGCTCGGCACCATGCTCGGCGTCCATTCGCGAACGGAAGAGTTCGTCAGCTATCTGCAAGGCGGCCAGAATCGCCGCCTTCCCGGTCTCGACCATCGGCGCCAGTTCCTGAATCCGGCGGATCGACTCATCCACGTGCAGAGCGACGGCGCGAGAATGCTCGGCGGGTTGCTCTGATCGGATGGTCACCTCTTCTCCAGCGACCGTGACCTTCACAGCAGGTGTGACATCCGTCATCGCGACTCTCCGGCGCTCTCGGTCTGCTGCCGCGTGAACCGGACCCTGTCCAGCAGCCCCTCTGTTCGCTCCGTCGCCGACTCGATCCGCGCCAGCAATGCCTGGTTCTCCGCCTCGAGCGCCACGATGCGACTCCGGAGATCGACGAGATCGGCACCTCCGGCGGCCTCGAGTTCCTTGACCCGAGCCTCCGCCTTGAGCGCACGATGCCGGAACGTTGACAGTTCCTCGCCAAGCGCCTTCACCAGAACAGCGACCTCTTCGGCCGCATCAATCACCAGACCACGCAGTTCAGCCACGGACAGTTACCTCCAGTTCACGCTGCAGTGCGGCGACGAGCTTGTTCCGTCGGCCATCGAGTTCCTTGTCCCGGAGCGTACGATCGGGATGCCTGAACTGCAGGCGCCAACCGACACTGCGCATGCCATCCGGGAGTCGATCACCCCGATACTCGTCGAAAACGTGCAATGACTCGAGCAGCTCCCCCGCTTCCTTCCGGAGCAGTTTTTCTACATCGGCCGCACGTACAGACTCGGGGAGCACCAGGGCCAGATCAAACCCCGACGCCGGAGTCGCAGGAATAGTACGATACACAACATGCGGCACCGATGCCGATTTCACACGTTCGAATACATGAGCATGCTGTCCCGCAGGGGCGACGTCGTCTGACGACATGACACCGAGCGACAGCTCGACGCCAAATGCGTCGGCAGCCCAGACCGGCTTGTCGAGTGCCAATCGCTGCACACCCCCAACGTCCGTGCCATTGACGTGCACTCGCCACAAGGCCGCCGTGTCAGACGGGACCAGATCGACCGCCTGCCCGGGGAAGGCGACGGACGCGAGATCGAACGCCAGCGACTTGGCGTCCCACGCGTCGAAGAAGGCAGGATCCGGGTCGGTAAAGTGTGGTGGCCGGCACTTGCCGAGCAGCAGCGCGCCGACACGAACCGCCTCAACTGGAAGCCGCGCCGCGGATTGCTCGAAGACATGGCCAACTTCGAACAGGCGCACGTCACCTTCCATCCGATTCAGGTTGTACTCGGCTCGGCGCGCCAGTGAATCGAGAATTGACGCGCGCAGATATGGCTCATCGTCGGCGAGCGGATTCATCACACGCACGCCGGACGTCGGGTCCTTGGTGAACGGCATCGGGCGCGTCTCGTACAGGCCCCGCCCGACAAGAAAGGAGCGCACGCGCAGTTCGGTCACATGCATCGGATGGTCCGGGACCGTCCCGGGACGAAACGCCCGGAGTTCGTCAGGGACGGTATCAAAGCCCCGCACGCGCACGATTTCCTCGATCAGGTCGACCTCGAGAACGAGATCGTGACGCCACGTTGGCGGCGTCACCTCGAGCGCTTCACCGGTCGATTGGCTGACGTTGCACCCAAGCGCACGAAGGATCTGGCTGATTTCATCCGTCGCGACCGGGTCGCCCAGCAGCGTCGCGACTCGGGCAGGCCGCAGCGACACCACCGGTCGCGGTGAGGGCTCGGCACCGACGTCGATCCGTGCCGAGACACGGCCACCCGCCACCTGCAGAATCAGGGCAGCGCAGTGCATCGCTGCCTCGGCCGACGCCGCGTCATCGATCCCGCGTTCGTAGCGGTAGCTGGCATCAGTGATCAAGCCCACGGCACGTCGCACGCGCCGCACGAAGCGCGCGTCGAAATTCGCCACTTCGAGCAGAATGTCGGTTGTTTCGGCCGTCACTTCGCTGTCGCGCCCACCCATGACGCCCGCCAGTGCGACCGGTCTGGCACCGTCGCAGATCACCGTCGTGCCAGCGGCCATCGACCGCTCGACGCCGTCAAGCGTCACGAGCCGCTCGCCGTCCCGGATCGGACGCACCACAATCGCATGATCGACGAGTTTCGCCAGATCGAAGGCGTGCACCGGCTGCCCCAGACCGAGCAGGATGTAGTTCGTCGCGTCGACGATGTTGTTGATCGACCGGGCACCAACCGCTTCAAGTCGCTCGCGCAGCCAGTCCGGGCTTGCGCCAACGGCCACACCGCGAAGCACAATCGCGTTGTACCGCGTGCAGTTCGCGGCATCCTCGAGGCGCACCGACACGCCGTCCGCGACGGCCTGCTGCGTGTCTCGCATGACGGGCACCGCCATCACCTCCCCGAGTGCCGCCTCCGACAGGTCACCGCGCGCCATCGGCATACCCAGGAGTGCGCTGACTTCCCGGGCCATCCCCCGGTGCGACAACAAGTCTGGGCGATTCGGCAGCACATCGAGATTCAGTTGCGAGTCGCCAACCTCGCCCAACACCAGCAGAATCGGAGTCCCCGGCGCCGCCGCCGTGGTGAGCGCGAGAATCCCGTCATGCTCATATCCGAGCTTCAGCTCGCGTGCCGAGCAGAGCATGCCATTGGAGGTCTGGCCGCGAATCTTCCGCTTTTCGATCCTGAGGCCGTCGGGCATCGTCGTGCCACTTCGCGCAAACGGGTACTTCACGCCGGCGGTCACATTCGGCGCACCGCACACGACGTCGAGCAGCGTGCCGCTCCCGTCGTCCACCTTGGTGATCGACAAGTGATCCGAATCGGGGTGCGGCGCCCGTTCCACGACCAGCCCAACCACGATCGATGCAATGTCACTGCGCAATGACTCGAGACCGTCGAGCGTGACGGCATGGTCATTGAGCAGTTCGCCGATCTCAGATGCGCTCTTGTCGTGCGGCACGAAACTGCGCAGCCATGCGTGCGAAACGATCATCAGGCGAACTGCTCCAGGAAGCGAACATCGGAATCGTACAGGAGGCGAATGTCTGGCAGCTTGTGGCGTGACATGGCAATGCGTGCCGGTCCCATGCCGAACGCCCAGCCGGTGTATCGTTCGCTGTCGATGCCGGCCCCGTCGAGTACCCGCGGATGCACCATGCCGCAGCCAAGAATTTCGACCCAGCGAGGCCCCTTTCCGTCGCCGAAATCGACCTCGACGTCCATCTCGGCCCCGGGTTCGACGAACGGGAAGAAGCTCGGGCGCAGCCTGACCTTGCTTGATCCGGAATAGAAGCGGCGCGCGAACTCGCTCAGCGTCGCCTTCAGATCGACGAAGCTGACGCCTTCGTCGATGCAGAGCCCTTCGATCTGCATGAAACTCGGCGCGTGCGTTGCATCGAAAAAGTCGCGGCGGTACACGTTGCCGGGGCAGAGGATCCTGACCGGTGGCGTGTACGTCTGCAGGGTGCGCACCTGCACGGGCGACGTGTGCGTCCGCAGGAGTGTGTTGTCACTGAGATACAGCGTGTCATGCGCCTCCATGGCCGGGTGGTCCGGCGGGAAGTTCAGTGCGCCGAAGTTGTACCACTCCGTTTCTGCCTCCGGACCGAGCGCGATCGTGAAGCCCAGTTCCCGGAAGATGGCGGCGATCTCGTCGATCACCAGCGATACCGGGTGCACAGCGCCGTTCCATCGGTCGCGCCCCGGCATCGTCAAATCGCGCGGCCGGGAGGCATCGGTTGGTGGCGCAAGCACGGCCTCCGCCGAGGTCAGCGTCAGTTCGAGCGTCTGCTTCGCGGCATTGACGGCGGCGCCCGCAGCACGACGATCTTCCGCCGGCAGCGCCGGCAGTTGCGCCATGAGGGTCGTCAGTTGCCCCTGTTTGCGACCGAGCAGTGCCACTCGCGCGGCGTCGAGTGCCTCGCGACTGACGGCGGCGTGAATGAGCGCCGTGCCATCGCGCGCAAGCGTGTCGGCGCGCGCAAGGAATTCAGCGAGAGTGGTCACCGGCGTGCAGGTCGAAGTGATGGGGCGGAAATGCGAACGGCGGCAGCGGACGCGAGGTCGCACTGCCGCCGCACGACGCAAGCGGATCAGGGGGCCGGGGGCAAACCCGGCCGACCGTCACGCCGCAGCAAGCGCGGTGCGAACCTGATCCGCGATGGCAGCAAATGCCGCGGGATCGTTCACGGCCAATTCCGCGAGAATTTTGCGGTCGATCTCAATGCCCGACTTTTCAAGACCGCTGATAAACACGCTGTACGACATGTCATGCTGACGAGCCGCGGCGTTGATGCGCATGATCCAGAGGCGACGGAACTCGCGCTTCTTGTTCTTGCGATCGCGGTAGGCGTAACGCCAGCCGCGCTCCACCGTCTCCTTGGCGGCCTTCCACGTCTTGCTGCGCGCGCCGAATGCGCCGCGCGCGGCCTTCATGATCTGCTTCTTCCGCTTCAGGCGGACCGGATTACTGCGTACGCGAGGCATCTCGGTTCCTCCTTAGGCCTGGATGAGACGACGCATGCGCTTCGCCTCCCCAATGGTTTCGATGATCGTGCCCTTGCGGAGATTGCGCTTCCGCTTCTGGGACTTCTTGGTCAGGATATGGCTCTTGTACGCTTTCCGGCGCTTCACCTTCCCCGTCCCTGTGACGGAGAAGCGCTTCGCGGCGCCGGTGTGAGTCTTCATCTTCGGCATGGGTCTCCCTGCGTGCCTATCGTGGTGCCAGAATCATCGTCAACGCCTTGCCTTCCAGCCTGGCGTCCGTCTCGACCTTAGCGATATCAGTGAGCTGCTGGGCAACCCGGTCGACCACCGCCTTCCCCAACTCGGGATGCGCGATCTGACGGCCACGGAACATCAGCGTGACCTTCACCTTGTTGCCTTCCTCCAGGAACCGGCGAGCATGGCGCGTCTTCGTCTCGAAGTCGTGCTCCTCGATCCCCGGTCGGTACTTCACTTCCTTCAGCAGGATGATGTGCTGCTTCTTTTTCGCAACACGCGCCTGCTTGGCCATCTCGAACTTGTACTTGCCGTAGTCCATGATCCGGACGACGGGCGGTCGTGCGAGCGGAGCCACCTCGACCAGATCGAGGCCCTGTTCGACTGCAGAAGCCAGGGCGGCATCAACTTCCATGATGCCCAGCTGGGCGCCGTCTGGGGCGATGACGCGAACCGGGGAGATGCGAATCTGCCGATTGACGCGTACTCGCTTGGTCGGATCCTGAATAGGACGAGCTCCGTGTAGCGGGAAAACAAAAACGGCGGGATCTTCAGGGATGAAGACCACGCCACGAGGCCCACCTGAGGGGTGTGCCCGTTGCATTGGACTCCAGCAGCACACCTCACCGAAGCGAGGGCCGAAGGGTGGACCCCCACTGCCGCGGAGGTCACTTGCCGAGTTCTGACCTCGGCAAGCTAGACGGGTTCGGCCCGCGGGTCAATGGGACTCGTCACAGCAGCGAGTGGACGATGGCTGATCACGCAACGCCGGTCGCGCCGCATCTCGTGTCGACGGGGATCAAGGGGGGGTGAACGGACGCGCCGTGTATCGGGCCGGCCGGACGACCGGCGTCCCTCCTCCTGACCGTCTGCTGCGCCGGGAGTGACGAGGACCCGCCGCGCGCACCGAGCGCCGTCATCCAGCGCCACCGGGTGTGCGCTGGCGCGAAGCCGGTTCCGGGGGCGATCATCCTCCTGCGCGCGCTGGTGACGCGCGCCGCACGGTCTCACGTCCACAAGGGTCAGCATGCGCGCGGCGATCGACTTCGGCATCAGCAACACCGACGCAGTCTCACTGCGCGATGGAACCACGCAGTTCTGGACACGAGAAACAGACGGCACTCCTGATGCCACCTTCGTGCGAAACGTGCTGGAGGCCGGCGGGTTGGTGCTTGATGCTCTCCCACGGATCGCCGTGACCGGTGGCCGGCACAGAATGCTCCCGGGGCAACTTGGGGACTGTGTGGTGGTGCCCGTCCCGGAAATCACGGCGATTGGACGTGGCGGGCAGGCGCTCGGATTGCCGGACGAACCGGTGCCAGCCACACCGATTCTTGTCGTGAGCGCCGGGTCGGGCACCGCAGTCGTCTCCGCGCGGGGCAACGCCTATGCGCACGTCACAGGCACCGGCGTCGGCGGCGGGACGCTGCTCGGCCTCAGCCGTCTGCTCATCGGCACGACCGACACGGCCCTCATCGACGCGATGGCGGTGCGAGGCGATGCGAACGGCGCTGATCTCGCACTGCGCGATGTCGTGAGCGGTCCGATTGGTTCACTTCCACTGGATGCGACGGCCGTCAACTTTGGCCGCCTTGCGCGGCAGGAGCAGCACGCCAAGCCGGACGACCTGGCGGCGGCGGTGGTGACGCTGGTGGGCCAGGTGATCGCGATCACGGCAATCAACGCCGCTCGCGCAGAGCGCGTCGAGCGTGTGGTGCTCATCGGCCACATGGCGGACATGCCGAGTTTCCGGCGCGTGATCGCCCAGGTTGGCGAGTACTACGGGATGAAGATCACCGTGCCGGACCACGCCGGGTTTGGCACGGCGCTGGGCGCCCTGCTCCACGGTACCGGCAGCGTCTGACGCCCCTGATTGACGGCCGGCGAAGGCGTTACCGGCCGGCCGATGAGTCGTCCATTCTCTCGGATCGCGTTGCCTCACGGCCGACGCGGAGATCGCACCTCGCACGGCCTGCCGTCGCTCGGCACCCGGGCAATCAGCGCACCTACCCCGATGAAGGAGTGGCAAGTTGACATACCGTTTCGCGCTGCCAACGCTCACGTTGACCGCATTGGCCTTTTCGGTCGCGACTGCGGCGCAGGCCCAGCAGAAGAAGCCAGCAAGCACCGGGTCGGCAAGCCGTCCCGCGTCAGCACCCGTAGCCACGAATGCCGCGCCCGCACCCCAGCCTGCCCCAGTGCAAGCTGCGCCCGCGCCCACGCAGGCGGCCGAGAAGCCGGTCGCCGCAGAAGCAAAGCGCCCCAAGGCGGAGCCGAAAGGTGAACACGTGCAATTCGGACTCGCTGGCGCACTTGCGGCACCAATGAGTTCGCTCGGAAAGGCGTTTACTGCCGGATACAACGCCGGTGTGTTCATCGAGGGCAAGCCGGCCAGTCTCCCGGTTGGCCTCCGCGCTGACATCCAGTACACCCGGTTCCCGGGCAAGACGACTGGCATCGATACCGCGTACGCCGCGATCCAGTTCACCGGTGCAGCCGTCTACGACTTTCCGAATGCCAGCGGAGGCAAGTCCCCGTTCTTCGCAACGGCCGGACTCGGTCTCTATCGATGGACGTTGAACGCTTCGGGTCAGACAGACTTCGGGCAGAACCTTGGGCTCGGCCTCAACCTGAAGACCCGCTTCAAGCCGTCTGTCGAAGGTCGTTTCCACTTCTTCAACGACGTGCAGTACTTCACGATGGTGTTCGGATTCAGGCGCTGACCGCGAACTGACATGACGAGACCCGCACTGTCACGCGGGTCTCGCGTTCACCGCACTGACACCGAACTCACGCCCCGCCCGACGGCCGCCCGGCGCCACCAGACGAATGCCGGCCATCCGAGCGCGAGGAGTGCTGCACCCTTGATGGCATTGCCCGGGTTCGACACGACCGAGCCGAGAATCACGTAACCGGCCGCCGCCAGAAAGAGCACGCTCGTGAACGGATGACCATAGCCTGGCGTCGGCTGATCTCGCGCCGCCTCACGCGCTTCCCGTGCGCGATACACGAACAGCGTCGCAGCTGTCGCCGCAAAGAACAGCCAGTCAGCGAAGACGACGTAGTCCAGCAGCTGCGCGTAGCTCCCGGAGAACAGCAGCAGGATCGCCCAGGCCGCCTGACCCAGGAGCGCGGTTATGGGTGTGCGGGTTCGCGGATTCACCCGCGCCATCCCGGCAAAGAAGACGCCGTCCGCAGCCATCGCCTGGTAGACGCGAGGCGTGACGAGGATGACGAGGTTCAGGAATCCGAATGTCGAGATCGCGATGCCCGCGCCGATGATCGCGCGGCCGCGTGCACCCAGCAGCGCACCGACCGTCTCTGCGGCCGGAGCGCGACTCGACGCAAGCCCCGTCACGCCCAGCACTCGCAGATAGGCCAGATTGACGAGCAGGTAGCAGACGACGACGAGGAGCACGCCCAGAATCAGCGCACGTGGCAAATCGCGCCGTGCATCGCGCAGCTCTTCCGCAACAAAGTTCGTCTGTTGCCAACCGCCGAACGCAAACAGGACCGGGACGAGCGCCGCGCCGACCGCGAGCAGCCATGCACCGGCGCCGACCGGTATCACCAGTGGCTGCAGAGCAGTGTTGGTCGGTTGCGAGGCCACATCCGGCACCGCAAACGCCACGGCGACGAGGAACGCAATCGCCGCCAACTTCAGCACCGTTGCAACGTTCTGTGTGATCGCACCGGGCGTCACGCCGGCAATGTTCACGCCAGTCAGTAACACGATCGCAGACACCGCGATCGGTGTCCCCCATGCGACCGGAAGCCCAACGACGGTCGTGAAATAGTTCGCGAAAGTCATCGCCACGGCCGCGATGGCGCCCGTCGAGATCATCAGGAACAGCGCCCACCCGTAGAGAAAGGCGGGGAATGGCCCGAACGCATCACGCAGGTAGACGTACCCTCCGCCCGCCTTTGGCGCCCGCACGCCGAGTTCCGCGAAGACGAGCGCACCGACGACTGCAATCAGCGCGCCGAGGCCCCATGTGGCCATCGTCGCGGGGCCTGTCCCGACACGCTCGGCGACGATCGCCGGATTGAGAAAGATCCCGGCACCGATGATGCCTCCAACGACCAGCATGGTCGCCGAGAAAAGGCCAAGCTGCTTCGCGTAGCCGGCCGGGGTGGGCATGGCATCGCCAGTCTGGGGCGTCCCTGATTCTGACATGCGCGCAGCCTAGTCACGCGTGCGTCGAGCAGCGAGGGCTTTGGGTGCCGCGTATACCGGTTGGCTGGACAGCCAGCGATCCGCGGGCGTCCTTCTTCCTCACCCTCTCGTACCCTCAATCCAAGCGTCCGATGCCACGTTGTGCCCGATCGCTCGCCTTGCCCGCAGTTCTTGGCATGGCGCTCCTCCTGTTGCCGCGGTCCGCACGGTCGCAGACCATCTCTGCCGACCCGTTCGCCGCGCTGCGTCTGCGGTCCATTGGACCGGCGAACATGAGCGGCCGATTCACCGACATTGCCGTGAACGAGTCGAACCCCTACGAGTTCTACGCCGCAGCGGCGAATGGCGGGCTCTGGAAGACCACGGACAACGGTGTGACCTGGAAGGCCCTGTTCGAGAACCAGAGCACGAATTCCATCGGCACGGTCACGGTCGATCAACGGAATCCGGCGACCGTCTGGATCGGATCCGGAGAGGCGACGAATCGGCAAAGTTCGGGATGGGGCGATGGCGTCTACAAGTCCACCGACGGCGGTGCGACGTGGACGAACGCTGGCCTGCGAAACACCGCACGCATTGCTCGTATCGTGGTCGATCCGAAGAATTCCGACATCGTCTACGTTGCATCGCCAGGACATCTCTGGGGCCCGAATGCAGAACGCGGACTGTTCAAGACGAGTGATGGCGGACGCACCTGGCAATCGATCCTGTCACGCGACGAAAACACTGGCGCCGTCGATGTTGCTATCGATCCGACTGATTCACGCATCATCTACGCCGCCTTGTATCAGCATCGCCGCGCCCCGTTTGGATTCGTCGGTGGCGGTGCCGGGAGCGGCCTGTTCAAGTCGGTTGACGCTGGAGCAACCTGGGCCCGCCTCTCGACTGGACTGCCGGAGGGAACCATGGGCCGGATCTCGATTTCGATCTATGCGAAGGACCCACGCATCGTCTACGTCAGCGTCGAGCAGGGACAGCGCTACACGTCCAGTATCTCATACGCAAAACGCCTCGGTGGTGTCTACCGGTCAGAGGACAGGGGAGAAACCTGGCGGTTCATGAGTGACTGGAATCCACGACCGGCGTACTCGAGCCAGCTGCGCGTGGACCCGAATGACCAGAGCCGCCTGTATGCCATGCAATGGTCGGTCAGCGATGACAGCGGCAAGACCTGGCGTGAACCACGGCAGTCACTTCACGGCGATGATCGCATGGTATGGATCGACCCGCGCGACTCGCGCCACCTGATCAAGGCCGACGATGGCGGAATCGGCATTTCGTATGACCGCGGGGGCAAGTGGCTGTACGTGACATCGTTGCCGTTGTCGCAGCCATATCACGTCAGTGTCAGCACCACCTCGCCGTTCTTCGTCTGTGCCGGCCTGCAGGACAACGGCAGTTGGTGTGGCCCGAGCGCCACCTACACGACCAACGGTCCGCTGAATGAGGATTGGTACCGCATCGGTGGTGGCGACGGCTTCAACAACGTCATCGATACCAGTGACAACCGCACGGTGTACTCGAGCTCTCAATACCTGGGCCTGTCGCGAGTCGATCTTCGCACACTTCAGAGTGTGACCATTCGCCCCGTCGGCAAGGAGGGTGAGGGACCCAAACTCGGAAACTGGGGCGCGCCGGAGCCCCGCGTCGGGAAGAAGATCATGCCGGCTGGCTGGAACTCACCGGTCGTCATCTCCTCTCATGACCCGAAGACGATCTACGTCGGCATGCGCGAAGTCTGGAAATCGACGGATCAAGGCAGCACATGGTCGTCGCTGGGTGACCTGACCACAGGAATCGACCGTCGCCGCCTCGCGATCATGGGTCAGATGCCAACCGACACCACACTCTCGCTCGATGATGGCGTCTCATACTTTCCAGGCACGACCAGCCTCAGTGAATCACCCGTGCGCGCCGGCGTGCTGTATGCCGGAACGGATGATGGCAACCTGCAGGTCTCACAGGATGGCGGACGATCGTGGGTGAATGTCCGCGCCAACGTACCCGGTGTGCCGGCCGGCACATGGGTTTCGCACATCGAGGCATCGCGGACTGCGGCTGGAACCGTCTACGCGGCATTCGACGGCCACCAAATCGACGATTTTTCCAACTACCTCTTTCGCAGCACTGATTTCGGCGCAAGCTGGACGGCCCTCACGGCGGCACTGCCTCCCAACAGGGTCATCCATATACTGCGCGAGGACCTGCGCAACCCGCGCGTGCTCTATCTCGGCACCGAGCAAGGGCTGCTTGTGACGACGGACGCCGGTGCGACCTGGCGTGAGCACGGCGGGCTGCCACGACTGCCGATCTATGACATCGCCTTGCAGGGTCGCGACAACGCGCTGGTGGTGGCAACCCATGCGCGTGGCATCTTCATTCTCGACAATCTGAATGCGCTTCAGGAGTTCGGGCCTGCCATCGCGCAGGCTCCAGCACACCTGTTTTCGATTCAGCCGGCGGAAATGCGACGCCTGAGCAACACGAAGGCCCACAGTGGCGACATGATCTTTCGCGGCGAGAATCCGCCGAACGGGGCGATCATCGACTATTGGGTCCGCGATGGCGCGGCAGCCGACTCAGCGCTGGTGACCATTCATGATCAGCGCGGCGTCGAGATCTCACGTGTACGCGCGCCGAAAGCCGCTGGTGTCAACCGAATCGTCTGGAACCTTCGCCTTCCGGCCCTGCCGGGCACCGCATCCCCCGGCGACGATGATTCCGAGTTGCCGCGCGGCGGACCGCCGGGACGCCATGTCACGCCGGGTCGCTACACCGTTCGTCTGACCCTCGGCGGGGTGACGCGTGAGCAGCCGGTCATGGTGCGCGACGATGCGCGGATGGCGATGACCGCCATGCAACGCGCGCGCTGGCATACAGCGGTAGACTCGGTCGCCAGCGTCTACCGGCAGATCGTCGAGCTGGGCACCAATGTCGCGAACAATACGGACTCCGAACTGCCGAAGACCGTCCGCGAACTCCAGGATCGCGTTGGCACCCTCTATGGCAACGTCCTGCGTGGCAACGGACCACCGACGGCGGATCAGCGCCGGCAGATGGCGTACTTGCCCACGGTACTGCGCGACCTGCGGGCGAGGAGCCGCCGCTGACAGTACTGCAGATGCGATGACCTGGCGCGGGGGGGGGGGGGGGGGGGGGCGCCGGGCGGCGCGCGCCGGGCGGGGCGGCGCCGCGGCCGCGCCCGGCCGGCCGACGGCGGCCCGGGCG
>JANPFJ010000268.1:0-2355 GCA_031423355.1 Gemmatimonadaceae bacterium | reverse complement strand
TCGGGCGCCAGCGTGATGGGGTCCTGGCGCAGGAAGCGGCCGACACGTGAGGCCGTCGCGGCGCCTGTCTCCGCTGCGCGCGCGATACGGATCGCGTAGTCCCGAACCTTCTCGGGGTTGTTCGCATGCAGCTGCAGCAGGTGCGCGGCGGCGACGATCGGGTTGAGCGCGTTGTTGACGTCATGCATCACGCCCGCCGCCAGTTGACCCACCGCCGCCAGGCGACGCTCACGACTGCGCGTCTCCTCGAGTCGTTCAATCTCGGCGGTGCGCTCCCTGACCTGTTGCTCGAGCCGCTCCGCCTCGGTCGAGACGACGGCGTACAGCTCATTCGCGCGACGAACCTGCTCTGCCAGCTCACGCGCCAGCCGGGTGCGCTCCGTGACATCCCGTTCCACTGTGACGGCACCGACGACCGTATTGGCGGCATCACGCAGCGGATTCGAGTTGACCTCGATGATCTGCTCGCCTTCCGCGCCACGGCGCACGAGCATCGTTTCGTTGCGCACGGTCTCACCACGCAGCGCACGCGCGGTCGGATGCTCATGCACGAACAGCGAGGTACCGTCCGCACGGCGGGGCAGATCGGCGCGCCACAACTCACGCAACGACGCGAGGTCCTGCGCCGCGTGATCGGCGTGGGCCGCAGAGTTCTCGCGGGTGACGACCGCCTGACTGTCAAAGACGCGAACGGATTCCGGCAACACGTCGAAGATCGCTTCCAACTGAGCCACGCTTCGGGCCAGGGCCTGCCTGAGCCCTTCGATTTCGGTGACTTCCGTGCCGACGATCAGCAGTCCACCAGACCCAAGCGGCACGAACGTCAGTTCCACCATCTGCAGCGCGCTGGCCGAGTTCCGGAAGGCGACGCGCCGGGTCCGCGACTCCTGCCGAATGGTGGCCGCATCGATCTCGTCGCTGAGATCGGCCAGTGCGTTTGGAAACGCGTCGTACGCCGTCGGGCGCCATCCCGCCGGAACGAGGGCCCCGAGCAGCGTGCGGTAGCGGAGATTCGCGCGCATCAACAACAGGTCGGCGTCGAACTCGGCCACCGCCAGCGGAAGCGCATCGAAGATGTGCTCCAGTCGCGCGGCCGTCGCCTCGGGGGACGACGACGGATCCGCAAAAAAAGGCGTGGTACGAGGCATCGCCATACGGTGAGGCTACCCGAGCGTGGCAAGTGCGTCAACGAGCGGCGCCGGTTCCGGCACAGCCTCGTGACACCAAGGTCCCGAAGGCCGTGGCGGCACCGTCATCGGTGCGCCCACGGGTACTGCATCACTCGGAACTCAGGCCGCCTCTCGCCCTGCCTTCCGTTCTGCGGCCCGTTCGCGCTCACGCGCTCGACTCGTCCGAAGCAATCGGTGCGCCGTCGTGCCGGTGATCAGGCGGACGCCGCGCTGGTAGGTAAAGTACTGATACGCCCACTGTACGAACACTGTGATCCGGTTCCGGAAGCCCGCCAGATACAAAATATGGATGAACAGCCACGCCAGCCATGCCAGCCAGCCCTGCATCTTCAGCGGGCCGACGGCAGCCACCGCGCGGTACCGACCGATCGTCGCGAGATCGCCCTTGTTGAAATACGCGAACGGGGTCCGTGGCGTCCCACGGAGATCGCCCAGGATACCGTTCGCGGCGTGTTCGCCCATCTGATTCGCCGCCGGCGCGACCGCTGGAACTGGCGTGCCGGCGCGCGTCATGACGGAAGCGATATCGCCAACAGCAAAGACGTTCTCGTACCCCGGAAGCGACAGATCCGACTCCACGATCACGCGACCGGCGCGGTCCAGCGGCACGCCGAGTTGCTTCGCCAGGGGGGAAGCCTGATTGCCAGCGCCCCAGAAGACGGTATGCGCCAGAATCCGCTCGCCATTGGCGAGCGTCACCCCATCATCGTCGACATCCGTCACGGCTGTGCCGAGCCGGACCTCGACCCCCAGATCCTCCAGATCACGCCTGGCGCGGGCGCTCAGGTCTTCCGGGAACTGGGGCAGGATGCGCGAACCTGCTTCGAGCAGAATGACGCGTGCGGTTCGCGTGTCGATTCGCCGGAAGTCGCGACGGAGCGTATGGCCCGTGATTTCGGGAATCATCCCCGCGAGCTCGACGCCGGTCGGGCCCCCGCCAACGATGACGAAAGTCAGCAGTGCCTCACGTTCGCCGGCCGCGCTCGCGCGCTCTGCCGCTTCGAATGAGAGCAGAAACCGGCGCCGCATTTCGAGCGCGTCTTCGATGCTCTTGAGGCCTGGCGCGTTCGCTTCCCATTCCGGATGCCCGAAGTAGGCGTGCCGCGCGCCCGACGCCACCAGCAGATAGTCCCAGTCGACGGTGGATGTGCCGCCGTCGAGCGAG
>JANPFJ010000267.1:0-5048 GCA_031423355.1 Gemmatimonadaceae bacterium | reverse complement strand
CTGCTGGTCTAACTAAAAGTTAGGCAGCCAGGGCCAAGTTGTTGTTGGCGATTGTGTTTTCCCGAATGGATTTACGAGGAGTCCGAGAACCTCGACACGCTACCGTAACTGCTACATCCCCGTCGAAGCCAAGTCGCCCCCCGACATGGTGAAGAGTAACAGGGTGTCCCAGTCAACGCACGACCGGGCTACATGCCCTCCTCCTCCCCACCCTCTTCCATACCCTCACCGTCGGTTTCCTGTTCCGAGTTCAGGGGCCGAGCGAACCTCACGCAGTTCCGGCCTTCACGCTTGGCCGCGTAGAGCGCCTTGTCGGCGGCCGGGAAGAGTTCTTCACCGAGCCGGGCTGTCTCAGGGTACGACGCGACGCCGAACGACGCCGTCACATGTATCAGGTGCTCGCCGACCCCGATCGTCTTCCCTTCGATTGCGGCTCGCATCCGCTCCGCAACTTCCCACGCCATGGCGACGTCGGCCTTGCCCAACAACATGACGATCTCCTCGCCACCGTACCGCGCCACCATATCCACCCCACGCACGCCGGTGGACAGCGACGTCGCGATGGAGCGCAGGACATGATCGCCAACCTCGTGCCCGTACAAATCGTTGACGCGCTTGAAGTTGTCGACATCGCAGACCACCAGCCCGACATTGTGGCCGAAACGATCGGCCTCGGCGATCGCCCGGGCCAGCGCCTCATCGAACGCGCGACGATTGGCGAGCCCGGTCAGCGCGTCGGTGCGTGCCCGTCGAGTCGCTTCTTCCATCTGCCAGACGGTTTCGAGCGACACCGATGCCACGGCCCCGAGCAGTCGCACGTTTCGCATGTCGCGCAGAAGCACGCCACCAACATTGTCACTCTCCACCACAATTGCACCGGTCACCGCAGTGCCCTGCTTCATCGGCACGACACTCAGGCTGCCGAGCTTCCCTATCACATGCCCGGCGCTGTACACCGGCGTGATCTGCTCGAGGAGCTGAGCATCCTCCCAGACCTGTGGCATCCCGACCTGACAGAGCTGTCCGATCAGTGACTCAGCCGAAACGGGGGCGCCACGCTGAAGGTGGTGACCCGACGTGACGCTCTGCACGACACCCGTCGACGTTTCCGGGTACCAGCGCACCAGCGTCGCGCGTGTCGCACCGCTCACGCTCAGCGCGGCCTCGCAGATCGACTGACCAAGCGTGTCGATCGTCCGCTGTTGCTGGAAGACCTGCGAGGCTTGAAGCAGCGATTGCGCCTGACGGTTCTGGCGGCTGTACTCCGCCTGTGTTTCCAGCAGCTGGGCAAGCATGCCCAGATTGTCCGCGAAACGCGGCAGCCATCGTGCCAGCAACTCATGTGACACTCCGAGACGCGTTGCGTGGAGCGACAGCACACCGCCCGCATTGGCGGGACCTGGCACGGCGACGGCCACCATGATTCCGTCGCCATCGCGATCGAAGAGGGCAACCCGCGCAGCACTCTGTACGGCAATCAGCTCACCACCCAGCGTCTCGTGATTCGTCTCCCAGGCTCCTGCCACACTGCTGGCCCATGCGACTGGCGCGAGTGGTCGACCCGCGCGCGTCGAGTGCCAGAAAACAGCGTCCGCTACACCAAGTGTGTCTCGAATCTGCCGGAGATATCGCGCCAGAGCCTCTCGCCGAGTCTGTGCTTCGGACGCTTCCGATTCGGCGACAGAACGGGCATCGATGATCGAGCCGGGAAACTCCAGCGCCGCTTCGGTTGGCCCGGCGGCGAACGCAGGCAGCTCATTGAGAGTCCGCAACGTCGCACGCTGCAGCGATCGCATGATGTATGCGACCGGCAGCAGCGTGACCGTCACCAGAATCGCCAGACCGTAGGCGAGAGCGTCGACATCCGAGGGTGTCCCGGCGATCACAGGCGAGACGAAAACAACGACCAACGTGCCAATGGCGCCGATGAACACCCCTCTCCAGCCCGTCGCGACTGTTGCGCCGAGCGCGCAGACGCAGGCAGCCACGAAGGCGACGGTGCGTGAACCACCCGACTGTACGGCGATCAGTGCCGCGAACGGCGCCAGTAACGCAGACGCATAGCCGATTGCGCGTCGCTGCGAATCCGTGGTGGCCGAGCGCATGAGTAACGCGGCGCCGCACCCGATGAGGATCGCGATACCGGCGACTGTGGCGCCAAGGAACGCCCGCTCGCCGGTAGCCAACGGATGGCCGAGCAGCTGCAGCGCAACGGCAGCCGCGACCAGCCACGGCGCAGCGAGCAGCAGGTAAATCCTTCGGGATCGCGCAGGTGGGTGCGTCACGGTAGCGGTCTGGAGCGGTGCTTGCGGTCGGACCGCATCGAGCACGAAAAGGTCCTGATGACAAGGGTCGGCACCTGCGGATGAGCGCATGACACGAGATCAGCCACCGGCGACGTTCTGGCGTACCCGAGCATACCACCTGCAGGACGACTCAAGCGGAGCCATGGCACGACGAGTACCGGCCCGAGGAAACACCGGATTACCCGTGCTCCTGCTCCTGCAGCTCTGTCGAGAGAGAGGGACTGGCATCATGCTCTGGCAGCACCGGCTCCAGATACCGATGCCGGTTTTGGAGGTAGTCGGCAAAGATGTCCTCGACCTGCCCCAGTGAATCGACCTGATGGAGGCGCGCACGCAGCTTTGCACTCCCAGGAAGCCCTTTGCAGTACCAGCCGAGATGCTTCCGGAACTCGATCGCCGCGCCTCGTCGGTCCGCCTCGTAGATGTCCGCCATGCGTGCATGCTGGATCGCGATCCCGAACCGGACCTCGACCGATGGAGTCGGGGGCGGGGTTCGCCCTTCCAGCAGCGCCCGGGCCTGATCAAAGATCCAGGGCTGGCCAAACGACCCCCGGGCGATCATCACGGCATCACAACCGGTCTCGACGCGCATGCGGAGGGCATCCTGGGGCGTCTTGATGTCGCCGTTGCCGATCACCGGGATCGACAATGCCGCCTTGACCGCCGCGATCTCGTCCCAATGGGCGTGACCAGTATACATCTGCGTCCTCGTCCGAGGGTGCAGCGCCAGCGCTCTGGCACCGGCATCCTGACAGCGGAGTGCGATCCTCACCGGATCCCGCATCTCCTCGCTCCAGCCGCTCCGGATCTTGACGGTCACCGGCAGATGGGTGCTCCGGGAAACCGCCCGGATGACGCTTTCCACCAGATCGAGGTCCCGCAGGCACCCAGAGCCACCGTTGCGCCGGACGACCTTTTTCACCGGGCAGCCGAAGTTGATGTCGACGAAATCCGGCTGGAAAACGTCGGTCACGAGCGCCGCGGCCTCCCCCATCGCGATGGGATCTGCGCCAAAAATCTGCACACCGATGGTGTGCTCTTCCGGCGTGAATCGCAGTTTGGCGATCGTCGCCTCATTCTCGCGTCGGATGCCCTCCGCCGAGAGAAACTCGGTCACGACGACATCGGCACCGTGTTGTCGGCAAAGCCGGCGGAACGGCGATTCAGACACGCCAGCCATCGGCGCAAGGATAAGCGGCACGGCGTGCCCGACCGGATACGGAAATTCCATGACCGGAACATACCCGGGGGCCCCAAGTCCCTGCAGCTTGGGCGTTTGACACCCCCTCTGCTGACGGGTACCTTCGCCTGTTCCCCGGGGCTGACGTGCATCCCCGCCACCTGTTTGTCGCGGCTCGGCGATGGCGGCCGACGCAAGGAACCCGATGGAACTGCGAGAGTTTTTCTCCCTGGACGCGGTACAGCTCGATCTGAAGGGTGCCACCAAGGACGACGTGCTGAAGGAGCTGATCGGGCTCCTCAAGCTCGATGAGAAGTCCGACGCGATGCTCTTCAAGATGCTGAAGCGCCGGGAAAACCTCGGTTCCACCGGCATCGGTCGCGGGATCGCCATTCCGCATTGCCGCTCCCTCGTCGTCAACAAGCTTCGCGTGGCTTTCGGCCGCAAGCCGGATGGCGTCGACTTCAAGGCGATGGACGACAAGCCGGTCCACTTCCTGTTCCTGATCGTCGCACCACCGCTCGAGGTGTCGAATCAGTACCTCCCGGTGCTGGGCAAGATCGCGCAGTTCGGGAAGGAGCCGGACGTGCCGGAGAAGCTGTCGGCGTTGACCTCAGCCGAGGATTTCATGCGGCTGCTGGCGGAGAAGGATCTCTAGCCGGTTGCGGCTCCGTCGCACGACGCAGTTCCCAGCGCACCACGCCCGCGATATCCGCACGGACGTCGACGTGACCTGATGCGGCTGGCCGGAGTCCTTTCCGGCATGCCAGCAACACCTTCTGCAGCGTACCGGCGAGACATCGACGGCCTTCGGGCCATCGCCGTCCTCCTCGTCATCATCCATCACGTCGCACCTGACCTGCTGCCGGGCGGGTTCGTCGGCGTCGATGTGTTCTTCGTCATCTCCGGATATCTGATGACGGGGATTCTTGACGCGTCGATGCGTGACGGCTCACACAGGTACGTTGATTTCGTCTGGAAGCGGTGCCGCAGGATCGTCCCCGCGCTGGTCACCGTCCTTGTCGCGACGCTCATCGTGGGCGCGTGCATCATGACCGGACCGGAACTCGTGAACCTGGCGCGTCACGTCTTCGCCGGCAGCCTGTCATCATCGAACCTGCTGCTCTGGACTGAGGTCGGATATTTCGATACCTCCGCGGCCATCAAGCCGCTGCTGCATCTCTGGTCGCTCGGCGTCGAGGAGCAGTTCTACCTCCTGTGGCCGCTGCTGCTGTCGATGCTCCCTGGCGTCGGTCGCACACGGCTGCTCGTCGTCATGGCGCTCTCCGCCGTCTCCCTGATGATCAGCGAGAACCTCGCCTATGCCGATCCAGCGCAGGCGTTCTATCTGCTGCACTCGCGGGCGTGGGAGCTGGGCGCCGGTGCAATCGTGGCACTGGTGTGGCCAATCGGCGAGAGCGTCTCGATGACACCCAGCGATCGCACGAAACATGTCCGTGCGGCAGCCTCGGTGCTCGGCCTTGCGTTGATCCTCGCTGCTGCGTGGCGGATGCGCGCCACCGATGCGTGGCCCGGAATTTCCGCACTCGCCCCCGTCGTTG
>JANPFJ010000266.1:0-27883 GCA_031423355.1 Gemmatimonadaceae bacterium | reverse complement strand
ACATCGGGGCGGCCGGATTCGAACCGGCGACCTCCTGCTCCCAAAGCAGGCGCGCTACCGGACTACGCTACGCCCCGCACGAACCCCGAGAGTAACGGGGTCGGGCGGCCTCGTCAACGGGCGGAGCCTTTGATCGACGGGAGTTGAAGCTGGTCGAGCAGGTTTCTGATGGCGCGTGCGCGGTGACTCACGGCCGCCTTCCGCTCTCGCGGTGCGTCGGCGAAGGCGACGCCAAGATCCGCGCTGACGAAGAACGGATCATAGCCAAAACCGCCGGTGCCGCTCGGCTCCACATGTATCGCACCATCGCTGCGTCCGAACGCGACGACTTCGCGCGACGGTCCGACAAAGGCCGCGGCGCAGGCAAAGTGCGCGGTCCAGGGCGGGGCGCGACCGCTGTCCCAACATGCCGCCAACATCGCGTCGTTGTTCGCCGCGTCCTCGGGAATCGAGGCATGCCTCGCGAAACCACGATCCACTGCGAACCGCCGACTTCGAACGCCAGGTTGTCCGTCGAGTGCGTCGATACACAGGCCGGAGTCGTCCGCAAGACACGGTTTCCCGGTCCGCGCGGCGAAGTACCTCGCCTTCGCCAGCGCATTCTCCTCAAAGCTGTCAAATATCTCGATCAGCTCCTCGTCGGGGCGGGCCTCTATGCCAGCCGCGTCGAGACTGATGGCCACGATGCCAGCGGCCGCGAGGATCGGCACGAGTTCAGCCAGCTTGCCACGACTCCTCGTCGCAAGAACCCACTCAGTCATGTGCCGCGCGTGCCGCTGCCAGCGCGGCGACGGCCGCCGCACCGCCAATTTCGCTGCTGCCACCACCGTCGTCATGGCATCGGTCAGGCGCTGCAGCGGTGGGGGATACTGCGAGCCCCATTGTCAGGCGACGGAAACGCCGAGGGAGCGTGCCTGTGCCGCATCCAGTGCCACAATGCCCGCCGAGGCCAGTTCCAGCAGTGCGTCGAGTTCTGCGCGATCAAAGGTGGCGTGCTCGCCAGTTCCCTGCACCTCCACGAACTTCGTCGCGTCGACCATGACCACGTTCATGTCCACACCGGCGCGAACATCCTCGGGATAGTCGAGGTCCAGGACAGGCAGGCCATCGACCACGCCGACGCTGACGGCGGCGACGCGATGAATGACGGGTGAGGAGGCCAGCGCCCCCTGTGCCACCAGCCAGCTGAACGCATCACTCACCGCAACGCAGGCTCCCGTGATCGCCGCCGTTCTGGTGCCACCATCCGCGAGCAGCACGTCGCAGTCGACCTTGATGGTGCGCTCGCCAAAGTCGAAACCGCTGAGCATCGCGCGAACACTGCGGCCGATGAGTCGCTGAATCTCCTGCGTCCGGCCGCCTACCTGCCCTCGCTCTCGCGATGTTCGCGTGCGCGTCGCGCGGGGCAGCATGGCATACTCGGCGGTGAGCCACCCCAGCTTGCTGCCCTTGCGCCATCCAGGCACGCCCTCCTCGACGGTTGCGGTGCAAAGCACCTTGGTCTCCCCGAAGGAGATCAGGCAGGAGCCTTCTGCATACGACGTCACCCCCCGCTCGATCGAGACAGGGCGCATTTCATGCAATTGGCGACTATACGAACGAACGAGTTCAGACATGCGTCGGACCGGACCGGAGTTTGGCGATGGTCGCCGAAGTGGAGTAACCTGGCGTGAGCGGAATAATGACGACCTCACCACCGCGAGCGCGCGTTTCCGTTGCACCGACAATCGTCGACGCCTCGTAGTCTCCGCCCTTGACGATGACGTCTGGTCGGAGCAGTTCGATCAGTTCGAGCGGGGTATCCTGTTCGAAGACCGCGACGCAATCAACGACGGCAAGCGCCGCCAGCACGTATGCGCGGTCGGCCTCGGTGCGCACCGGTCGCTCCGGTCCCTTGAGACGCCGCACCGAGGCGTCGCTATTGATGCCGACGATCAGCACATCACCGCAGGCGCGCGCGCCATGCAAGACATCGACATGGCCAGGGTGCAGCAAGTCGAACACACCATTCGTGAAGACGACCCGTCCGGTCTGCTGCCTGCGCCAGATACCAGCATCGGTCCAGGAGCGAATGTGATCCAGCGGCGACGCTGGAATCACTCCGGCCGCTCCACGTTGAAGCGATGGGTGATCGGCTTTGGCGAGATCGGAAACTTGATCGTATCGGTGTACGTCGCGGAGAGGCGGATCATCCCCTCGCGTCGATCGACATTGATGTCGTAGGCCGCATCCGGAAGTCCGCCGATCGAATCGGCGGACGCGCGCATTCTCGACTGCAGGCCCTCGTCGTTGTCCGCCTTGCCATGCAGCAATGTCTGTCGCAGCGCGTCCTCATACTCGTACGCCCGGAGATACACCTTCGCTGCCGGCCAGCCGAACACAACGGCGGCGGCGATCAGCGCGATCCAAACAAGGCATCCTCCAGATCCACTGCCGCGTCGCATCACCATTGGGACTGGGCTCCATCGAGAACGTCGTTGACCAGCTTTTCAATCGCCTGTCGTCTGCCCTCCGCTTCCGCGCGCTCCGCATACTCCCCTTCTGCGGACATGCCCTTTCGCGCCCACAGCACCCGGCCGGCGATCTGGTCGTAGATTTCGATATCGATCGTCAGCAGCAGCTTTCGGCGCGCCGCCACCGACTGCGTCCGATCTGCAGAGAAGGCGATTGGGATGTCCGGTTCGTAACGAGTGATAGTACCACGGACGACGGCACTGGCTTTCGCTTCACCGGCCTCCCGGACGCCCAACCGAGCCCTCACTTCGCGCCGGAGTCTCGCCATGAACTCCTGCTGGAGCTCGGCCGACGGCGTCTGATTGTCGAAGGGAAGGATGGCAATGGTGCGCACCCCAGGCGGCAGTCCACCTCCGGCAAAGCCGTAGACACAGCCGCTGAGAGCCAGGGCGGCGACGAACACCAGCCCGGCCGTCCTACGGCTTCCAGATCGACGCATCGAACGGTGCGACAGAGTCCACCCGCGTAATTGTGAGCGTGAGCTGCCGTCGGGTTGGCGCATGATAGTAAACTAGCGACCCGTCCGCCCGGCGCTCGAGCCGGTCGACGATTCGGTCACCGTCAGCCCGATCCAGGCGTGTGACGCGTCCATGCTGGACAGCCAGTCGCCAGCGCGGCACAGGTCCGATCTCGGCGGTGAGCGTACTGTCGGTCCGCACGACGAGGGTATCCTGCCCTGGCGGAATCGAGAATCTTCCGAGTGCCGCCCACAGGAATGCTGGCGGCGGAAGCACTTTCCGAAGGGCCTCGGGGGCGTCCAGCCGCATCTGATCACCAATGACCCATGCGGCTCCGCTGCCGAGGCCGCCCATGACGAACAAGTCGATTCGGGCCGAATCCGGAGCCGCGATGCGCGCCGCTCCCTCGCCTCGCACTTCGAGTTCGGACTCCTGGAGGCGCCACGAGAAGACAATTCTCTGACTGTGCTTCGGAAGCTCGATTGTCGGCAGCGGCTCGCGAATCGGAACCGGCGTCGCGTTGACCAGCGGCACCAGTTTCGGCGCACAGCCGAGAAGCACCGCAGAACAGGCAACAAGAACGGACAGCGTACGCATAGTCAGCAGGAGCTCAGGTGCGGGATCCAACGGCGACTGCCCACGTTCGACGCCTCATGCCCGCTATCGGTGCATACACCGGACCACGACGCCCGGTACCACCCGGAGCCGCGATGCGCCATGTGGTCGCCCCGCGATCGTCGCGGACGACCATGTTCGGTACCGCCCTCACGCATCGGCGAGGCCAAGCGCATTGCGCAAGGCGTTGGGCAGCCGTGCAACCTTGCCCGCGCGATCGAGGCCAATGAGCGTTGTCGTCGCCGTGACGAGCGTCACGGACCGTTCGACGTGTGCGATGACGTATTCGAAGGTCATCGCACGCGACCGGATTTCCGTCAACGTGGTTGTGACACGAATCAAGTCGTCGTAGCGCGCGGGAGCGAGAAAACGGAGCGCAGCGTCGGACACCGCGAGCCCGACTCCGAGCCGCTCGATCTCGGCGTACGAGCGGCCGAACTGGCGAATCAGTTCGGTCCGACCGACCTCGCACCAGATCAGGTAGTTCGAGTGATAGACAACACCCATCTGGTCGGTCTCTGCGTAGCGAACTCGAAGATCGATGGCGCAGGATGGTGGCGGAGCAAGCAGGGGCACTGGAGCGTTGGTCACGAGGATGGGAATGCGACGGCGAAGTTGATCGATCGCCAGCCGTTTTGTCAAAGTGAGGGGAACGAAGTAATCTCCACCTGTGCACCAGCTTCCCATCTATCTCCTCTCGGATGCCCACGTCGGCGCCGCGCCCGCGGCGACAACCGCAGCGCTGGTGCGGTTCCTCCGACGCCTTCGCGGTCAGCCGGGCTCACTGATCCTCAACGGCGACATCCTTGATTTCTGGTTCGAGTGGCGCCGTTCGATTCCCTCGTTTGCGCTCCCGGTTCTTGGCGCGCTGACGGAACTGCGTGCGGCGGGCATGGAGATCCATTGGATCTCGGGCAACCATGACTGCTGGGGCGGTTCGGTGCTGCGCGACATGGTCGGCGTCACGTATCAGACAACACCGCTGCGCGTCCGGATCGGGCGCTGGGATCTGGAAGTGGAGCACGGAGACGGACTCCGCGGTGATGCCGACCGACGGTACCTGCTGGTGAGGCCGATTCTTCGGCACCCACTCTCGGTGTGGGCGTTCAAGCTGATTCACCCTGACCTCGGCACGCGCCTCGCGCTGGGTACATCAGAGGCCAGTCGGGTCCATAGTGCTGAAGACAACGGTGTGGGCCTCCGCGATGTGGCACTCGAACGAATGGCTCGACCGGGAGGACCGAATCTGGTCGTGTTCGGGCATTCACACGTCGCGGGGCTGACGCGAGCCCCAGCTGGCGGCGTCTACGCCAACCCGGGCGGATGGGGTGACGTGCCACGGTATCTGAAGCTGACCAGCACCCGGATCGAACTCCTCGAACCGCTGGAATCAGGCAAAGACCGTTGTCTCGACCAGATCGAGCACCGGGCCGATGAATCGTTGCCCAACTCGACGGAAGGCCTCGGGCGCGTCGGTGGCAACGAAGCGATGCCGGTTGGAACCGATCAGGCCTGACGACTCCAGCGATCGCTCCCGCAACACATCCCGGAGTGCGATCGCTGTTTCTGCGGCGGAGTCGACCAGCGTGACATCGTGGCCGATGACCTCACTGATCACCGGTGCGAGCAGCGGATAGTGTGTGCATCCGAGCACCAGCGTATCCACCGCCGCATCGCGGATGGGCGCGAGGTACGTTTCGGCGATCAGCCGGGTGGCGAGATGATCGACCCAGCCCTCTTCAACCAGTGGCACAAAGAGCGGGCAGGCCACGCCGACCACCGTGGTTTCCCGTGCGAGCTCGGCGATGGCGCGATGATACGCTCCTGAATTGATCGTCCCTGACGTCCCGATCACGCCGATACGACCGTTTCGCGTCGCATTCACTGCTGCGCGCGCCCCAGGCTGAACGACGCCGATCACCGGCACGGCGCATTCGCGCTGCAGCGTTTCCAGTGCGTGCGCCGTGGCGGTGTTGCACGCAACGACGATTGCCTTGACCTGCTTCTCGAGCAGGAACGCCGCGATCTGGCGACTGTAGCGCACGACGGTCTCGGGGCTCTTCGGTCCGTAGGGGACGCGCGCGGTGTCACCGAGGTAGAGCACGCGCTCATTCGGCAAATCCCGCATGATGGCGGCGGCAACGGTGAGGCCACCGATACCGGAGTCGAAGACACCGATCGCCGCGTCGTTCACCAGCGGAACTGCGCGCCAATCCCTGGCCCGACCGGCGTCTGTTGAATCGACACACGCGCGGGGAGGTCCCACAGGTTTGCCGCGACGTATGCGTCAGCGCCAGCGAGCAGGTGATTGAAGAACCAGGCGGCCAGCCAGTCCTCGAGATGGAGGCGCCGGGCATTGACCAGGCCGGGATCCACCGAGGGGATCCTGGTCACCGGCCCTCCCAGACTCGGGTCACCAACGGCGATCGAGTCAAGCCGCTGCAACGCCCTGGCACGGCGGAGATCCGCACGGGATTTTCCCACCATGTAGATCATCCCCAACTCGGCCGACGCAAAGACGGTGGCGGCGGTCGAGCGACGGAGTGCGCTCTGCCCCCATCCTGGGAGCAGCAGCGAGTGCAGAAACGCGGCCTTCGGGGTGATCGGCGGCCGCAGAAGGGAATCTGGAATGCTGTTCGGGAGGCGCCGCGGCGGCCGTGGTGCAACGGTATCCCGCTTCACCGTGTCACGCGGTGGCGGCACTGGCACGAGCTGCGCCTCAGCCGCGTGCACCATAGCGCCGAGCGTGCCGCAGACGGCGACGGCGCGCCGCAGGAGACGAAGGACGCGCCGTCCGCCCATCACAGCGCGCACCGTCACTCAGGCGCTGGGCAAGCGAACGATTGCTTCGATCTCGACCCGCACGTCGCGCGGCAATCCACGCACTGCGACGGTACTCCGTGCCGGCCGATTGTCGCCGAAGTGACGCGCATATACCTCATTCATCGCTTGAAAATCGATCATTTCCTGCAGAAACACCGTGGTCTTGACCACGTCCTGCAACGACGCACCCGCGGCAGCACACACGGCGGCGAGATTCTTCATGACCTGTTCCGTCTGCGCGGCAACATCGCCCGGCACCACGGTCATGGTGGCCGGATCAAGGGCGATCTGGCCGGCAGTGAACATCAGGTTGTCGACCGCGATGGCCTGGGAGTACGGGCCGATCGCCGCAGGGGCACTGGGGCTACTGATGACACGCTTGGTCACGACGACTCCTCGATGAATGGAACGCTAAAACAATCCAATGGCACGACCCGCGCCATCGACGCCGATCCGGGCCGCAGCCGGAACCGCAGGTAGCCCCGGCATGGTCATGATATCACCGGCCTGAGCCACAACAAACCCTGCACCGGCGGCTGGATACACTTCTGAAATCTGTACCCGGAAACCATGCGGCGCGCCCAGCAGTGCAGGATTGTCGCTGAACGATGACTGCGTCTTGGCAATGCAGACAGGCGTCGCACCAAGGCCCTGGCGCTCGAGTTCACGAATGGAGCGCTCTGCCCTCGGAGTGAAATCGACGCCATCACCGCCATAGACCCGATGCACAATCGTACCGATCTTCTCGCGGATGCCAAGCGTGACATCATAGAGCGGCCTGAAGGATGGTGGCTCGGTGGCCAGCACATCGAGCACCTGCGTCGCGAGGGCCTCGCCGCCGGCACCACCGTGGGCCCAGACCTCGCACAGGGCGCCTCTGGCTCCAGCACGCTGAACCGCACCCAGGACAGCCTCCAGTTCCTCGTCACTATCAGACGTAAACCGGTTCAAGGATACCACGACCGGGACCCCGAACTGCCGCACATTCGCGATGTGACGTTCGAGGTTCGCGAGCCCGCGAACGACCGCCTCGACATCAGGACTGGCCAGTGCGCTCTTCGACGCACCCCCGTGCAGTTTCAACGCGCGCACCGTCGCCACGATGACAGCGACGGCGGGTGTCAGGCCGCCGGCGCGCGCCTTGATGTCAAAGAACTTTTCGGCCCCCAGGTCCGAGCCAAAACCTGCCTCGGTGACGACAACGTCGCCCAGGGCGAGTGCCGAGCGGGTGGCGATCAGCGAGTTACACCCGTGCGCAATGTTCGCGAACGGTCCGCAATGGACCAGCGCGGGGCCTCCCTCCGCCGTCTGTACGAGGTTTGGCCGCAATGCCTCGCGAAGCAGCAATGCCATCGCGCCTGCCGCACCGAGCTCGCCGGCAGTGACAAACCGACCGTCGTACGCGCTGCCGACGACGATCCTCGTCAACCGAAGTTGCAGATCGTCGAGACCTGTGGACAGGGCAAGGATGGCCATGATCTCGCTCGCCGGAACGATGACAAATCGTTCTTCGCGCGGGACGCCGTTCGTCGCACCACCAAGACCGACGATGCACTTCCGCAGCGCCCTGTCATTCATGTCGATCGTGCGCGGCCAGGTGATCCGGCGCGGATCGATGCTCAGCGCATTCCCTTGCTGCAAATGATTGTCGAGCATCGCCGAGAGCAGCGAATGCGCGCTCGAGATCGCATGGAAGTCGCCGGTGAAATGCAGATTGATGTCTTCCATCGGCAATACCTGCGCGAAGCCACCACCCGCGGCGCCGCCCTTGACTCCGAACACCGGACCGAGACTCGGTTCCCGAAGGCAGAGTACGACATTGGTTCCGAGCCGACGCAACGCCTGGGCGAGCCCGACTGACGTCGTGGTCTTTCCTTCGCCTGCGGCAGTCGGGTGGATGGCCGTCACCAGCACGAGTTTCCCGCGGATAGGCCGCTCGGCAATCGACAGCGGCAGCTTCGCCTTGAACTTGCCGTACAGATCGATCTGATCTTCATCCAATCCGAGTTCGGCGGCTACATCGCGAATCGGACGAAGCGTGACACCCTGCGCAATCTCGAGATCCGTAGGCATCGATCAGGTCGAAGAAGTGAGCGGCAGCTTGAAGAGGCGGATTGCATTGGAGGCCGTCAGCAGGCCGAGCTGCTCCGGCGTCGTCGCGCGGACGAGGGCGAGGCGCTCGACGGTACTCCGCAGGAATGCGGATTCATTTCGCTTGCCGCGGTGTGGAACGGGCGCGAGATACGGCGCGTCGGTCTCGACGAGGAGCTGTGGATCCGGAATCATTGCGACGACATCGTCCCGCTCCCAGGTGCTGAATGTCGCAATTCCACTGATCGAGATGTACCAGCCGATTTCGATCGCGGCTTGTGCCAGCGCTGCCGAGCCAGTGAAGCAATGGAGCACGCCGACAACGCCGCGGTGTGCGGCCGCGCACATGATACGCACCGTATCCTCCTCGGCCTGCCGCGTGTGCACCACGACCGGGAGCCCGACTTCCTGTGCGAGGTCGATCTGGCTCTCGAATGCCAGCAGCTGCAGCTCACGCGGGCTGTGATCGTAGTAGTAATCGAGACCACACTCACCGACCGCCACGGCGCCCTCGCCGACGAGCACACGGAGCCGAGGAATGTCGCGATCGGCGTCGAAGGTGTGCGCCTCGTGCGGGTGTACGCCGGTAGTGAACGAGAGACGCTGCGGATCGAGGCGCGCCAGGTCGCGGGCGGCGGGTGTGCTCTCACCGATCACCACGATGTGCGACACTCCGGCATCCCACGCACGCTGCAGCATCACCGCCCGGTCGGAGTCGAATTGCGCCGCAGCCAGGTGCGCGTGGCTGTCAATCAGCACCTCGCGTCGCCCGGAACGACAAAACCGCCGCAATTGGCGGCGGTCCGTCGGAGCATGATGCTGTCGCGCTGACTCAACGAGGGGCAACGGCGCCAGGCCGTTTCGCCACGGCGTCCGCCGGTCGCGCCGCGCCGGCGGCGGCCTTTCGCGGGAATTTGGCTTCGATCCAGAGCAGTACCGGCCCGGCCACATAGATCGAGCTGAACGTGGCCACGAAGATGCCGAACGTCATCACCCACGCGAAGGGGCGGATCACCTCGCCCGCAAAGATCAGCAGTGCGAGCGACGCCGCGAACGTCGTTGCATGGGTCATGATCGAGCGCGGCAACGTGTCATTGATCGAGCGATTGAGCACGCTGTACAAGGACTCCTTGCCGGCCGTCCTCAGGTTCTCGCGCACGCGGTCGAAGATGATGATCGTGTCATTCATGGAATAGCCGAGCAGTGTCAGGATCGCGGCCACCACCGTGAGCGACACTTCAAGATGCAGGAGCTTGATGAATGCGATGGTGATGAGCGTATCGTGGAGCGTCCCGACCACTGCCGCCACACCGAAGCGCCACTCAAAGCGGAAGGCGAGGTAGATCAGCGTCGCCAGCGAGACCAGAACCATCGCCAGGACCGCGTTGCGGCTCAGCTCTTCGCCGACCTTGGGACTGATCGACTCCTTTCGCACAACCGTAAACGCAGGCTCGCCGAACGCCGTTACCAACGCCGTCCGAATGCGATCGGCGACCTTCTCCGCACCGGCCGCCTGTTGAGCGACCAGCGACCTTTCCTGCGCACGGATGATGAACTCGTCCGGACCACCGAACTGCTGGACTTCGGCGCTCTTGATTCCGGCAACATCAAGCGCCGCACGAATCTTTCCGGCATCGCCGGCCTGCTTGAACTTCAGCTGGACGAGCGTGCCACCGGTAAATTCGACTGAGTAGTTCGGACGCCCCGTGACGGCGAAGGAGGCCAGCCCGATCGCCATGAACGCAAGCGTGGCGATGGCGGCGACCTTCCACCACTTGATGAAGTCGTACTTGGTGTTGTGAAAGATTCGCAGCATCAGATGCTCAGGGGCTTCGTGCCGCCGGTGCGGTCGAGCCAGAGGAGGAGAAGGGTCCGCGTCACGAAGATGGCCGTGAACAGCGAGGCAGCGACACCCACCACCAGCGTGACGGCAAAGCCGCGCACCGGTCCCGTACCGTACTGATAGAGCACTGCACCAGAGAGGATCGTGGCGACACTGGTGTCGACGATCGCGCTCAGCGCATGCTTGAAGCCTTCGTCAATGGAGAGGCGGGCCGACTTGCCCCGATCCATTTCTTCACGGATACGTTCGAAGATCAGCACGTTGGCGTCGACGGCAATGCCGACGCCGAGGACGAGCCCTGCAAGGCCGGGCAACGTGAGTGTCGCGCCGAAGCCTGCCAGCGCCGCCAGCGTGAAGAACACGTACAACCCGAGGGCGACCACCGCGATGATGCCACTGAACCGGTAGTAGCCGACCATGATGACGATGACCATCAGGATCGCGATACCAAACGCCACCTTACCCTTGTCGATCGAGTCCTGACCGAGGCTGGCGCCGATGTTGCGCATCTCAGCGACCTTGAGCGGCACCGGAAGCGCACCGGCACGAAGCACGAGCGCCAGATCCTGAGCGGCCTGCAGCCCGGCGCCGCCGAGGGTGATCTGCCCATTACGGCCGATCGCACTGTTGATCGTCGGCGCCGTCACAACACGGTCATCGAGCACGACGGCCATGTTGTCGCGGACGTGCTTGCCCGTCTCGCGGCGGAAGATCCGACCGCCCTCGGAGTTGAACTCGAACTCGACGATGTAGCCGGGTTCAAGGGGATTCTGGTTCGGCTTGGCATCGGTGAGGAACTCGCCGGTGATGATCGGCTTGCTGTCGAGCATGTACAGCGCACGATAGGCGCCCTGCCCCGGTGCGCCACCAGCGGTGTCCGCGTCGAAGCGCAGCACCTTTCCAGGGGCGATCGCCGCGCGGACCATGGTGTCCGCGAGGAATCGCGTCAACCGCGGCACGTCAGACTCCTTCACGAAGTACTGCCCCGGGAACTGCCCCGGCTGGACCATCTTCGTGATCGGGCCGTTGGCATCCTTTGCCGCGGCGGTGTCCGTCGCCGCAGCCTTGGCGGTGTCGGTTGATGCCTTCTTGCTCGTATCGCCGGTCAGCAGCCCACTCAGTGGCGCGGCTGCGGACGGACCGGTGACAGCGACGGCCGACCCAGGCGTGCCAGCGTCGAGCCGCTGACTCCGAACCGCGGCGTCCATGCGGGGCAACGAGCGCTCGAGGGCATTCGTCTTGTCGGTGATCTGGAATTGCAGGAATGCGGACTTCTGCACCACATCCTGCGCCCGTTGCTGATCATCAATGCCGGGAAGTTCGACGATGATGCGATCATCGCCAGCTTGTTGCACCACCGGCTCGGACACGCCGAACTGGTCGATGCGATTGCGCACCGTCTTCAGCGCACGCCCGAGTGCGTCCTTCTTGTCGGCGACGGCGCCCTTGCTCTCGTCGATCTCGAGAGCAAGGTGCATCCCGCCTTGCAGGTCGAGGCCATACTTGAGCGGCCAGAGGCGCTTGGTGGTTTCGACGAATGAACCGTCGGGCTTCTTTTCACGCACTGCCGTAGCGCGCGGGAAAAGGGCGAAAACCGAAAGCCCGATGGCGGCGGCGATCAGGAGGAGGCGGGACCGCAGACTGTTCATGCACTGCAGCGGAAGAAGGGAAGGACGTTCTGTGTAGGAATAGCCATATAAGCTAGCCGGTTCAGCCGAACCGGGTCAACGCGGCACGGGCGGCCAGGCCGTCATTCGCGAGTTGGGCCGTCAGCTCCGAGAGCCCGTTGAAGCGCCGGACGGGACGGATTGGCGCCACCAGATCGATCCGGACGGCAGCGCCGTAGAGGTCACCGGCAAAATCGAAGAGGTGCGCTTCGACCGTCAGGCGATCGTCGCCAACGGTTGGACGGGGGCCGAGATTCATCATGGCGCCGTAGGCTCCACTGGGGGTCTGCACGATCGCGGCGTACACACCCGCTGGCGGCAGGAGCTTTCTCGGGTGCGGCCGGCCAAGATTGATCGTCGGAAAGCCAAGGAGTCGGCCTCGCTGCTCACCCTTCCCCACACGACCGCTGATCGAGAACCTGCGGCCGAGGGCTCGCCTCGCCGCCTCGAAGTCACCGCTCGCGACCGCGCTCCGGATCGCGGACGACGAGACGATCGAGCCGTCCGGCAAGCTCACCGGCGCCACCGGTTCGACGGCAAACCCCTCGGCCACCCCGAGGGCCAGCAACTGCTCCCGACCGCCAGCGCGATCGCGCCCGAACCCGTGGTCATGGCCGATCAACAGCGCGTCCATCCTGAAACGGGGCCGAAGGACCTCGCGAACAAAGTCAGCGGCGGTCAACGCGGCGAGTTGCTTCGTGAATGGCAGTATGGCGCAATAGTCGACTCCGATCGTCGCCAGCGCTTCGAACTTCTCCATTCCTGGTGTCAGGAGCAGCGGCGCAGACTCCGGCCTCAGCACCTCGGTCGGATGCGGCGAAAATGTGACCAGGACGCTCGTCATCGATCGCGATCGGGCTAACTGGGCGAGGCGACTGAGCACGTCGAAGTGACCGAGGTGCACACCATCAAACGTGCCGACGGTAATGGCACATCGCAGCGCGTCCGGCGGTAACCCGGATTCGTCCATCCGCTCAGGCATCGCGCATGACGACACGAGGCTGCCATCGATCGCCGATCTGTTCACCAAGCGCGATCAGCCCCCCGTGCTCGGCCGACACCAGTGCCACATGACTCCCGCACAGCGCTGGCGGCTGCCCGATTGCGATGTCAAGGCCGCGGCGAATGCGATGCACTTCGTCGAGCGTCAGTTGGACCTTTGGCAGATGCGGAAGTGCGTCGAGCGGCGGCCGCAAGCGAGGCACCTCGTCGCGCAAGGCGCTGACGGCCTGCGCCTGAGCGACGTCGAACGCGCCTGCCGCAACCCGACGCAACGCGCACAGATGCGCGGCACTCGACACAGCCCTGCCGAGGTCGCGGGCGAGGGACCGGACATATGTTCCCCCACCGCAGACGATGCGCACGTCGCACGTCGAGTCGTTCCAGGCCAGAAGCTCCCACGCGTGCACCGTGATCGAGACCGGCTTGAGGTCCAGCATGACGCCGGCTCGCGCCGCCTCGTAGGCGCGCTGTCCATCCACTCGCTTGGCCGAGAATGCCGGAGGGACCTGATTGATGGTCCCGGTCAGTGCGGGAAGGGCCGCCCGAACGGCAGCCTCGTCGGGCAGTGACGCTTCGCGTGTCACGGCGCCGAGCAGATCTTCGGTATCGGTCTCGGTACCGAATTGAATCGTTGCCTCGTAGACCTTGGGCTCGCCTGGGATGAAGGGGAGCAGGCGCGTGGCGCGCCCAGTCAGCAGCACCAGCAGCCCCGTCGCGAACGGATCGAGAGTGCCCGCGTGTCCGATCCGTTTTTCGCTCAGCGCCCGCCGTGCCGCCAGCACCGCATCGTGCGACGAGATTCCCGCAGGCTTGTCGAGCAGCAGGAGCCCGTCAGTCACTGCTGTCGTCATCATCACCAGCGTCAGGAGCCTCGACCACCGTGTCGGCAGCGTCTCCATCGACGGCGGCAGGCTTGATCTGTGCGAGCAGCGTTTCTATCCGCGCAGCGTAGGCGACACTCTGATCGACCTTGAAGAAGATCTCGGGAGCCGCGCGCAAGCGCAGCGCACGGCCGATCGGGCCGCGCAACTGCGGCGCCAGATCGGTCAGTCCATCACGAGCGCGCGCCTTCGCCTCGTCGTCACCGAGGATGCTGACGAACACCTTCGCGGTGCGCAGATCCCGCGAGACCTCGCAGCCGGTGACGGTGACGAAGGCGCCGCTGATCCGCGGGTCCTGAACATCGCGTGACAACACACGCGCCACTTCCTCTCGTATTGCGGCAGCGACCCGGTCCGGGCGGCGCTCATTTCCAGCCATCAGTCTCTCCTGTGCGCCGGTCGCCCACCTACGCGGGCCCGTGACGCAGTGGCCCCCGCAGTGCGACGCACCGAGGGGGCCACGAAAAAGATCATGCGCCTTACAGCGTGCGCGCGATTTCCTCGGTACGGAAGCACTCAAGCACGTCGCCGACCTTGATGTCGTTGAAATTCTCGATGGCAATACCGCACTCGTAACCTTCCTTGACTTCCTTCGCGTCTTCCTTGAAGCGGCGCAACGAGGCGATGCTTCCCTCGTAGACCTCCACACCATCCCGGATGACGCGCATCTTGCCCTGCCGGTTCATCATGCCGTTGCGGACCATGCACCCCGCGATCGCACCAAGCTTCGGCACCTTGAAGACTTCGCGGACTTCCGCCTCGCCGTAGATCACTTCGCGCTGCTCCGGACGGAGCATGCCTTCGAGCGCCGACTTCACGTCAGAGACCGCTTCGTAGATGATGCGGTACAGCTTGATGTCGACCCCTTCACGCTCAGCCGCAGACCGCGCCTTGTTGTCCGGCCGCACGTGGAAGCCGACGATGATCGCGCCTGCCGCCTTCGCCAGCAGGATATCGCTCTCGGAGATCGCGCCCACGCCACGAGAAATCACTTCGACCTGGACTTCGGCATTCGACAGCTGCTGGAGCGCATCCGCCAGCGCCTCGGCCGGACCACCCTGATCGGCCTTGATGAGCATCTTCAAGGTCCGCTTCTCGCCGGACGTGGCGGCGGCCATGAAATCGGCCAGCGACACAGACGACTTGGTGGTGCGGCGACTGCGCGCTTCGCGCTCGAGACGTTCGCGGCGCTGCGCGATTTCACGCGCTTCGGCCGCATCCTCGACGACGACAAACTGGTCCCCCGCCATCGGCACACCGGTCATGCCCAGCACCTGCACCGGAATGGCGGGCCCTGCCGACTTCACAATCTTTCCACGCTCGTCAAGCAGCGCGCGCACACGACCGGAGAACACACCGCAGATGAAGTCATCACCGACGCGGACCGTGCCGTTCTGAATCAGGACTGTTGCGACCGGCCCCTTGCCCTGGTCGAGCTGCGCTTCAACGACGGCGCCTTGTGCGCGACGTGACGGGTTGGCCTTGAGATCGAGGATTTCCGCCTGCAGCAGGATCTGGTCCAGCAACTGATCGATGTTGGTGCCCTTCTTGGCGGAAATGTCGCTGGCGAGCACCGCACCACCGAAGTCCTCGAGCACGACGTTCTGCTGCAACAAATCCTGTCTGACCTTCGCCGCATCCGCCCCGGGGGCGTCGATCTTGTTGATCGCCACCACCAGCGGAACGCCAGCGTTCCTGGCGTGGGAAATGGCCTCGATGGTCTGCGGCATCACCTTGTCATCCGCCGCGACGACGAGGACGACGATGTCGGTCACCTGCGCACCGCGTGCACGCATCGCGGTGAAGGCTTCGTGGCCCGGAGTATCGAGGAAGGTGATGGTCTTTCCACCGGCCACCGTCACGTGGTATGCACCGATGTGCTGCGTGATGCCACCTGCTTCGCCAGCAACGACGTTCGCCTTCCGGATGTAGTCGAGCAGTGACGTCTTGCCGTGGTCCACGTGGCCCATGATCGTGACCACGGGCGGACGTGAGACCATATCCTCGGCGGCGTCGATGATCTTCTCGCCTTCTTCCTCGACCTGATATTCCTCTTCCTTGACGGCCTGGAACCCGAACTCGCCGGCGATCAGCTCGATCTGGTCGAAGTCGAGCCGCTGGTTGATCGTGACCATCAACCCAAGATGCTTGAAGGCGAATCCAACGATCTCCGTGGCCGCGACCTTGAGGATCTGCGCCAGCTCGGAGACCGTGATGAACTCGTTGACCCGCACGGTCGTGCGCTCACGCTCCGCCGCAGCGGCGCGGAACGCCTCCAGCTCTTCTCTCGAGGCTGAGTCATCAAAGCGACGGCCACGGCGAGCCGGGCCGCGCAACGCGCTCATCGTCTTCGAAATGTTCGCGTCGACGGCAGCCTGATCGACCGACCCGCGCTTGCCCTTCTTGCCCCCACCGCGGCGAGGGTCTCCACCGGCACGCGGCGCCGCAGCGGCACCTGGCGCACCACCGGCAGGACGCGGAGGGCCGCCTCCTGGCGGGCGGACGGCGGGGCCACCGAACGACGGCGTCGCCGATGCCACCGGTCGCGGACCGCTGAAGTTGCCACCGCCCTGACCGGGGCGACCACGCGGTGGAAGGCCGGCACCCGCAGCACGCGGGCGATCCGGCAGTCCAGCCGAGGCCGGTCGGAGGGGCGGACGTGACGACGCGCCACCGCTGCCTTGCGAACTCGGCGAGGCGCTCGCGTACGGCGGCAGCGGCTGCTGCGTGGTTGGCGACGCACTGGCGACCGGTACGGGGCGCGCCGGGGGCAGCGGCTCGGCTGAGGTCAATGGCGGAACGACTGTCGGTGCACCACCGTCTGACACCGACGGGGCATGCGACGGTTCTGGTTCGACGTCAACGGGCGCCTTCACGACGAGCGGCGGCGGTGCCGCGGCGGCAACCACTGCTGCGTGCGCGGCGGCCGCTGCCGCAATTGACTCGGCTTCGACCGCGGCAGCCGTATCGTGGATGGCCTGTTGAGCGGCGACGTCCGCAGCCTTGCGGCGGCGGACGGCCGGGGCGCCAGGTTCAACTTCAGACGTGTCCGACGCAACGGCCGGTGCAGCCGCAACGGGCTCCGCAGCTGGCCCTGCGGCGCCCTTCCGCCGCCGCGCAGCCGCAGGAGCAGGCGCCGCAGCCTTCGCCTGACGGGTGCGCTTCTCACGCTCCCACCTGGCCCGGATCCGCGACACCTGATCATCGGTCAGCCCGCTCTGCGGGCTCAATACCGGTACGTCCATCGAGCGCAACAACTGGATGACTTCATCCACGTTGATCTCGAACTCACCGGCCATATCCACGACACGCAACTTGCTCAAACCCAGCCTCCGAAAGTCACTCCGAGCGCGCGCTGTCGAGCCCGATGGCTCGAACGCCCCGCGCCAACCCTGCGTCGGTAATGCCCACCGCCGCAGTCTGCTCGCGCCCAAACGCAGCGCCCAACTGGTCCGCCGACATCACTTCAATGATCTCAACCCCTTTCGCACGCAGGAGCGGAACAATCTTCTCCCTGCTGTGACGAGACGCGTCGTGCGCGACCACCGCCAGCTTCACATTGCCCTTCTTCGCTTCAACACGCACCTGCTCAACTCCCACGACAACCAACCGCCCGCGAAACCCGAGTCCAAGCAGCGCAGCCAGCTTTCGCAGCTCAGCCGACTCGGTCAGCTGGCCGTCCCGCCAGGTGTGCCGCCTTCTTCAGTGGCATCGTCCGTCGTCAGTTCGTCCAGAATACCCATGATCCGGTCCGCCTCGGCGGGGGCGATCCCAGGCAGCTTGAGGAAGTCCCCGCGCTCAAGATCAATAATATCGTTGAGGGTGCGATATCCGCCTGCCTCGAGCACGGCAACGGTGCCCATGGACAGTCCCTCAAGGGCGGAGAGCGGCACGTCGGCGACAGGCTCCGGGGGAAGCGGAGCGAAGCCCGGCCCACCCTCGGTACGCTCAACCCACTCCCGGCTGGAGTACAGATCGATCTTCCAGCCCGTCAGTTCGGAAGCCAGTCGGACATTCTGCCCATTTCGGCCAATGGCCAGCGAGAGCTGATCCTCATCGACAACGGCCTGAACCGTCTTGGTCGCTGGATCACTGAAAACCCGCGCGACCTTCGCTGGCGCGAGGGCCAGTTTCGCGAACCGTTCAGGATCGGCCGACCATGGCACGATGTCGATCCGTTCGCCACCCAACTCGTTGACGACGGCCTGAACGCGAGCCCCCTTGAGGCCCACACAGGCTCCGACCGGATCGATCGCGTCATCACGGGAGAAGACGGCGATCTTGGTGCGGCTGCCGACTTCGCGCGCCGCGGCCCGGATTTCGACGACCGCCTGCTGAATTTCCGGCACTTCGAGCTTGAAGAGCGCCTGTACGAAGAGCGGATCGGAGCGACTGAACACGAGTCGCGGTCCCTTCGGGGTATCCTCGACCTTTTTCAGGACAGCGCGAATCGTTTCACCCTGATGGTAGTGCTCGCGATGATTCTGCTCGCGATATGGGATGATCGCTTCGGCTTCACGATGACGGTTCAGCATGAGCACCAGCTTCCCGCGCTCGATCTGCTGGACTTCACCGGAGAACAGGTCCCCGACACGACCGGAGAATTCGTCCTTGATCTTCGTCCGCTCGCCTTCGCGAACGCGCTGCAGAATCCGCTGCTTGGCGGCCTGCACGGCAGTCCGGCCAAATTCGGCAAACTCGATCGGCGTCTCCATCACATCCCCGACCTCAAAGCTCTCGTCGAGGAATCGGGCCTCCTCGAGGGTGACTTCGCGCACCGGATCAAGGACTTCGGCCGCCACGGTGCGCAAGCGCACGATGCGGATCTCGCCCTTGGTCTCGTCGATTTCGACTTCGGCATCCACCGTCGGGCCGTACTTCCGGCCCAATGCGGCCAGAATTCCGTCCTGCAACAGCGCGCGCAACTCCTCGCGATCCATCTGCTTGGAGTTGGTGAGTTCCTTGATTGCGTTCAGAATATCCATCGCGATCCCCTCGTACTTCTAACGATTCCAGGTGACAACCAGCCGCGCGCTTTTCACGTCGGCGAGTGCCACCCGATGCTCCGTCCCCTGATCGTCCTGCACGACACCCGTTTCGATATCCAGCGAATCATCGATGCCAAGCAGCGTGCCCTCGACCCGGCTTCCAACCAACGCTCCACTCGTCACGGCGACGCGACGTCCCGCGAAACGGCGCCAGTCCGCGGCGTGACGCAGCGGGCGGTCCATCCCCGGCGACGACACTTCCAGCCGATACGTCTCAGCGACCAGCGTACTGCCATCGAGGACTGCTTCAATCGCACGCGATACCGCGGCACAGTCCTCGATCGTCACCTTCGTGCCATCAGGCCGATCGATGCGGACTTCGAGCAACGGCCGGTTACGGGTGCCACCGCCAGTGAGCGCAAAGAGCTCGAAGCCCGCCTGCGTCACCGCCGATTCAACGACCTGCTGCACAGCTGCTGCGATGGGTGCCGCCACGTTCCCGACCTCTCGAACCCACTCTTACAGAAACAAAAAAGTGCGGGGAGGCCCCCACACTTTGACAGTGTAGTACCGAATTACTTCAGTCATAGTAACCCGAGGGACAGGGGCGTTCAAGCACCTGTCAGACAGTCACTTGCGCCGATCGGGTGACAGCAGCACCCCCAACTGGCGACCGGCGTCACCAGCCCGGTGCGAGAAGAGTCGGTCAGTCGAGCAGCGGGTGCACCACTCGCTGATGGCGATATCCCGCACCCCAAGCGCACGCGCGCCGTCGGCAATGGCGGCCCGAAGATCCACCGGACTGGGACCAGGTACGGACGAACCCGTCACCGCGCGGTAGACATCGGGACTCACCTCATAGCAGGCTCCGCAGATCGAGGGACCGAGGTGGAGGCGGAGGCTTCCCGCACCGAACCCCAACGAAACAAGCCTCTCGATCGCTCGTTCGGTGATCCCCGCCACCGTCCCACGCCAACCGGAATGGAGGATCGCGCCGGCGCCTGAGGGGTGGGCGATGAAGACCGGCACGCAGTCCGCCACTGTCACCGCGGCGCCCAGGCCAGTGACCGTCCAGAGGTGCCCATCCGCCGCGGGCGTCCGCAGCCACCCCTGCCATCCCGCCCGATGCGTCACGACGTGAGCGCCATGGACCTGACTGCCACTCACAAACTGCTGGATCCCAAGATCGGCCACGGCCTCCACCAGCCCGTTCCAGCGGCCGAGTACCTCGGCCACTGGCTCAGTCCCCTGTGCCCCAAACGATCCCGCCGCCCTCGACGTGGTGAAGGCGTGAAACCCCCATTCATCAAAGTCGGGGATGCTCAGCCGCGGCGGCAGCATCAATCCTCGATGCGCGTGATCCGTGCGCCGAGCGCGTTCAGTCGCTCGTCGATGCGTTCATATCCGCGCTCGATCTGCCCCACGTTCATGATGGTGCTGGTACCCGTGGCACACAGGGCAGCCAGCAGCATCGCCATGCCGGCGCGGATATCGGGGCTTTCGACGTTTCCCGCACGCAGCTGCGACGGCCCGGACACCAGGGCGCGATGTGGATCGCAGAGCACGATCCGTGCGCCCATCGAGATCAGCTTGTCGACAAAGAACATACGCGATTCGAACATCTTCTCGTGCATCAGGATCAAGCCTTCACATTGCGTCGCCGTCACAATCGCGATCGACATGACATCGGCGGGAAATGCAGGCCAGGGCTGATCCTCGAGCTTCGGGACGTGGCCGCCGAGATCATCGCGAATGCGACGTGATTGCTCGGCAGGAACGATCAGATCATTGCCGTCGATCACACACGCAATCCCGAGGCGCTCGAAACCCATCAGCATGGAGCGCAGGTGCTCGACGCCGGCATCCGCGATCCGCAGTTCCGACCGCGTCACCGCCGCCAGTCCGATGAAGCTGCCGACCTCGATGTGATCGGGTCCGATCCGGTGCGTGCATCCATGCAAACGATCGACGCCGTGCACGGTCAGTGTGTTCGTGCCGATCCCCTCGATCTGCGCGCCCATGCCGACGAGGAAGTGGGCCAGATCCTGCACGTGTGGTTCACTCGCGGCATTGCGGAAAATCGTCGTGCCCTTGGCCAGCGCCGCAGCGCACATCGCATTCTCGGTCCCGGTGACACTCGGCTCGTCGAGAAAGATGTCCCGGCCGCGCAGCTCCTTCGCCGTCAGAGTGAAGGTTTCCCCGGCGGTGAACGTGGCGCCGAGCTGTTCAAAGGCGAAGAAGTGTGTATCGAGCCGCCGGCGGCCGATGACGTCGCCACCCGGCGGCGGAAGCGTCACGCTGCCGCACCGTGCGAGCAGGGGTCCGGCAAGCAGGATCGACGCGCGAATCTTTTCGCAGAGCACCGGATCAAGGGTCGCCGGATGGATGTCCCGGGCATGAATCCGGAGCGCGTTCGGGCCGGTCCACTCCGCTTCAGCGCCGACTGATCGCAGCAGAAGGACCAACGTCTCGATGTCGCGAATTCTCGGAACGTTCTCGAGTGTGACCTCATCCGCCGTGAGCAGCGCAGCGGCCACGATCGGCAGCGCCGCATTCTTGTTCCCAGCCGGCCGGATTGTCCCGGACAGCTGCCGTCCACCCTCTACCACATACCGCAGTGCGGCCATGCACACGCTCCCGATCGGGGTCAGTTAAGCGCGTGAAGGTGCCGGACTCGTGGCGACAGGTCAAGCGCAGGGGTGCGCCACGCCTCCGTCGGCGGGTACGTTTCGGCATGACGACCATCCCATTTCTGGCACTCGTTGCTGACACGCTGCTGGTGCGGCCAGTGGATGTTCCGGCCCCCTGGTACAACGTCGCGACAGGCATCCTGAGCATTGTCGTGACAGTGCTCCTCCTCGGAATCGCGGTCGCACTGCTCGGAATGGCCCGTGCGGTCCGCGGCGCTGAGCGCAACCTGGGCAAGCGATTCCAAGGGCTCTCGGACGAACTGATCCCGTTGGCCAGGAACCTCAATCAGGTCGCGACGCAACTGTCCGACGTGGTGACGGCCGTGCGACGGGATCTTGGCACGCTCTCCGGCACCGTTGTCGCCGTTGACGATGCCGTGCGTGACGCCCTGGATGCTGGTGAGCAACGGCTGACGAAGCTTGCCACGCTGGTCGATGCGGTGCAGGACGAGGCGGAAGCGACGATTGCGTCGGCAACCGGACTGATGCGTGGCGTGCGCACTGGGGCCGGTGCGCTGTTCGCGGATGTCTTCCCTCGGGACGGCGCCGGTGTGCGACGCCGGACAAGTCGCGCCGCACGACACACCGGGCCATCGGAGGCGTCACTCGACGAGTCGGATGTCCGCGCCCGACTCGCGGCGCTCGAGGCGGCGTTCGCTGCTGACCAGGATGATGACGAGGACGACGATGGCGATCGATTCGAAGACGAACGGGAGGACGAACGGGAGGACGAACGGGAAGACGAACGGGAAGACGAATCGGAAGACGAATCGGAAGACGAACTCGCAGACGAACTCGCAGACGAACTCGAAGACGAGGACGACGAACCCGATGACGAGACTGCGCGGCCGTCACCGAAGGACGCCACCCCACGCTCCGGCGGTCCGCGGATCCGTCAGCGCCCACGCGCGTGAGTGAGCGACTCGCCCGGCGATACGCGCTCATGCTCGTTTGCGCGTTGCTGTGGGTCGCACTGACACCAGGTGACCTGCTGGCGTGGACGCCCGGTACACATATCCACCTTGGCGAAGCCGTCTTGCGATCGCTCGCCCTGCTCCCGGCGGGAACGGCGGCCCTGCTCCGCACCTTTCCGCAGGACTTCCTGTACGGCAGCATCGCGGCCGACACGTCGATGGCCAAGAAGTACGCTCCAACCGGTCGTCACTGCCATTCGTGGGCCGTCGGATTCGAGATCTACGAGCGTGCCGGCGATGAATCGCTTCGCGCCTTTGCGCTGGGATACCTGTCACACCTGGCCGCGGATGTGGTGGCCCACAATTTCTTCGTGCCCCGCCAACTCACGGTCACGAGCAGTACCTCGGCACTTGGGCACAGCTATTGGGAGAGCCGATTCGAGACACACCTTGGCGACGCGGCGGCCAGACGGGCGCGGGACGTCATTCTGCTCGATCACTCACGGGCCGATTCGCATCTCGATGACATTCTCAGCCCGACCATCTTCAGCACCAGTACCAACCGTCGCCTGTTCCGCGGGATGGTGCACGTCACCGACAGCGAAAGCTGGCAGCGCATCTACCGGATCATGGCCGACAACAGCCGATGGGGGCTGTCGCGACCGGAGGTGGAGTCGCACCTGGTACGTTCATTCGACTATGTGATGGACCTGCTTGATCGTCTCGACCGTTCAGAGTCCTACCAGTTTGACCCGAGCGGCGACGACGCATTGCGCCTCGCGAAGCGACTCCGGCGTGCGGCACTCCGTCGCGGCGGTGATCCGTTCGTCCGAGAGGAGGCCGAGCGCCACTTCGGCCTCCCCGTTTCGCGCCTGGCCCACGCCGCCGGGCTCGACGCGCCGCTTTACCCGGAGGCGCGCGACGACAGCAACTGATTGACCAGCTTCGGATCCGCGCGGCCTTGCGACTTCTTCATCACCAGGCCGACCAACAGTCCCTGCAGCTTCTTCTCGCCGGCGGCATATCTCGCTGCTTCGGCCGGATTCTCGGCCAGCACTGCATCGACCCAACCGGCGAGGGCGTCATCGTCGCGAACCTGAATGAGCCCTTCGCGCTCAGCGATCTCGCGCGGCGAGTGGTCCGATGCGTGCAAGTGCGCGAAAATCTTCTTGGCCGCGCTGCTGCCGACGACTCCGTCACGGACGAGATCGAGCAACGACGCCAATCGGGCCGGCGCCAGCGAGACGGCCGACCACGTTGCCCCGCTTTCGTTCAGGTTGGCACGCACCTCACCGTTGACCCAGTTCGCCACCGACTTCGGGTCGGCGTGTAACTGCAACACAGACTCGAAGTACGGTCCGGTCGCTGGGTCGGCAGTCAGTTCCTGCACGTCGTACTCCGACAGTTTCATCGCGGCGTAGCGCACCCGGCGCGCGGCGGGGAGTTCGGGGAGGGTTGCGCTGACACGCGCGAGTTCGGCCTCAGTAATGACCAATGGTGGCAGGTCAGGTTCGGGGAAGTACCGATAGTCGCTCGAGCCCTCTTTGCTGCGCGCCGGCCGGATTTCGTTCTTGTGCCCATCCCAGAGCAGCGTTTGCTGCTGGACCGTGCCACCGGCAACGAGTACCCCACACTGCCGTCGGAACTCCGCTGCCAGCGCCTTCTCGACGCCGGAGAATGAGTTCATGTTCTTGACTTCGCACTTGGTGCCAAGCGTCGTCTGGCCAAACGGCCGCGCGCTGACATTGGCATCGACGCGTAGGCTGCCTTCTTCCATGTTGCAGTCACTGACATCCAGATACAACAGGATCTGCTTGAGCGTCCGAAGGTACGCGCCCGCTTCCTCGGGTGAACGCATATCCGGTTCGCTTACGATTTCGACCAGTGGCACTCCGCTGCGGTTCAGATCGACCGCGGTCGCTCCCTCGTAGCGATCATGGATCGACTTCCCAGCGTCTTCCTCCATGTGCGCGCGGGTGACACCAACCACACGCGGTGCCCCATTCACGGTCAGTCCGATGTCCAGCGAACCGTGCTCGGCAATCGGCCGGTCATGCTGCGAGATCTGGTACCCCTTCGGCAGATCGGGATAGAAATAGTTCTTTCGCGCGAAGATCGATGCGCGATTGATGGTGAAACCGAGGCCAAGCCCCACGCGCAGTGCGAGCTCCACTGCAGCGGCATTGAGCACCGGCAGCGCACCAGGCAGTGCCAGACAGACAGGACAGGTATTCCGGTTCGGCGGCGCTCCGAAGTCGGTCGAACAGCCGCAGAACGCCTTGCTGCGCGTCTTCAGCTGCACATGCACCTCGAGCCCGACGACCATTTCGAAGCCCGCCGTCACGTCAACTGTGTTCTCGGGACTCATGACAGCGCCTCCGATCCGAGCGATTTCTCGAGTGCATATGCCGCGCGGAACATATCCGCCTCCCGAAAGTGGGCGGCGAGGAACTGTCCACCGATCGGCAGGCCGTCGACGAGCCCAATCGGCTGTGACATCGCCGGAACCCCAGCCAGATTGGCGGTCGCGGTGAAGATGTCGCTCAGATACATCTCCATCGGATCGCTCTTTGATCCAAACGGGAATGCCGGTGTCGGTGTCGTAGGGGTGAACAGCACATGCACGCCGCTGGAAAAGACGGCGGCGAAGTCCTCCGTGATCTTCTCCCGGACGAGCATCGCCTTCCGATAGTACGCATCGTAGTGGCCCTGCGAGAGCACATACGTGCCGAGAATGATCCGTCGTGTGACTTCCGGACCGAAGCCTTCCGATCGTGTGCGTTCGTACATGCCGCGCAAGTCATCCGATGCCGCCCGCGGCCCGTACCGGACACCATCAAAACGCGCGAGGTTGGACGAGGCCTCAGCCGGCGCGAGGATGTAGTAGACCGGAATTGCCAGATCGGTGTGCGGCAGCGAGACCGATCGCACCTCGGCACCCAAGTCACGCAGCAGCCCGATGGCGCGATGGCACTTGGCCCGGATTCGTTCGTCGAGTGTGAGTGGGAAGTACTCGGTCGGGACACCGACGACGAGTCCGGCCAGCGGCCGCCCGTTTTCCGCGCAATAGTCATCGACCGGCGTATCCACTGACGTTGCGTCGAGGGCATCGTGGCCTGCAATGACCTTCAGTCCCAGTGCTGCGTCGTCCACCGTTCGTCCGAAGACACCGATGTGGTCGAGGGATGATGCGAAGGCCACGAGACCGAGGCGACTGACGCGGCCATAGGTCGGCTTCACGCCGACGATGCCGCAGAATGCTGCGGGCTGGCGGACGGAGCCACCGGTCTCCGAACCAAACGCGATACGGCAGTGGCCCGCCGCGACTGCCGCCGCTGAGCCGCCACTCGAGCCACCGGGTACGCGTGAGTGATCGAGGGGGTTCAGCGTCGGACCGAATGCAGAATTTTCAGTCGACGAACCCATCGCGAACTCGTCCATGTTCGTCTTGCCGATGATCACAGCGCCGGCGGCGCGCAGTCGCGAGACAGCGGTCGCTTCATACGGGCTGACCCATCCGGCGAGAATCCGCGAGCCGCAACTGGTGCTGAGCGAGGTCGTCGAAATGTTGTCCTTGACCGCCACAGGCACGCCGGAGAGCAGCCCTGCCGGGGCCGCAGCGGCCGCATCGCGCACGTCGGCCTCAGAGGCCAGGGTCACATACGCGTTCAGTCCTGCGTCGCCGATGGCGCGCGAGAGCGCCGCCGCCGCAACGTCGGGTGCAGCAACGTTGCCGGCTGCGATCGCCGCTGCTGTTGCCGCAGCACTCATGTCGAGCGTGGCCTGCGCGCTCATTCGTCGCCCTCCGACGCGCCGAGTTGACTATGCGTACTGAGGCGCGGCACCAGCAGGAAGCCGTCGCGTGGCGCCGGCGCGAATTCCGCCAAGGGTCGGTTCAGACGAATCGGTGCCACGGTATCGTCGCGTCGGGGCATGGGCGTCCGCACATCGCCGCCGACGGTCGAGACATCGACCGTCTCCAGGACGGCCATGTGATCCAGAATTCCGTTCAGCTCGCGCACCAGGGCAGGAACGCGTGCGGCGGGGATCGCGAGCCGTGCGAGCGCCGCAACGTGAAGGACATCTGCGTCAGAAACAGCCATCTATTCGTGCTCCGGTTCGAGATTCGCCTGGGCAACCACCAGCGTCTTGCGTCCGATCTCTTCGTCGTCGAAATCGATCCGCACCTTCATGTCGCGGCCAGCGCCGGTGACTTCAGCCACCGTGCCGGCGCCGAATTTGCGATGGCGGACCCTGGCACCCGGCAGCACCTGGACCGGCTCGGCCTGGTCGTCGACGGCGGCTGTTGGTCGCGCGCTGTAGCTCCGCGTCACGCTGCCGAAGCCGCTGTCACTGATCGGGGCCGGTTTCGCCTCCCTCGGCGCCCATCGTCCGGCGGTCCCGCCGCTCCGCCCCCACGCTCCGGTATCGTCACCGCTGCCGTAGCTGCTGCGCCCCTGACTGCGCGCGCGCGGCGTGCTCGTCACATCAAGCAATTCCGCCGGCAAGGCCTCGAGAAAGCTCGATGGCCGCGACATCAATGTCTCGCCGTTTCTCCGACGCATCTCCGCGTGCGACAATACCAGCACCGACTCCGCCCGCGTGATCCCGACGTAGAACAATCGTCGCTCCTCCTCGAGCATGGCAGGATCGTCGTACGCGCGCGCCAGCGGGAACAACCCATCCTCGAGTCCCGTGAGATACACCACCGGGTACTCGAGCCCCTTCGCATTGTGCAGCGTCATCATCGTGATGGCGTCAGCCGTCGGATCCAGCGCGTCAGCGCCCGCTACGAGCATGGCCTTCTGCAGAAAGCGATCGAGCGGCGTGAGTCCGACTTCTCCATCGTCATCGGCCAGGGCTTCGGCGGCACCGCTGACGAGTTCCCGTACGTTTTCGATCCGGTCGAGGCCTTCCGGTCCCTCGGCCCGAAGCAGATCGATGTATCCGATGCGCGCAATCAGCGCTTCGAGCAGCTCATGCACACCCGCTTCCGCGGCCATGGTCCGCAGCGCGCTGACGACCGCCGCAAATTCGGTGAGCGCGGCCCGCGCCGCGGCGCGCAGCTCGCCCAGCACCCCCGGCTTTCCGGCGGCCTGCAGCAGCGAGATCCGCGCGCCAGCCGCCACCGTCGCCAACAGATCGATGGTCGTGTCACCGAGTCCGCGTCGCGGCACACTGATCGCCCGACGAAAGGCCTCGTCGTCCGCGGGGTTCGCGATCAACTTGAGGTACGACATGAGGTCGCGGATTTCCCGCCGATCGTAGAATCGCACCGCGCCGATCAGCCGGTAGGGCCATCCCCGCTTGCGCATCGAGTCCTCGAACGCACGACTCTGCGCATTCGTGCGATAGAGGATCGCAATCTGGCGCAATTCCACGGAGCGACGGCCACGG
>JANPFJ010000265.1:0-51736 GCA_031423355.1 Gemmatimonadaceae bacterium | reverse complement strand
TCGTGGGTCGAGATCTCCTCGAGCGCCATCAGGTAGGTCAGCGCGTCGAGGCCGAGGCCATCGTACTGCTCCGGAATCAGCATGCCGAGAAAGCCCAGATCGCCAAGCTTCTTCACCAGTGAGGGTTCGAAATAGCTGTCGCGATCCCACTGTGCGGTATGTGGCGTGATCTCGTCGGCGGCAAACTCGCGCGCGGTCCGCTGGATCTCGCGCTGCTCTTCGGTAAGCGGAAAAATCACGGGCGACGGAAACATGTCAGGCGGCGGGATAAGTGTACACACCGCGGCCCGACTTGCGGCCGAGCCAGCCGGCATCCACGTATTTCCGCAGCAGCGGGCAGGCGCGGTACTTCGGATCGCCGATCCCCTTGTGCAGCACATCGAGAATCGACACGCAGGTATCGAGGCCGATGAAATCTGCCAGCGTCAGTGGTCCCATCGGATGATTCATGCCGAGCTTCATCACCGTATCGATCGATTCCGCGGTGCCGACACCTTCCATCAGGCAATAGAACGCCTCGTTGATCATCGGCATCAGGATGCGATTGGCGATGAACCCCGGGAAGTCATTTGCCTCGCAGGGTGTCTTGCCAACCGCTGTCGCGAGCGCGACGGTCCGCTCGGTGGTGGCATCGCTGGTGGCGATGCCGCGAATGACCTCCACCAGCTGCATCACCGGCACCGGATTCATGAAGTGCATGCCGATGACGTCAGCGGGCCGCTTGGTTCGCGCCGCGATCTGCGTGATGGAAATCGAGCTGGTGTTGCTGGCGAGAATCGCTCCCGCTGGTGCAATCGCATCGAGCTTGCTGAAGATCTCGAACTTGAGCCCGACGTTTTCCGTCGCGGCTTCGATGATCACCGTGCTGTCGGCAGCCGCGGCGAGTTCCGTCGCCGTGGTCACGCGCGACATGGTCGCGGCCTGCGTGGCGGCGTCGATCGTCCCCTTCTTCACCTGCCGATCGAGATTACGGTTGATGGTCGCCACGCCCTTCTCGAGCGCGGCAGCGGAGACGTCGATGATCGTGACCGGGAATCCGGATTGCGCGAAGACGTGGGCAATGCCGTTGCCCATCTGTCCCGCGCCGATGACCGCGATATGGTCGCTCATGCCTCGTGCTCCTGGCGGCTGTTGGCGCCACCTGCCTGTATGGAAACTGCCCCTGGCGCGCCGGGCGAAATGCCCGCGAGCCGCATCCGACGCGCCACCCACGACAATCCGGCGAACGCGCCCATCATCCCAACCGCTGCGCCGACACCTCCTTCAGGCCCCCACGCACCGCCGGAGAGCCAGTCTGGACCAGTATCGGTCAGCCGATACCCCGGCGTCCCGAATGGCAGACCGCTGACCGAGGCATGGAAGGCCGCCGACATCGTCCAGTTCCATCCGAAGTGTGCCGCCCACGCCGCCGCCAGACTCCCGGTGACGACCCGCACGCCAGCGAGGAACACGCCGGCTGCGATCACATTCGCAATCGCCAACGGGGTGACCCCCGGGTTCCCGAGGTGCAACGCCCCAAAGACGACCGACGTGACCGCCGTGGCAACGGGCCAGCCCCAGGTGCCCGACAACACCGCGAACGGGTATCCACGCATCAACAGCTCCTCAGTGAGCGCCGCTGGCCCGAGCATCGCGACGGAATAGAGCAGCGCCCTGGAGACCTCACCCGGCGGTGACGGGGCGAAGCTGAGGTCGCCGATTGCAATCAGCAGCGTGGTTGGCAGCGCGATGGCCAGCGAGCCGGCCGCGAGCCCAAGGAGGAGCAGACGTGGTCGCCAGGCGGCCGGACCGAGGCCGACCAAACTCCAGCCCGCGCCGTCCAGTCGAGTGGTCGCATAGCGCGTGGCAAACAACACCGCCAGACACTCGAGCGCCGGACGCACCCAGAGCATGCTCGCAGCCGGCAGGCCCATGGCCACCAGCGGTACGCCGACGTTCGAGGCGGCCAGCCCCGCCAGCACGAAGAGCGCGATGCGCCAACCGGACCTGAGTCGATCGGGACCGACGTAGACGATGCGATCGAGCAGTGATGTCGACACGACGGGCCAGCGACGGCGCTTGGCCGGTCAGACGCGTTCGACGGAGAGCGCCACTGCGTCACCACCACCGAGGCAAAGCGTGGCAAGCCCCGTCGCAACGTCACGATCGAGCATCGCATGCAGCAGCGTCACCAGCACCCGGGCCCCGCTGGCGCCGATGGGATGCCCCAGTGCAATCGCGCCGCCGTGGACATTGACGCGATCCCAGTCCCAGCCCAGACCGCGACCATCCGCCAGCGACTGTGATGCGAACGCTTCGTTGGCTTCGATGAGTCCGTAATCGGCGATACTCGTCCCCTGCTGCTTCATCAGGTTCTTCACCGCGGTGATCGGCGCGAAGAACAGCTCCTTCGGATCGACGGCACCGGTCGCGTAGCCGCTGATCCGCCCCAGAATCGTCAGTCCATGCGCGCGTGCGACGGCTTCACTGGTGATGACCAGCGCGGCCCCGCCGTCATTCAGCGACGAGGCATTCCCGGCGGTGACCGTGAGGTCCGTGGCGGTCAACTCCTTTGGTGCATCCTTTTGGAACGCCGGTCGCAGCGCGGCCAGCGACTCCGGAGTGGTGTCGGCGCGCGGCCCTTCGTCGGCAGCAACCGTGGTTGCGCCCTTACGACCTGGAATGCTGACCGGCGCGATCTCGGTCGCGAACTTTCCGGCTGCCTGCGCACGCACTGCCTTCTGATGGCTTTCGGCCGCGAACGCGTCCTGATCAGCGCGGCTCACCGCTCCCTTCACCGCGGTGTGTTCGGCATGGCCACCCATATGGCAGTGGTAAGTGGCGCAATACAGGCCATCGCGGATCATGCCATCGACGAGATTCTGGTCGCCGATTTTCACCCCGCCGCGGATGCCGTACATGTAGTGAGGCGCATTCGACATGCTTTCCTGGCCGCCGGCAATCAGGATGGTGCGGTCGCCAGCCTTGATGGCTTGCGCTGCCAGCATCACGGCCTTGAGTCCCGATCCGCACACCTTGTTGACGGCCATGGCCGATGCCGTGACCGGCACACCGCCCAGCAGCGCGGCCTGGCGCGCGGGCGCCTGACCGGCGCCGCCTTGCAGCACGTGGCCCATGATCACTTCCTCGATGAGATCCGCCGGCACACCGCTGGCCGTCAAGGCGGCGGCGATGGCATGTCCGCCGAGCTGCGGCGCGGTGAGCGACGCCAGCGCGCCGAGGTACTTCCCGATGGGCGTGCGCTGGGCGGCGACGATGACTGGGGTGTGTTCTGAGGTGGGCATCTATGGGCCGTGCAGTGGGAGGCGACTGGAAATGCCCGGGTTCCCGGGCAGACCGGAAAGATAGCAGCCGGAATCGCCGTCAGCCGCGCTGGTGGTGCACCGGGTCCGCGGCGGGGGGAGCGGAGCGACAAACAGAAAGCGGCGCACCGGAAATCCGGTGCGCCGCGTGATCCGGCGGGTCCGAGGGTGCCGGGACCGACTAAAAGCGGAAGTTCATCCGGGCAAAGGCGAAGCGCCCGTTGAAGCCGAACGGCGAGATCCCCGAGAAGGGGAAAATGCCATTGTTGCTGTTCTGTGGAACGTTCTTGTCGGGGTAGACGTCGAACAGGTTGTCCGCCCCGAACGTGACCTGCACATTCTCACGCAATGCCAGCCCGATCGAGGCGTCGCTGATCCACTTTGGCGAGAAGGTCTGGTCGTTGGCCACCACGGTGCCGAAACCGGTCACTTCTCCAAAGCGCTGCGTCCGCGCCGTGAGGGTGAACTTGCTCACCTGATGTGTCGCGCTGAAGACGAAATTGCTGCGCGGCTGCCCGCGCTCGACACGCCCGCGTTCGACGCGGGAGTACAGCGCGTCGTTGAGCGCTGCGAGCGCCGGCGGTGTCACCTGCTTCTGGGCGGTGATCTTGGTCTCGTTGAAGCTCGCCCCGGCGGTGAGCCGAAGGATCCCATGACGCTTGAAGTTCAGCCCGTAGTTTGCGACCAGATCGACGCCGCTGGTGCGCGTGTCGATCGCGTTGGTGAAGAACCGGCCGCCGCCGATGCCAGGTTCCCCGTTGGCGGCGAGGAAATCGCGCACGGCCGTCTGGGTCAGGTTCTCTGACAGCACGACGCGATCGTTGATGTCGATGCGGTAGTAGTCCGCGGTGATGCTGAGCGCCGGCACCGGCTGCAGCGTGATGCCCGCACCCAGGTTATTGCTCTTTTCGGGCGTCAGGGTCTTCGCGCCGAGCAACTGGGCCGGTCGACTCGACACCGGGAAGGTCCTGATCTCGAAGGGGACGCCGTTGATGAAGTTGGTCGATGTTGCCGTGAACCAGCTTTGCTGCAGCGACGGCGCACGGAACCCTGTGGAGTAGCTGCCGCGCACGGCAAACTGCTGCACCGGCGCGAAGCGCGCGGTGATCTTTCCGGTCGTCTGGCTGCCGAAGTCGGTGTAGTTCTCGTAGCGGACCGCGCCGCCGACGAGCAGCATCGGTGTCAGGTTCGACTCGACGTCTGCGTACAGCGACGTGTTGCTGCGGGACGCATTTGTCGCGTCGGTGGGCCGGAAGCCGGGGAACACCTGCGACCCGGCCGCTGCGACACGCGTCGTCGGGACGCCGTTGGCATCAAGCACACGTACACCGCCGTCCTGCCAGGACCCCGGTTCCCCCTGTTCGATCTGGAACTGATCCTTGCGCCACTCGACACCAGCGGCCAGGCGAACTGGAATCGTGCCGGCCTTCACTTCGCGGAAGAGGTCGAGGTTCGACGTGGCCTGGCTGAAGATCAGTGTCCCGGCGTTGAAGGCCGTCTTGCTGGCATTGCCGAACGAGGCGTTGTTGGTGTTGCTGATGAAGAAGTTGTGCGAGTTGCGGCCGACGGTCTGGCTCAGGTCCCACTTCCATCCGGCCAGCGTACCCTTGACACCGGCAGCGGTCGACGCGTCCCACAGGGTGCTGTTGATGAATGGCAGGAAGCCATTCGGATACAGTGTTCGCACCGTCCGATCATCGTTCGGTCGGCGCCAGAAGCCGGGTGCCGTCGCCTTGCGACGGCTCGTGCCTCCGAACGCATACAGCTCGATGCCGGTGCCGATGGGCATGCCGGCGGAGAACATGCCGACGATGTCGCTCGTCTCGCCGTCGCCAAAGCGATTGTTGATGCGGTTGATGGTGGCCTCACGTGCATCGCCGGCGAAATACTGCGTCCGCAGATCGGCCAGCGACCGGTCGGTGGCCTGACGATCACGCGCCTCAAATCCGGCGTGAAAGAAACTGCCGCTGCTGTTTGCGAGCCCGGCGTTGGCCGAGCCCTGCAACACCTGACCGTCACCCGCGGCCGTGACGCCGGACTGCAAATTGACTTCGGTGGGGGCGTTGCTCTTGAGCACGATGTTGATGACGCCGGCAATCGCATCGGAGCCGTACTGTGCGGCGGCACCGTCGCGAAGGATTTCGACCCGATCGATCATGCTGGCCGGGATGGCATTGAGATCGACCGCCGATTGCCCGCGACCGACGGTGCCGTTGACGTTGATGAGCGCCGTGGTGTGACGCCGCTTGCCATTGACCAGCACGAGTACCTGATCGGCACCCAGGCCACGCAGTGTCGCGGGCCGGACGGCGTCGGTACCGTCGGCGATCGCTGAGCGCGGGAAGTTCACACTCGGCGCCAGCGCCTGAATCATCTGCGCCGTCTCGGTGCGACCAGTGGCCTTCAGGTCCACGGCGCTGAATACATCCACTGGCACCGGCGATTCCGTGACCGTTCGCGCCTCGGCACGCTGACCGGTCACCGCCACCGCTTCGAGATTGGTGGCGGTCCGTTCGAGTCGCACATCGCGGGTGAGCGTCTGAGCGCTGACGATCGTGATCGACTGCGTGTTGCTCGAGAAGCCGATCTGCCGAACGCGCAACGTGTACGTGCCCGGCCGCAGGGCGATGGCGTAGGTGCCATCCGACTTCGTGATCGTGCCGAATTGTGTACCGACCAGCTGGACGGTGGCACCGAGAATCGCGGCGCCACCGTCGGAGCTGGTAACCTTGCCGATCACGCGGCCGGGAGCCTGCGCGCGGAGCGACGAGGCGACAGCAAAGGTCGCGATCAGCGCAAGGCCGATACGACGTGAGAGCAAACGAGAAACGGTCATGTGCTGACTCATGAATTGAGAGATCCGCCTGGCGCCGGCATGGCCGCGATGCCTGACGGACCGCGGGTGTGGCTCTGGCTGTGGCTGTGGCGACACGGCGTCGTGTCGGCCTCACGCTCACGGACATTCATTTGCGAATGTATAACCGAATTGGCCACACCGAACTGCGCGTCGAAGTGCCGCCGCGTCAGGGGCGGTCTCAGGACGCCGAGAGAATGGCGAACTCGTCTGTGCTGCCGGCCGACGAGACCACGCGGTTGCGGCCCGTCGATTTGGCGCTCAGCAGCCGCGAATCCGCCCGGTACACCAGCGACTCGACGGTGTCGGCCGCGTCCTCAGGCCATGAGGCGACGCCGATGCTGGCCGTGAGCACCGTCCGACCGAACTCGGTCGTTTCCTCGGAGAAGAGGTCGGGCTGCGGCGACATCTGGACCGCTGGGTGGCTATCGAGCTCCACACGGACCTGACTGATCGCCCGTCGGATGCGCTCCATGCGCTCGGTGGCCTTCGCCCGATCGAGGCCGGGCAGCATGACGATCAACTCCTCGCCACCGTAGCGCCCGACGACATCCTCGGACCGCACGAGACGCTTGATCGCACGGGACACCGAGGCCAGGACCAGGTCGCCGACTGCATGCCCGAAGCGGTCGTTGAAGGACTTGAAGTAGTCGAGATCGATCATCGCAACCGCCAGCGAATCGCCGGTGCGCTGGGCCCGCTCGAAGGCTTCGCCAAGGCGCTCGTCGAAGTAGCCGCGGATCATCAGTCCCGTCAGCCGGTCGCGGACCGACAGTACGCGCAACTGCTGCACACGGAGCACGATGGTCAGGCTGACTATGGTCGCAATGCCGAGCAGCACCAGTCGCGCCACCTGATCCTGGCCATCGAATCGACCGTAGGTACTATCCACCCACGCCGGGCTGGTATCGAGGGTGGTGCTCGCCCACCAGATGATCAGCGAGTACTGGACCATGATGGTGAGCCCGGTCACGAGGCAGATCCGCCGGTCGTAGCGCAGGCAGGTCACCGCCAGGCAGAGGAAGTAGACCTCGAAGATCACCCTGGAATTGACCGCAATCTGCGGTACGCCGAGCGCAACGAAGGCGGCCAGCCCAGTGCTGACGAACGTCACGTCGAGCAGCGACGCCGCGAAGCCAATCCACGGTCGTACGGCGTCGCGCTGGGTGAGGATCATGAAGGTGACGCCAGCCAGCACTCCAGCAATGGAGATCGCAAACCCAACCCAGTTCTGTCGCAGCTCGGGATTCGCGATGACCGCGCGCAGCGGCAGCAGGAAGAGCAGCAGGCATGCACCGAGCCGGTACTTCGCGATGATGCGCTCGCCCTTGATGCCCGCGTCGCGCAGGGCCGGGTCGGTCACGCGCCAGAATCGTGACCAGGCGGAGATCCGCCGCTCCGACGGGTCCAACGGCAGCTCGGAACCCTGCGCGTCGATTGCCGCGACGCCATGCAGTGGCGTCAGGTGCTCCGAAACCCGGACCGTCGTGGAGGGCGTGCTGCTCATGCGTCAGTCGGCGCCAGTGTCGGGAATCGCGGCCAGATCGGGAAGCACACGCGAGCGCGCCTCATGCAGGATGCGTTCGAGGAAGGCATCGACGGTCAGCACGTCCTGCTTCTTGCCGTCCGCGCCACGCGCCCGGACGGCGAGCGTGCCGTCGGCCGCCTCCCGTTTTCCGACCACCGCCGTGTAGGGCACCTTCATGAGCTCGCTTTCCCGGATCCGATAATTCAACGTCTCGTTACGGTCGTCGCAAGTGGCGCGGATGCCGGCGTCACGCAACCGTGACACCGCCGCCCTCGCCTCTGACGCATAGTCATCCACGATCGGTACGACACGGACCTGCTCCGGCGCCAGCCAGACCGGGAATGCCCCCGCGAAATGCTCGATCAGAATGCCCATGAAGCGCTCGAACGACCCGCTGATGGCGCGGTGGATGACGACCGGACGGTGGGCCGTGTTATCCTCGCCAGTGTATGTCAGATCAAAGCGCTCGGGTGCCGCGTAGTCGAGCTGGATGGTGCCCAGCTGCCAGGCGCGCCCGATCGAGTCCATCACATCGAAGTCGATCTTCGGCCCGTAGAACGCGCCGTCGCCAACCTTCAGTTCGTACGGCAGCCCGGTGCTCTCGAGCGCACCACGCAGCGCCGCCTCGGCGTTGTCCCACATCTCGTCACTGCCGATGCGCTGCTCTGGCCGTGTGGCAAACTTGAGGCGCGCCGTCAGCCCGAACGTGCGGTAGTAGCCGAGGATCATCTCGACCAGGCGATGCACCTCGCCGGCGATCTGATTTTCCATCAGATAGATGTGACAGTCGTCCTGCTGGAACTGCCGCACACGGGTCAGGCCGGAGAGCGCCCCGGAGAGTTCATTGCGATGCAATACGTCGTAGGTCGAGAACCGCAGCGGCAGATCCCGGTAGGAATGTTTCTTCGCGGCGAACATCAGGTGATGCGACGGACAGTTCATGGGCTTCAACGACAGATCGTGCTCTCCCGTCTCATTGTCGAGCACGAGGAACATGTTCTCCTTGTACTTCCCCCAGTGACCGGAGATCTCCCACAGCCCCTTGTTGAAGAGCAGCGGCGTCTTGATCTCCTGGTAGCCGTCGCGCTGCATCTCGCGCAGATAGGTGTGCAGGGAGTTGATCATCGAGGTGCCACGCTCGGTCCAGAAGGCCGCACCCGGCGAGAAGGGATGGAACATGAACAGATCCAGTTCCTTGCCCAGACGGCGATGATCGCGCTTCTTCGCCTCCTCGAGCCGGTGCAGGTGCTGCTCCAGCTCATCCTTCTTCCAGAACGCCGTGCCATAGATCCGTTGCAGCGACTGCCGGCTGGAGTCACCGCGCCAATAGGCCGCGGCCACGCTCTGCAGCTTGAAGTGCTTCAGCCAGCCGGTGTGTGGCACGTGCGGGCCACGACAGAGATCGACGAACGGACCATCGGTGTAGGTGGAGATGATTTCGTCGGGCCCCAGATCGTCAATGCGCTCGAGCTTGAGCGGATCGTCGGCAAAGACCGTCTTCGCATCGGCGCGCGAGACCTCGGCACGGACGAATGGCAGCTTCTCCGCCATGATCTTCCGCATCTCGGCCTCGAAGCCGAGCAGATCCTCTGGCGTGAAGGGCGTCGGGACTTCGAAGTCGTAGTAGAAGCCTTCATCGATGGCCGGACCGAAGCCGATATGGGCATCCGGGCGCAGGCGACGAACGGCGGTGGCCAGGATGTGGGCCGCGGAATGCCGGAGCACCGGCAATGACTCGGCATCCTTGTCGGTATGGACGCGGAAGGCGCCACTCTGCCGGAGCGGGGTACGAAGATCCTGGACCGCGCCGTCGACGGAGACGGCGACGGCCGCGTTGAGCAGGCGCTCGCCGATGCTGGCGACGACCTCACTCGGGAGCGTACCGGCGGGCACCTCGCGAACGGCGCCATCGGGAAGGGTCAGGCGGAGCAGAGCGGAGGTGTCGTCAGACATGTCTTGTGGGGCGTGGCGAAGCGCACGCAGCCGCAGGATGCCGGCCGACGAATCCTGCGCTTCACGGTCACGAGCCGGCGGCGCGCATTCTGCACGTCGCCCAGTCGTATCAGATTACGGTATACTAAACCCAAACTTCCTTCGAAAAAGCAAATGCGAGTGATGCGTCGTCGAAATCGTTCGGAGTCAGGTGGCGGGAACCGGATCGGCGCCGTGCTGTTCGGCGCGCTGGCGGGGATGGCGGTCGGGATTCTGCTCGCGGATCGGGGGCTCCTGTCCCTGCCGACGCGCCGTCGGGCCAAAGGTGCGGCGCCCCTGGATCAGGAGCCGGACGACCAGGCCGAGTCCGAGCACATCCGGCCGCTGCGCACCGCGCGCGCTCCGCGCCGCGAGCCGAATGATGATGCGGAGCTGGAGGGGCGAGTGCTCGAGACGTTTCGGAACGATCCGATCCTCGTCGATCGGCCGATCGACATCGGCGCGATCGGTACCGGGATCATCGAGCTGACCGGCTGGGTCGACGCGCCGGAAGAAATCCGTCACGCCACCACGCTCACCCGCGGCACCATTGGCGTGCACACCGTCGTCAATCGCCTGCTGGTCAAGGGCGCCCCGACCGCCTGACGCATCGACCCGCCGCGCAGACCGGCGGGCCATTACCTCCCTCGCGACGTACCGATCTCCGGTTTCGGCCGGCAGTCGGCCTGTCCGCTGTCGTTACGTTTTGGATGCCATGACACCGACCGACGGAACGCCCACCTCGCAGTCCCCCGCCCTCACCGCGGCGGCGGACGAGCTCCCGACGACCTACCGCGCTGCCGATGTCGAGTCGGCGATCTACGCCCGCTGGCAAGCCGCCGGCACGGACGTGGCACAGGCGGCCCGTGTGACGCGCATGGGGGGCGACCGCGACCCCTACACGATCGTCATGCCGCCACCGAATGTGACGGCGATTCTGCACGTGGGACATGGGCTGAACAACACCGTGCAGGATGTGCTGATCCGCTGGCGGCGCATGGCGGGCGACGAGGCACTCTGGGTGCCGGGCACCGACCACGCCGGGATCGCGACCCAGAACGTGGTCGAGAAGCAGCTGGCGGCGGAGGGGTCGTCACGCGGCGCGCTCGGTCGCGCAGCGTTCGTGGCGCGGACGGCGCAGTTCGTCGAGACCACCGGCGGGCAGATTCTTCAGCAGTTGAAGTCGATCGGCGCCAGCGCCGATTGGACGCGCACGGCCTACACCCTCACCGACCCGATGTCCGCGGCGGTGACGGAGGCGTTCGTGCGACTGTTCGAGGACGGCCTGGTCTATCGTGGACACCGCGTGATTCACTGGTGTCCGCGCTGCATGACGTCGCTCTCCGACGAAGAGGCGGAGTTCAACGACACGCAGGGCGCGATGTACCACATCCGTTACGCGTTGGCAGATGATCCGGCACACGGCATCACGGTGGCCACCACGCGCCCCGAAACGCTGCTCGGTGATGTGGCCGTTGCGGTGAACCCCACCGACGAACGATACGCGGCGCTCGTGGGGCGCCAGCTGGTGCTGCCCATCAATGGTGTGCGCATTCCCGTCATCGCCGACGACTACACCGATGCTGCATTCGGGACGGGCGCGGTGAAGATCACGCCGGCGCACGATCCGAACGACTTCGAAGTGGGCAAACGCCACGCGCTGTCGGCGCCGATCATCATGGACGCCGAAGCGCGGATGAACGGCGCAGGCGAGGATGCGGACCGGGTGCCGCCGGAGCTCCGTGGCGTGGACCGCTTCGAGGCCCGCGCGCGAATCGTGAACATGCTCCGCGATCAGGGCGCGCTGGTGAAAGTGGAGGCGCATCAGCATTCGGTGCGCCACTGTTACCGCTGCGATACGGTGGTGGAGCCGCGCCTCAGCGATCAGTGGTTCGTGACGATGGCGCCACTGGCCAAACCTGCGCTGGAGGCGGTGCGCACGGGACGGATCCGCATCATGCCGGATCGCTGGGAAGCGGTGTACATCAACTGGCTCGAAGGCATTCGCGACTGGAACATCTCGCGCCAGCTCTGGTGGGGGCATCGTGTGCCGGTGTACTACTGCGACAGCTGCGGCACGGCGCCGAAGGCATCGCGGACGACGATCACGACCTGCAGCGACTGCGGTGCGCCCGCACGACAGGACGCGGATGTGCTCGACACCTGGTTCTCGAGCTGGCTGTGGCCGATCTCGACGCTCGGCTGGCCCAATGAAGCCGCCGACGACCTGAAGGCGTTCTATCCCGGTGATGTGCTGGTGACGGCACCGGAGATCCTGTTCTTCTGGGTCTCTCGCATGATCATGTCGGGGTACCACTTCATGGGTGACGCGCCGTACCACACCGTGTATCTGCACGGTACGGTGCGCGACATGCAGCATCGCAAGATGTCCAAGTCGCTGGGCAACGGCATCGACCCGATGGATGTGGTGCAGCTCTATGGTGCCGACGCGCTTCGATGGACGATGGTTGCCGGAATGGGGCTGGGCGTGGATGTGCTGCTGGATCCGACGGATCTGGAGAAGAGCTTCGCACCGGGCCGCAACTTCCTCACGAAGCTGTGGAACATCGGGCGGTTCCTGCTCACCAAGGTGGGGACGGAGTCGGTGCAGCCGTTGTCGGCAATTGCTCCCGAGTCGCTCACGATTGCCGATCGCTGGATTCTCGATCGCCTCGACGCGGCGATTGCAGAGGCGAACGTCGCGCTCGGCCCGGTGCGTCCAGGGCCGAGCGGGCGCTGGACCGAGGCGGAACGGACCGCTGGGATGCGGCTCGACGCGTACGCCGACGCGGGACGACGCTTTGTGTGGAACGAGTTGGCGGACTGGTATCTCGAGACCGTGAAGCCGCGGCTGGCAGCTGGTGGAGCGGATGCCGAGGTGGCCCGGGCGGTGCTGGTGCATTGCTTCGACGGGGCGCTCCGGTTGCTGCAGCCCGTGATTCCGTTCATTGCGGAAACACTGTGGGCGAAACTGCCGCCATTGAGTGATGGAACGGCACGCGGTGCCGCGTTCTTGACGACGTCAGGGTGGCCGCAAGTACGCACGGTGCCACTGGCTGGGGGCGACGCGTTTGAGCTGGTGCGCAATGCGGTGCTTGGCATCCGGCAGATCCGCAACGAGTACAAGGTGAAGCCGGGCAAGGTCGTGGCGGTGGTACTGGTGCCGTCAGCGACGGACCGACGCACGGCTCCGCTGCTGGCCGAGACGATTGGCGCGCTCACGCGCGCGACCGTCGATATCCGCTCGGATGCGCCTGCGCCTGCGGGCGCCGACAGCGGCGCATCCGCGCACCAGGTGCTGATCGGAGGGACGGAGGTGGTGATCGCGCTCTCGGAGCTGCGCGAAGCCGAGAGTGCCGAAGATGCCGCGAAGGAATGCGTGCGACTGCGCGCCGAGTTGAACCAGACAGCGAAGATTCTTGATGGCGTGCGAGCGAAGCTGTCGAACGAATCGTTCACCTCGCGCGCCAAGCCCGAAGTGGTTGACGGCGCACGGGCGCAGGAACGGGACCTGGCGCAGAAGGTCGACGCATTGACGCGGAAGATCGAGGCGCTGTGCGGCACGCGCTGACCGCCGTCGGCATCCTGGCGGTGGCCGCCGCATGCGCGACGCCCGGTTTGCCGCCGGGCGGTCCGACGGTCTCGGCGTTCCCACGGGTGATCGCGACGCTGCCTGATACCAACGCGCTGAACGCCAAACCGGGCAAGGTGCTGATCCGCTACGACGACGTGATCGGCGAACAGGCCAACGGCGGCGAGCTGTCGAAGAGCGTGCTGATCTCACCGTGGGATGGCGAACCTCGCGTGCAGTGGAAGCGCACGGGAATGACCATTCGACCAAAGGGTGACTGGCGCGCGAACACAGCCTACACCATCACCATCCTGCCCGGCATCGGCGACCTGAAGGGCAAGCCCAGTCCCTACGGCCATGTACTCCGGTTCAGCACCGGGCCCAGTATTCCGAAATCCACGATCCGCGGCGTGGCCTTTGACTGGGTGCTTGCGCGGGCCGTCGCCAAGACCACGATCCAGGCCATCGACGTCAAGGACACCACCTTGGTGTATCTCACCGCCGCCGATTCGACCGGTCGCTTCGAATTGAGTGCGCTGCCGCCGGGCAGGTACCTCGTGCGCGCGATCGACGAACGAACGGCGAATCGTGCGCTGGAACCACGCGAGCCCTGGGATACCGCCACTGTCAGCATCACCGACTCGGCACGCACCGACCTCTATATGTTCGTGCACGATACAGTTCCGGCACGGATCAGTGAGCTGCGACTGAATGACAGCATCACCATCGCGCTGACCATGGACAAGCCACTGATGCCGGGGGTCGCGATTCCAGCTGCCGCCGTGCGGGTGGTGGGGACGGACTCCACCGTGTTCGAAGTCGCATCAGTACTGACCGCGGCCGAGGAGCGCATTGCGCGGGAACTGGCCGACAGCATCGCACGAGCCAGGGACACCTCTCAGCGCGCGACGACGAACGTCGGACCTCCACGTCGCACGATCGATCCGAACCAGCGACGCGACACGGTCACGCGACTCCCGTTGCCGGTGTCGGCACGCCCCGCGCCAACGACGGATATCGTGATCAAGATGCGCGCGCCAATGAAGCCCGGCGCGACCTATCGCATCACCATGACCGGGTTGCGCAACCTGCTCAACCGGGAAGGCACCGCAACGCGCCTGCTGATCGTCCCGAAGCCGGCGCCGGTCGACAGCACGCGACGCGCGGGGACCGACTCGACCGGCAAGGCGATTCCTCCCGTCGTCCGACCGAACCCACCGATCCGCCCACCGCGCTGATGCCCGCCCGTCGTTCCCTGGAGTTGCCATGAGCCCGCGCCCGGCTGTCTTCCTCGACCGTGACGGTACCATCGTGCACGACGTGCACTACCTGGCGCGTCCGGAACAGCTGGCGCTGATCGCGGGCGCCACAGACGCCATGCGGCGGCTGGCGGACGCTGGGCTGCCGTTGATCGTGATCACGAATCAATCCGGCATCGGTCGTGGCCTGCTGACCGAGGCGGATTTCACGCTGATCACAGCCCGGCTCGACGAGTTGCTGCTGGCGCATGGTGTGCGACTGACGGCCACCTACCACTGTCCCGACGCCCCTGACGTGCCAATCGCGATGTCGTGCCGCAAGCCGGGTGACGGGATGCATCGACGCGCCGCACTCGCACATGACATCGATCTGGCCAAGTCGTTCTACATCGGTGACAAGTGGCGCGATGTGGCACCAGCCGTGACGCACGACGCGATGGGGATCCTCGTGCCGACACCAGAGACGTCATTCAGCGATCTGACGCGCGCCAAGGACGATGCCGTGGTCGCCACCACGCTCGACGCAGCGGTCGACCGCGTGCTGCGCATGCTGTCGCAGCGCCCCTGAGCGACGCGGACGATGCCGACACAACCACGCACCCGAATTGCCGCCTTCGTATCTGGTGGCGGATCCAACTTCGTCGCGCTGCACGAGTATCAGCTCGCGCGCGGCGACCTGGCGGCCGGCGACGTGGTGCTGGTCATCAGCAACAAGCCACACTGCCCTGCACTGATGCGTGCCGCAGAGCGCAATGTTTCCTCCATCGTGCTTGCCAATCCGAAGGATGGCGTCACGCTGCTGGCGCTGCTCGAAGAACACCGGATCGACGTCCTGGTCCTGACTGGATACCTGGCGCTGGTGCCCGCCATCGTGACGCGCGCTTATCGCGGCAGGATCCTGAACGTGCACCCGTCGCTGCTGCCGACGTTCGGCGGTCCGGGGATGTATGGCAAGCATGTGCACACGGCGGTCCTCGCGGCTGGCGCACGGATCAGTGGCGCAACGGTGCATTTCGTGGATGAGGAGTACGATCGCGGTGCGATTGTCGCACAGTGGCCCGTGCCCGTCTTCGAGGAGGATTCGCCGGAGACGCTCGCCGCGCGTATCCTGCGTGTGGAGCATGCGTTGCTGCCGCGGGTGGTGGAGTTGCTCTGCGCCGAGTCGATGGCGCTGGACGATGACGGCACCGTGCACGGCATCTTCCTGACCGGGACGCAGGCCGATGTGTTTTCCCTGCGCACCGGATCGTCGCTGGCCGCCGATCTGGATCACGCGCTGTCGAAGTAGGTCTTCCCCTTCATTTCCTGATGATTCGTATGCCACGCGCATTGCTGAGTGTGTCCGACAAGGCTGGACTGGTGGAGTTCGCCCGTGAACTGATTGCCCGACACTGGGAACTGATCAGCACTGGCGGCACCGCCAAGGCGCTGCGCGACGCCGGGCTGGCCGTGCAGGACATCAGTGATGTGACCGGATTCCCTGAAATGCTCGACGGGCGTGTGAAGACCCTGCACCCCGTGGTGCACGGCGGCCTGCTCTACCGGCGCGACCTGCCGGAGCATGTGGCCGCGGTCGCGGAGCACAACATCGGTGCGATCGATCTGGTCGTGGTGAACCTCTATCCGTTCCGTCAGACGGCCGCCCGCGCTGGCGTGACGCCACACGATGTGATCGAGCAGATCGACATCGGCGGCCCGTCGATGCTGCGATCAGCGGCAAAGAACTTCGGCGCCGTGACGGTGGTGTGTGATCCGGCGGACTACTCGCGCGTGGTCGCGTCGCTGGATGCGAAGGACGAGGAAGGCGGCATGATCCTGCGGCGCGATCTGGCGGCGAAAGTCTTTGCGCACACGGCCAGCTACGACAGCGCGATTGCGGGATGGCTGCAGCATCAGGTGGCACCCGACGATCCGTTTCCAGCCACGCTGCCGCTGGCATTCGAGAAGGCGCAGGGGCTACGCTACGGGGAGAATCCGGAGCAGCGCGCGGCGTTCTATGTCGAACGCGCCGGCGCCGGCCTGGCCGCGCTGACACAGCTCGGCGGCAAGGAACTGAGCTTCAACAACCTGCTCGATGTGGACGGCGCGTTGATGGCGATCGAGCCGTTCGCCCAGCAGGTGGCGTGCGCGATCATCAAGCACACCACGCCCTGCGGGCTCGCCATCGGTGCGACGCCGCTGGAGGCCTGGCAGAAAGCGCTGGCCTGCGACCCGACATCGGCGTTCGGTGGTGTGGTGGCCTTCTCGGTTGCGATCGATGATGCGACGGCGGAAGCGATGTCGACACTCTTCCTCGAGTGCATCGTGGCGCCGGCGATTGCCGACAGCGCGGCGGAGTTGCTCGGCCGGAAGAAGAACCTCCGGGTGCTGATCGGCACGCTGCCAGCGGTGGACGCGGGCAGCATGGACATGAAGCGGGTGCGCGGCGGCGTGCTGCTGCAGGACCGGATGCGGGTGCCAGCGGGGGAGATCCCGTGGAAGGTGGTGACGAAGCGGGCCCCGACCGACGCCGAGCTGGTGGACCTGGCCTTCGCCTGGCGGGCGTCGGCCGCGGTGAAGTCGAATGCCATCGTCCTGGCCCGGGGTGGGGCGACCATCGGGATCGGCGCGGGCCAGATGAGCCGGGTGGATGCCAGTTACCTCGCGGGCCACAAGGCGCGCCAGGCAGGGCACGAGACGGCCGGGTCGGCGCTGGCGTCGGACGCCTTCTTCCCGTTCCGGGACGGCGTGGACCACGCGGCAACCGCCGGGGTGACCGCGATTGTCCAACCGGGCGGCTCGGTTCGGGATGCCGAGGTGATTGCTGCCGCGGACGAGCACGGAATCGCGATGGTCTTCACCGGGGCGCGGCTGTTCCGGCACTGAGCGATCTGAGGCGACTGCTTCAGCGTAAGGCAGCCAAAGAGCAACTGATTCAACGCAACGAGGCCGAGAAAGCGGCCGGCACTAGCCGTTGTGGCGGGTGCAAGGTGATTTTTCGAGGTTCTATTCCGTCGTACTGTCCTCTTCCAGCAGCTGATGGCCTCCTCCGCAGCCCCGATTCCGGTCGTCCGGTCCAGCACCGGCTCCGCGACCGTCGTCCATACCGACCTCGACTACAGGCCATCGTATCTGGCAGCTGGCATCGCCTCGCTGGCGGTGTTCGTCCTGTACCTGATCACGCTGGCCCCGTCGACGGCGATGTGGGACGCGAGCGAATACATCGCCGCCGCCTATGTGCTGGGCCTGCCGCATCCGCCGGGCAACCCGTTCTTCATTCTGATCGGCAATGTGTTCGCCCACCTGCCGATTCCCGGCGTGTCGGTCGCGATCAAGCTGAACATGCTGGCGGCGCTCTCGAGCGCTGTCGCGGCGGGGGCGTGGTTCCTCATCACCGAACGCGTGCTGGTCAGCTGGCTGCCGCAGAAGTGGATGCGCATTCTGGGGGCGAGCGTTGCCACGCTGATCGGTGCCACCGCATTCACGGTCTGGAATCAGAGCGTCGTCAACGAGAAGGTGTACACGGTGTCGCTGGCCCTGTTTGCGATCGTGGCGTGGCTGACTGTGACGTGGTGCGATGAGCCGGAAGGGCGGAAGGCGGACAAGATCCTGATCCTGATTTCGTTCCTGGTCGGACTTGGATACGCGAACCATCCCGCCGGTCTGCTGCCGGCACCGGCGGTCGGGCTGGCGATTCTGTTCCGTGCACCGAAGACGCTGCTCAAGTGGAAGCTGATTCTGGCGTGTCTCGGCGCGCTGATGCTCGGCATCTCGCCCTTTGCCACCCAGCCGATTCGCGCCGCGCACTTCCCTGCCATCAACGAAGGCGAGCCCACGGCGTGCACGACCGAAATCGGCTTCAGCTGCACCTTCGACGCGAAAACGTGGGAGCGCTTCAAGTACAATTTCGACCGCGGGCAGTATGGCAAGCCGGAGCTGACGCAGCGCCAGGCACCGATCACGGCGCAGGTCGGCATGTGGTGGCTGTACTTCAAGTGGCAGTGGCTGCGTGACGCGCACAATGAGCGCACCGGATTGCAGAGCGCCCTGGCGGTGGTGTTCCTCGGCCTTGGGTTGATCGGCGGCTGGGTCCACTACAAGAAGGACCTGCGAAGTTTTCTGTTCTTTGGTCCGTTGATCGGCACACTGACCGTGGGGCTGATCCTTTACCTGAACTTCAAGTACGGGTACTCGCAGGACCCAGACCTCGGCGACAGCGTGGCGCGAGAAGTCAGGGATCGAGACTACTTCTATCTGTGGAGTTTCAGTGCCTGGAGCGTGTGGGCCGCGCTGGGCCTGATCTACCTGTGGGAAACCGTGGCAGGCTTCATGGGCACGGAGACCATCGAGATGGGCAAGAACCGGTTTTCGTCGCCTACGCAGCGCGCCTGGCGGATGAGTGCTCCGGTACTTGGTCTGGCACTGATCCCGATGATCGGCAACTGGAGTCAGGCGAGCCGCGCCGGCCAGCGCGACACCCGTGACTTTGCGCACGATCTGCTGAACAGCGTCGAGCCGTACGGCATTCTGATCACCGTGGGCGACAACGACACGTTCCCGCTCTGGTATGCGCAGGAAGTTGAAGGGATCCGCAAGGATGTGCTGATCGCGAACACCAGTCTGATGAACACCGACTGGTACACGCGCCAGATGATCCGTCGTCCGATCTACGACTACGACGCGGCGAAGGGTCCCGCGCTGTACAGGAGCGGCACCTGGACCAAGCCACTCGAGAAGCCGCTCAAGCTGACGCTGGCCGGCGCCGACTCCGTGCCGCTGTACGTGCAGCTCGACTCGGCGATGGTGTTCACGCACGAAAGCATTCAGGCGATCATCGATCCGAAGAATCTGGCGCAGGGTGTGCTGGAACGGGCCGACATCCTGACGCTGTACATGATCCGCGACAACTGGGGCAAGCGTCCGATCTACTTCTCGCGCACGAGTGGCGGGTATGGATTGTCGCTTGGGCTCGGGCAGTATCTGCTGACGCAGGGACTGGCGCGAAAGCTGTTGCCGAATCCGCCTGGCGTGAGTGGTGACACGATTGCGATTCAGGGCGAGGGTTTCGTGGATGTGAAGCGCAGCCTGGCGCTGTGGAACACCGTGTTCGAAGGCCAGAAGAGCATCATCAGTCGTGGCGACTGGGTGGACAAGCCGTCGGCCGGCATTCCGGCGCTGTACGTGAGCGCCGGCATCGTGTTGTCGGATGCGTTGCGGGCAACGGGGAACGCCGCTGATGCGCAGAAGGTGATCATGACGGCGAAGGACATCGCGGCGGCGTCGCGGACGCTGAACTGGTTTGGTGGTGAGGCGGGGATTCTCGGGCAGCCGGCGGCGGGGGCGATTGATACGAGTGCGCCAACGGCGATTCCGCTGGGGACGCCGGCGGCGCCGGCGAAGCCGTAGGCGAGCACACGGGACGCGTACTCGAATCGCCCGCTGGCATTCTGAATGCCGGCGGGCGATTTGTCTTCGCGGCGAGCGACAAGGCCGAGTCACCGCAGTCGCGTCTTCGGCGCGATCGTGGTTGAGCCCATTCCCTGCACCCATCGCACGTCAAACTCGCCACTGACCAGTGACGAATGCGCGACTGTCATGTCAACGTCCGCGAACTCTGCACAGGGTCAGCCCCGCCCGGCGAAAGGGCGCGTGGCGGGCAACGGCACGGTCCGCCGCGGGTGCAATGGCAGACGGCGGGAGGCCGGAACGCGCCGAGGGCTTTGAGGGGGTTGCGCCCGGACTGGCTGGATTGCTCATGACGTCAATCTGAGGATGGGGCGCCGTGCAGCCACACGTCATCTGACGTAGAAACCGTGCCCGCCCGTGCCACCACGCGGGGCTTCCGCAGGGGGCGAAGTTCATCTGGCGCAGCGTCGCGTGCGAGACCTTTCATGTGATTGCGTCGTCATAGCCGAAGCGGCTCGGTCCGCGGACGGGCCGCCACATGTGCGATTGCGTTCGAATCCTGAGGCTGTCAAACTTATCGGCTGGGGCTGCCGCGACCGTCAGCCAGAAGTTGCCACCTTCAGGTCATTTCTTGAACCACGATCCTTCCGCCAGTCTCCGCGCCCCGCTCGGGCTTCGCCCATGGGTGTTGCCTCTCGTGCTGGCTCTCGCAGCCAGCCTGTTCGTGGTGTTCTACGGCTTTGGAGCACAGCGGTTCGTCAACACCAGTTTTGACCCGTACTATTTCGGGAAGATGGGCGCGAGCCTCGCGCGCGGTGACGGGTTCCTGCCATTCGGCATACTGATACAGCGGCGTGCTCCGCTGTATCCGCTGATTATTGGCGGGATATACTGGGTCTTTGGCGAACGTCCCGTGCTCGTTCTCCTGCTGCAGTGCGTCCTGCACGCTGGGACCTGTCTGCTGATCTTCTCTCTGACGCGACGCCTCTTCGGGCAGCGTGCGGCGGTGATCGCCGGCGTGCTCTGCGCGTTGCACCCGGCACTGTTGCGGTACGTGTCCGACCTGCATCTCGAGTCGCTATTCACGTTCATGGTGACGCTGACGATCTGGCTCAGCGAGCGATTCGCGCGCCTCCGCGATATCCGCAGCGCTGCACTGCTCGGTGTGAGTTTTGGACTCGCGACACTCACGAAGTCGGTGATTCTGCTGTACCCCGGCCTCTTCACGCTCGCGCTCCTGTACGCTGCCGCGCGGGCACGGGAACAGCTCCCGATCCGCGGTCTGGCGATGATGTTCGCTGCGATGGCGCTCACCATCGCACCGTGGACGGTGCGCAACTATGTCGCCACCGGCCATTTCGTTCCCGTCTCCAGCGGCTTTTCCGACGCATTCCTCCGTGGGCTCATCTTCAGCCGCACGGAGTTCATTACGCTGCGGGAATCACCGTACGAAGTGGCGGAGAACGAGACGAACGAGTACTTCAAGCGCATTGCGCGCGAGGCGGGCACGGAATGGCAGCGAGACGACTGGGAGACGGATCAGATCCTGAACCGGGAGATGAAGCGCCGCTTGTTCGCTGAACCGTGGCTCAGCGTCCGTCGATTCTTTGTTGGGCTGTTCACCTTCTGGTATCAGATGACCAGCCTCCGCACATCGCTCGTTGCCGGCGGGATGGCCGTGATTGCCTGGGTATTCGCGGGCGTCGGCTTGCGGCGTGCGCATCGCGAGCGGACGCAGGCCTGGCTCGTGCTGCTGCCGGTTGTCTATCTCAACCTGTTGCTCGCCGCACTGCTCGCGCTGGGGCGATACTCGGTGCCGATCCTGCCGTGTCTGCTGGCCCTGAGCGCCTACGGGATCGACGGTCTGCTGCGGCCCAAGCTGGACCGCAGTGCCTGACGCGACGTTGCCAACGGCGCTGCGGGCGGTCGTCTTCGATGTCGATGGCACGCTCTACCGGCAGGGGCCGGTGCGCCGCGCGATGGCAGGCCGACTCGTTCGCGCCTACCTGCCCCGGCCGATGGAAGGCCTGACCACGATGCGCATCCTGTCGGCCTATCGGCGCGGGCAGGAATCGCTGCGCGACAGTTCCACCTCCGGAGATATGGCGCAGGCGCAGCTCCAGTATGCCTGCCAGGCCACTGGCGCGTCACCGGCGCAGGTCTTGGGGGCGGTCGCGCGCTGGATGGAGCAGGCACCGCTCGACCTGCTCGCCACCCATGCGCAGCCGGGCATGCAGACTCTTGTGCGCTCCCTGCGCGCTCGAGGCATCAAACTCGGCGTGCTGTCCGACTATCCGGCTGAGGCGAAACTCGCCGCCATGGGCGTCGGTGGCCTGTTCGACGCGGTCCTGTGCGCACAGGAGCCAGCCGTGGGCGCCTTCAAGCCGAATCCCCGCGGTATTCTGGTGGCGCTCGAACGGCTCGGCGTCGCGCCGGGGGAAGCGCTGTACGTCGGTGACCGCGCCGAAGTGGACGCGGCGGCCGCACGTGCCGCCGGTGTTGCGTGCGCGATTCTCAGCGGTCAGCAAACAGCACCCGATCCGGGTTATCTGGCCGTCGTCAGTTTCGCCGAGCTTGCCCGCAGGATCGAACCTCTCACTGCCCCCTTTCCCACCACCCGCAGAGCCTTCACGCCATGAGCGACACCCCTCAGATGACCGCCGTCGCTGCGCGTCCGACTTTACGCGGACATATTGCCATCGCTCGGATCGACCACTGGGTCAAGAACGTCTTCATCCTGCCGGGCATCGTCGCGGCTGTTGGCAGCGACGGCGCGAATCTGGCACCTGGCTTCGCAATGCGCGCCGCGCTCGGCTTCGCGTCGATCTGCCTCGTGGCCTCGAGCAACTATGTGATCAACGAGGTGCTCGACGCGCCGTCTGATCTCTCGCACCCGCTCAAGCGCAGCCGGCCGGTGCCGTCGGGCAAGGTCAGTATCCCGCTCGCCTACGTGCAGTGGATTGCGCTGATGGTGATCGGAGTCGCGCTCGGGTTCATGGTGAACAAGCCATTCGGCTACACGGCACTCGCGCTCTGGATCATGGGCTGTGTGTACAACATCCCGCCGCTCCGGTCGAAGGACGTGCCATACATCGATGTGCTCTCGGAGTCGGTCAACAATCCGCTACGCATGCTGGCTGGCTGGTACATGGCGGGAACAGTCGCCATCGCGCCGGCGTCGCTTCTGCTGAGCTACTGGATGGTTGGGTGCTATTTCATGGCGATCAAGCGGTATGCGGAGTTCCGCGATATCGGCGATCAGGCACGCGCGGCGGCGTACCGCAAGTCCTTTGCGTACTACACGCTGGAACGACTGATGGTCTCGATCCTGTTCTACGGCTCGGCGGCGATGCTCTTCCTCGGCGCGTTCATCATGCGCTACCGGCTCGAGCTGATCCTGTCATTCCCGCTGGTCGCGCTGGTGATGGCCATCTACCTCGACATCGCGTTCAAGCCGGACAGCGCCGCGCAGCGTCCTGAAGGGCTCTACCGCGAACCGAAGCTGATGGCGGCCGTCATCTCGTGCACCGTGCTGATGGCGGTACTGATGTCGGTGGACATCCCGGCGTTGCAGACGATTTTCGCGCCGACTGCACTGACGAACGCCGATCGCAGGTGATGGATCTCCAGCGCGACGCGTAGAATCCGTCAGCGACGAGATGTAAGCATCCCCGGCGCGACATGAACCATCGCTCCGGGGATGCTCATTTGTTCTCTCCTGAACCGCACGACGCAGACGGAGAAGCGGTGCGCTGGATGCGATCATCGTACGCCATCGTCCGGTGCGATCCGCGCTGCACCCAGACCACAGGGTTCAACCACAGGGTTCAACCCCAGGGTTCGACCTCAGGGTTCGATATAGAGCCAGAGTCCCGCGCCGTACGCCGCGCTGACGATGTAGTAGCGCTGCCCATCGGTGGAGACCGCCACCTGGCTGCCTCCCTGTCTCATCGCAGGCGGCGTCGCGGGCGCTGACCACCCACCATTGCCAGGCTGCGCTGCCGTCTGAAACGACGGGCCATCAGTTGCGCCAAGTCCTGTCGGGTAGCTGTACATGCTGTAGACGTTGCTCGGCGTACTGTAGACGACCCGCTGGTTCGCCGTCATTCCGACGTGGCTCCAGGTGACTCCGTAGTCCGTGCTCCGGAGCACCCCCCAGCCCCTCGCGGAGTATGCGCCAGCGATGTACACCGTACCGTTGGCATCAGGCTGATACGCCTCCGCGAAGCCGTGCGGGTGTTCGTTCAGGTCGACTCGCGTCCATGAGGCGCCACGGTTGGTGGTGCGCCATGTACCATAAACACCGCCGGACTGCTGCGCCATCCACAACCAGGTGCCACGCGAGCCGGATGCCGTACCAGTGTTGATGAACGAAATCGAAGCCGTGCCATTCCCGACGCGCATCGCGGGGTTCACTGGAATCGTCGTCCACGTCTGACCACCATCAACACTTTCGACCAGCAGGTCCTGCTCGTGCCCGGCCATGATGAGATGGTTGGCGTCGTACGGGTCGACTGACGGCGGATACACATCCTGCCGGTTGCCAGCCGCGGGTGCGATGTTGTGTCGCGTCCAGTTCACGCCGCCGTCGAAGGAGCGCAGGAAGCCGGTGCCCGACCCGCGATAGCAGGCCAGATAGAGGATCGGCGGATTCCCGGGGCCATTGGATGCAACGCGGAGTCCACCGGCGCAATCCGTGGCCGCAGCGCCGTTGTTGCCGGTGTTGATCGGTCCGGACCAGGTGCGCCCGTAGTCAACGGATTTCCAGATTCCCTGACAATGGAAGCTGGTGTAGAAGTGTGACGGCTGATTCGGATCGACGCCGACGTTTTCCGTGCCGAAGTTTCCGCAGTTGAGATTGCTCGTGAGATTGACGTTGCCCGGCGTGACGTTCACCCACGTGCCCGTCGGTACGGGGACCGGCGCCGTCACGGTCACGTTGGCCTGTGCGGAAAGGCTGGTGTTGCTCGTGAGAACCGCCGTGACGCGGTACCCCGATCCCGTTGTCGAACCAGCGGTGAAACGGCCTGCCGAAGTGATCGTGCCGCCGGTGGCCGAGTAGGTGACTGCGACGGTCACCGGCGTGTTCGGATCGCCGGCGCGGCGCCCCGTCGCCGTGAACTGTTCCACACCACCAGTGACAATCGAGAGTGTGCCCGGGGTGATGACGAGCGACGTGATCGGCGCCTGCTCAGTGGTGAAACTCCATGAAGTGTTGGCAGCCAGCGCGTTGCCGGCGAGATCTCGCGCACCCGTGGTGATGGTCGCAGTGTACTGCGTGCCGTTGGCGAGCGCGGCACTCGGCGTGAACGTCGCGCTATTGCCGGACACCGTCACCGCACCGGCAACAGCCACCGAACCTGTCGTGGTCCGGAGCGCAAAGCTCGAGGTGGTGAGCGATGCATTCTGCATCGGTTCCGAGAACGTCACCTGAGGCGCGGTGGTGAGCGGCATGTTCGTCGCGCCGTTCGCCGGCGTACCCGCCGTGATCGTGGGTCGTGTCACATCTGGCGCAGCTGCCGTGGTAAAGCTCCACTCGGCGTTTGCGGCCAGCGCGTTCCCTGCCACATCCCGGACCGTGTTGGCGATGGTTGCCGTGTACTGCGTGCTGAACGCCAGCGCCGCTGCGGGAGTAAACGTTGCCGTGTTGCCTGCGAGTGTCACCGAACCGGTGATCGTCGCGCCGCCAGCAGCCACCAGCCGGAAGCTCCCGGTGTTCACCGAGGCGCTCTGCATCGGCTCCGAGAAGGTCACCGTCGGCGCAACACTGGTCGCCACGCTCGTAGCATTGTTGGCAGGGGTGTTGCCAGCAATCGTTGGCGGCGTCGCGTCGGCAACCCCGGCAGTGAAGAAACTCCAGGCCGCGTTGGCTGCGAGCGCATTGCCCGCCGCGTCTCTCGCCGCGGTCGTAACCGTCGCGGTGTATTGCGTACCGTTCGCGAGCGGTGACGACGGTGTGAACGTCGCCGTTGTCCCCTCGACACTCACCGTGCCCTGGACGGTCCCTCCGCCACTGGCGACAAGCGAAAAGCTCGCGGTCGTCAGTGAACCGGTCGTCATTGGCTCGGAAAAGCGCACGGTCGGCGCGATGGTGACGGCAACGCCGGTCGCCCCATTCGCCGGCGTGATCGCGGCGATGGTGGGCGGCGTCACGTCAGGAGCCGCGCCAGTTGTGAACGACGCGGTAAAGTTGCTCGCGAGCGAATTGCCGGCCGTATCCTTGGCCGCTGTAGTAACGGTCGTCGTGTACTGCGTGCTCGGAGCCAGATTCGCGCTGGGCGCGAAGGTGACCGTCGTACCCGAGATCGTCACGGGACCGGAAACCGCCGTCCCACCAGCGGACACCAGCGTCACACTGGACGCGGTGAGCGAGCTGGCCAGCATCGGTTCAGAGAACGTCACGGCGACGGTGGTATTGAAGGCCACGCCGTTCGCACCAGCCGCGGGTGAGGATGCAATGACCGTCGGGAGCGTCACGTCAGGCGCGGGCGCGGTCACAAAGACCCAGCTGTAGTTCGCCGTCAGCGGGTTTCCGGCGGCGTCCTTCACGTCGCGGGAGACGGTCGCCGTGTACTGAGTATTGGGCTCGAGCGCGGCCATTGGACGGAGCGTCGCGGTATCGCCCCTGATGCCGACGACTCCAGCAACGGTGGATCCCTGCGCAGAAACCAGCGTGAAACTGCTCCCGTTGGCGCTGGAGGCGTTGAGCGGCTCAGAGAACACGGCCGCGACCACTGTGTTGACGGCGACACTGGTGGCGGCGTTCTGCGGGATAACTGCCATCACACTCGGCGGCGTCAGGTCGACGGAAACCGCCGATGGCTCGGTGCCAGCATCCGCCGCCCCGCATCCGGCGAGCGTGATCGTGGCGATGAGTGCGGCGGCGCGGCGGACAGTGCGCCAGTCGAAGCCGCGAACGATGCCAGATGCGTAGCGGGCAACAGCGCCCAAAGGACTTGATTCGGAGTGCATCATCGCACCTGAATATTATGTGAGTTACAACAAAGCGGTCGTGCTCAAGTCGGGCGCGCCGACAAGTGACCCGTGCGAGTCAAGCAAGTATCGGTCCAGCGGACCGATCCATTTAAATGAGACTACACTATCACAAGCAAGCGGAATGTCCGGTCCGCTCACACATCAGGGGGACGACCCCTCCCATTACCGGTCACGGCTCCACATACAGCCATAGCCCTGCCCCGTAATTGGCGGTGACGAAGACGTTTCGGGTGCCATCGGTCGTGATCGCCACCTGGGCGGCACCCTGCAGCATTGCTGCTGGAGTCGGGACGAAGGTCCAGACGCCGGTGCCAGGGCTCAAGGCAGCTTGGAACGATGGGCCGGCGGACGTTCCAAGGCCTGCAGGGAAGCTGTACGAGCTGTAGACGCCCTTACTTGTACCGTAGACGACGCGCTGGACACCCAGCTGGCCAACCTGCGACCAGGTGACGCCGTAGTCGCTGCTTCGCAGCACCCCCCACCCCAAGTCCGAATAGGCGCCCGCCATGTAGATCACGCCGCTCGTATCCGGCTGGAATGCCTCGGCGTAGCCCACAGGGTGTTCGTTCTTGTCGACGCGCGTCCACGTGGTTCCCGAGGTGGTCGTGCGCCAGGTACCAAAGCCCCCCCCCGATTGCTCGGCAGTCCAGAGCCAGGTGGTGCGCGTCGTTCCGGCCGTCCCGGTATTGATGAACGAGATCGCGGCCGAGCGCACCCCCTGGAACATGCCAGGATTGAGCGGGACCGCCGTCCAGTTCTGGCCGCCGTTGACGCTTTCGACGAGAATATCACGCTCGTGGCCTGCCATCAGCAGATGCTGAGGATTGTACGGATCCACCATTGGCGGATACATGTCCTGACGGTCGGGCGCATCAGGCGCGATGTTGAACTTCGTCCAGCTCACCCCCCCATCAACCGACCGCCAGTAGCCGAGTGCGGTGCCGCGGATACAGGCCAGATGGAGCGTCGGCGTCGCAGTTCCGTTCTTCGCGAGCCTGATGCCACCGGCGCAGTCTCGCACCGCAGCGCCATTTGTGCCGGTATTGATCGGACCGGTCCACGTCCGGCCGTTGTCGACCGACTTCCAGATCCCCTGGCAGTGGAACTGGGTGTAGAGCGTTGATGGGCGATCAGGATCCACCTGCACCGTTTCGGTGCCAACGTTGCCACAGCTCAGCGTATTGGTCAGGTCGACATCGCTCGGTGTGACGTTCAGCCAAACGCCAGTCCCCGCCGGAGGCGGCAAAATCACAACGACGGTCACATTCGAACGGGCCGTCACGCTGGCAGCACCGGCCAGAGTCGCGGTCACCGCGTAGCTCGTGCCCGGCAGGGATCCAGCCGTGAACACGCCGCTCGAGGAAATCGTACCGCCGGTGGCCGTCCATATGACATTCACGGCGACCGGAGTCGACGGCGCATCAGCTCGCCGCCCGGTCGCTCTGAACTGCTGCGTCGTGCCGACCGCAATCGTCAGCGGGCGCGGATCGACGACGATGGACGTGACAGGTGAGGTCTCCGTGCGGAACGACCAACTGACTGGCACCAGCGCGTTCGCCGCGGCGTCCCTGACGTCGGCGGACAGCGCCGCCGTGTACTGCGTGTTGAGCGCGAGCGGCGACGTGGGCGTGAAGGAGGCAGTGTTGCCGACCACGCGCACAGCGCCTGTCACGCTCACCCCGCCCGTTGCTGTCCGGATCGTGAAGCTCGATGAGGTGAGCGACGAGTTCCGCATCGGTTCCGAAAAGGTCACCGAGACGGGAGAGGACACCGGCACGTCGGTCCGCTGGGTGTCGGGGTCGAATCCGATCACCGTAGGCGGCGTGATGTCGCCACGGACACCCGCGACTGGCTCCGTGGACGGCGAAAAAGCCCAGCAGCCGGCTAGCAAAGAGGCCGATACCAGAAGTAAGGACAGGCGGATGCGGCGGCCCATGGTGTGCACCGTGGAGGCGCCGGCGACCGCGCGCGGGAATCTGGAGTCCATCATAGCTCGGAGGTATGGCCAGAGCGCTCGACAACTCCCCCAGGTTCTCCGGGGGTTCGTCGAGTGACGCGCACGGCAGAGTGAAGTCACGCTGGCGTCAACCCGGTTTGGAAGGGGCTTCGGAGGAACTCGGACTGCCCGGCAGCCAGTGTGCCCGGAAAGACCGCGGCTTGGTTGGGGCCCGCGGGAGCTAAGCCCTGGCGGCGGACCCACCCGTCGCCCAGGGAAGGGCTGCCGCTGCCGGTGATCGCCGTGTTCCGTCCGTTCACCCGGGCTTCAGCACCGTGGCGGTGCCGATCAGATCCGCACAGGGTCTGCGATCAGGGCTCGATATACCGCCAGAGGCCGGCCCCGTAGTTGGCGGTCACCACGTAAAATCGCGTTCCGTCAGACGTCACCGCCGCCTGCGCGGCGCCTTCGCGCATCGCCGCTGGCGTGGTGGGTGAAGTCCAGCCGGCGGTGCCGGGCTGAGGCGCCATCTGAAAAGCAGGACTGTACGACGCGCCGAGCCCGACGGGATAGCTATACGAACTGTAGAGGCGAGTCGGTGTGCCAAAAACAACGCGTTGGTTGCCCGTCGATCCGACATGGGCCCATGACACACCGAAGTCTGCGCTGCGCAAGACGCCCCACCCATGTCGCGAATAAGCACCGGCCATGTACAGCACGCCTGTCGCACCGGGCTGATACACCTCTGCAAGCCCGTGCGGGTGCTCGTTTTTGTCGACTTGCACCCACGTCGTACCAGCATCCGTCGTTCGCCAGGTGCCATAGACGCCTCCGGATTGCTGTGCGATCCACAACCAGCTGCGCCGGGTTGATGCCGCGTCCCCAGTGTTGACGAACGAGATCGCACCCGTGCCATGTCCAGACTGCATGCCAGCGTGCATGGCGACCTTGGTCCACCGCTCGCCACCATCCACGCTCTCGACGATCAGATCCTGTTCGTGACCAGCCATGATCAGGTGTTTCGCGTCGTACGGATCGACGCTCGGCGGATACACATCCTGTCGATCACTGGCCGCCGGCCCGATCGTGTAGCGCCGCCATTTTGCGCCCCCATCGAGCGATCGCCAGAAGCCCATCCCTTCGCCGCGAATGCACGATACATACATCATCGCCGTAGCAGCGCCAGGATTCGCAGCGATGCGCAGACCACCGGCGCAATCCGACACGGTGCTGCCCTTGTTGATCGGGCCGATCCACGTTGCTCCGAAATCAACGGACTTCCAGATCCCTTGACAGTGAAAGAGTGCATACAGCGTCGATGGCGTCACCGGATCCACCTGCACCGTTTCGACGCCGAAATTGGCGCAGTTGAGCGTGTTCGTCAGATCGACATTTCGAGGCGTCACATTCACCCAGACGCCTGGATCGACAGCAGGCGCCGTGCCAGCCACGAGCCGCCGGTGCTCGCGAGCGACCGCGGGGCCGACACGAACCGCAGGGCCGAAATGCGGCCCGATCGTTGCCGGTGTCGCCATGACCACGGCACCTGATGATACCTGTCCAACCGCCGCAGACTTCACTTCGTGAGCTGTCACTGCCACCGATCGATCACCGCTGCGATCGACGGTCATGCGTACGGAAGCCATCGCAAGATCGGTGGTGTCGTTGCGCGCGTCGATCTCTCGTACACACGCGGTCAGAAGCAGGACCACACAGCCGACGACACCGTATGAATGGGGGGTGCAGCGGAGTGCGGCGGTGATGAGCCGTAACGACGTCCGCAATCGGCGGACCCGCGACGACCTTCCCGGACGGATCGTGTTCGCCATCAACCGCATCTCCTTCGGGGGCGGAGGGCTCGAGCGTGCACTACGGACGCGCGAGGCAGCACTTCGTCGCGGACCGGACGGGGTTCAGCGCCTGCGTGCGACCAGCACCGGCCGCGCAGTCGCGGGTGGGAATCGATTGAATCGTCAACCGGACAGGCGCTCGTAAAACCCCTCAAGCCGCCCCACAATCGACGGCCATGCGTAACGATTCACGGCCAGCTCGCGCGCACTCTCGCCAAGCCGCTGGGCGAGCTGCAGATCCTCCAGTACGCGCACCACGAGGTTCGCGAATTCCGCCGGCGTATCTCCGAGGAGCACATCCCGTTCATGGGTCACGTCGATCCCTTCGGCACCGATCCGCGTCGAGATGATCGCCTTCGACTTGGCCATCGCCTCGACGATCTTGAGCCGCGTGCCACCCCCGACCCGCAGCGGCACGACGATCGCCGCTGCACGCTCCAGATATGGACGCAGATCGTTGACGAACCCGACGACCTCCACATGCCTGCCCTGCCGATCGAGCACCGCGGGCTGCGCACCCGGGCCCACGATCTGCAACTTCACATTTGGGCGACGGGCAACGATCATCGGCAGAATTTCGTCGATGAAGAACAGCAGTGCATCGTGATTCGGGAAGTAGTTATTGGCCCCGAAAAAGACCAGCGTATCGCTTTCCACCGCCGTGTCCGAGGGTTGGAACTCGCCGACGTCGACACCATTCGGCACCACGATCGTCCTGGTACCGGGGGAGGTTTCGGTGAGCAGCGTCTGATCGCGTGCCGACGTGAGCACGACACCGTCGAACCGACGCCATGCGCTGCGCTCCTCGCGGCCGAGCTTGCGCCAGTTCAGTGAGTTGTACACGCGTCGCGTCATGCCATCGCTGGCGCCCGCCGTGCGACGCTGGAGGTCGTACTCGATGTTGTGCTCGTCGAGCACGAGCAGTGGCCGCCTGCCGCGCCTTGGATACCGGAACGACGCCATGTTCGCGAACTCGACTTGCACCACATCGTACTCGTCGCTGGCGAGATGATCGTCGATCTTGGCCTGAAAATCGGCGCGGCGTGTGGCCTGCAGATGTTCGAAGCTGTGCGGCGAGAGCATCGAACGCAACTGCAGCTTTCGCTTCTCGGAGACGGTTGTCGAATCAAGGCCGGGCAGCGTCGTGACACGCTGGCAGAACGAGCGCGTGGCGTCGATCGAGGCCTGCTCGAACTCATCGCCGGCATTGAACGACAGGATCGACACGTCGTGCCGCTCCGCGAGTCCACGCATCAGGCCATCCACGCGGCGCTGCCCGCCAAACCGCGCCGGACTTGGCAGGTATGGCGTGACGAACAGGATCTTCATGTCAGGGAGTCCTGCGCGGATTGCGGGGGCGAACGGGCAGGGCGATCGGCAAGTCGTGCAAGCAGGGTCGGGAAAAAGAATTGAATTGGCAACGCCGAAGAATGCGGCGACGGCGCACGTGGCGCTACGACTGGCGTTGCGCAGCTGTTCGCGGCCGACCGGCGTCGTAGCCAGGGTATCGGCACGGGGCGAGGTGTGGGAGGGCGAGCTTTGGGGGGCCGGCTACCCCGCCGTGATGCGCGCCGGAGCTACGGGTGCCACCGTGTGCGCCGCGGGCGACGCCAGCCACAAGACCGACAACGGCGGCAACTGGATCGTCGCAGAGCACGGGAGTCCCTGATGCGGCACCGTCTCGGCCTGCACCATGCCACCGGTCTGCATGTTGGAACCGCCATAGACAGCGGCATCGGTATTCAGCAGCTCCGTCCACTCCCCTCCACGCGGCAATCCGACGCGGAAGTCGTACCGCGGCACCGGAGACAGATTGGCCACGCAGACCAGCTCCTCATGACTGTCAGGCACGATCCGTCGGAACGAGATGATGTTCCCTGGCGCGTCGTCGGCATCGATCCACTGAAATCCGGCCGGATCGACATCGCCCTCGAAGAGCGCGGGGTGCGTGCAGTACAATCGGTTGAGATCTCGGACGAGCTGCGACAGACCGCCATGTGACGCGTCGGCCAGCAGGTGCCAGTCGAGACTGCGCTCATGGCTCCACTCACGCCGCTGTCCGAACTCGCAGCCTTGAAACAGCAGCTTCTTCCCCGGACAGGCCCACATGTATCCGTACATCGCCCGCAGATTGGCAAACTGCTGCCAGCGGTCGCCCGCCATCTTGCCGAGCAGTGATCCCTTGCCGTGGACCACTTCATCATGCGAGAACGGGAGCACGTAGTTCTCGCTCCAGGCATACATGAAGCCGAACGTGAGGTCGTTGTGGTGGGCACGGCGGTGCGAGGTCTGGGTCTGGAAGTAGTGCAGCGTGTCATGCATCCAGCCCATGTTCCACTTGAAGCCGAACCCCAACCCGCCAAGGTGCGTCGGTCGGCTCACCGACGGCCAGGCCGTCGATTCCTCGGCGATCATCAGCACACCCGGATGCCGACGATGGACGACGTCGTTGAGTTCACGCAGGAATGCGACGGCGTCCAGGTTCTCGCGGCCGCCGACCTGGTTGGGAATCCACTCGCCCTTCTTGCGACTGTAGTCCAGATAGAGCATGGACGCGACGGCATCGACACGCAGCCCGTCCACGTGAAAGCTGTCCATCCAGTGGAGTGCGTTGGCAACGAGGAAGTTGCGCACTTCACGGCGGCCGAAGTTGAACACATACGTGCCCCAGTCGGGATGTTCTCCCTGTCGGGGATCGAGATGCTCGTACAGCGCGGTCCCGTCGAATCGGCCGAGGGCGAACGCGTCTTTCGGAAAGTGCGCCGGCACCCAGTCGAGGATCACGCCGATTCCGCGCTGATGCATGTGATCGACAAAGAACCGGAAATCATCGGGGTCGCCGTAGCGCGAGGTGGGGGCGAAGTAGCCGCCCACCTGGTATCCCCACGACCCTTCGAAGGGATGCTCCATGACGGGCATCAGTTCGACGTGCGTGAAACCCTGCTCGCGCACGTAGTCGGCGAGTTCCACCGCGACTTCGCGATAGGTGAGTGACCGTCCTCCCTCCTCCGGCACGCGGCGCCACGATCCAAGGTGCACCTCGTAGATCGTCATCGGGGCCCGCCACGGCTCAGCGGCCTCGCGCGCCGCGATCCACTCGGCGTCGCCGAACACATACGACGACTCGAACACGATGGACGCCGTGCCGGGCGACTGCTGCATGAAAGCAGCGTACGGATCGGTCTTCAGGATCGGGCCGGCGGCGGTGCGGAACTCATACTTGTACAGCGCGCCGGGTTCGAGATCGGGCACGAAGAGTTCCCACACTCCCGACACACCGAGACTGCGCATCGTGTGAAGTCGCCCATCCCACCCATTGAAGTCACCCACGACGCTGGCGCCGAGCGCGCTGGGCGCCCAGACGGTGAACGCGATGCCGCGCACGCCGCCGTGCTCGCGCACGTGCGCACCCATGCGCTTCGACAACTCCTCGTGCCGTCCCTCGCTCGCGAGGTGGATGTCGAGGTCGCCAAGTGTAGGCAGGAACGCGTACGGGTCGCGTCCGCGCACGGTGAGCGTGGGGTACTGCACCTCGAGTTGATACGGAAAGACCGTCGTGCGATCACCGAGGACCGCCTCGAAGAGTCCTGCATGGTCGATTTGCGCGAGCGGGTACGCGCTCCCGTCGTCGGCATCGATCACGTGCACGCTGAGTGCGCCAGGCCGGAAGGCGCGCAGCACGACGCCGGCCGGGGTCGGGTGCGCACCAAGAATCGTGTGCGGATCCTTGTGCATCAGCGCGAGGAATCGCGCGAGATCCTTGGCAGGCACTGTCATGTTGCCGTCGCTGTCGGTGAGAGGCTGAGCGTCTGCGCGAGCATTTCCACTTCCGGCGTGCGCACGAGTCCTGCGGTGAGGGCGTCGATCAGCAGTTCCTGCGCGCGCCCGAGCTGTCCGGCGAGCCCGAGCCGCAGCGCGACACGCGCGAGCCTGGCCGTGTCGAGAAATCGCTCGGCGGTCGGATCGGCCACGGCACGCACGATGCTCTCGGCGACGAGTGGCGAAAAAATCGACGCCGCCGACGCGCGGTCCAGCCCGAAGCCGCGTCGATGCGCTTCTTCGGCGATCGCGACCGCATCCTCATAGTCGGCGGCAACAGCGCTCCCGCCGGCACGGCGGATTGCGTCGTCGAAGCGGTGGCTGAAGGTGAACTCGGCGGCGGCCCGCACTGCGGCCGGCAATTCGAAGCCCGCGTCGCTGAGCATGCCGAGAATGCGCATGTTCGTCTCATAGAGATGCACGTACTCCGTCGCGAACCGGTTGACGACCTCGCCAAACGTCAGTTGCGAGATTCGCTGCAATCCGTCGGGGAAGACACTTTGCAGCCCGTGTTCCTCGGGTCCGAACTCCTGGATGGCCGTCCGTAGCATTACCGGGAGCGACGCGGTACGCAGCGTCTCCCAGAGTCGTGCTGACGCGAGCTGGAATCGCTGGACGCCGGGAAACGGTCGCAACGCGCAGTAGAAGTCCACATCCCCGAAATGCATCGCCGTGACGGCGTAGTCGTGACGCACGCCCGTGGCGGCCGCGGTGAGTTCGAGCCGTCCGGTCCAGAGCACCACGCGCCCTTGCCGCTGCTGCTGCGTCATGGAGCGATGGATTCGGTATCCGGCCACGTCGTCATCCGCCGCCGCGTCATCGACGATGCCGGAGATGGCGACGTGCGCGGCGACACGCGACGGGGTCGTGCGAAGGGGCTCCACGAATCGCGTGAAGACAGCCGCGCCCGTGCCCCATTCCGAGACATTCGATTGCGCATCGAGGAGCGTGTCGAGGAAGGCAACGCGTGGTGACTCCAGTCCGAGCTGCTCCATCAGGTCCAGCACACGTCCCGCGTACTTCAGGACCTGCACCGTCTCGATGCCGGAGATGTCGGCGAAGAACCAGCCGCAACTCGTATACATCAGCTGGCAGAAGCGTTGGATCTCGAGCAGCGTCAGCGCGCGCTCCTGCTCGCGGCGTTCGAGGGCGCGCGGCGCGTGCTGCCGAAGCCACTCGCGCCGGCTTCGTGCGGGGTCGAGCACGAGTTCGATGTAGTCATCGCGCGCCGCCCACGGATCGATGAAGAGTTCGCCGCGCGACGCGTCGAAGACCACGCCAGCGGCATCGCGCACGACGTCGAGCGCACGGCGCAGTGGCCCGCGCCAGGCCTGATTCCAGCCCTGCTGCGCGCCATTCTCGCAGCCGCAGTCGCGAATCCAGCGACCGACGCCGTGTGCGCAGCTCCACGCGGTTCCTTCGCCACCGGGGCCCGGCTTCACTGCCACCTCGACCTGAGGGGCGTGCGTGTCGAGGTACGCGCCGTAGTTCGTGACGTGGAAGCCGGCGCGCGGCGCCTCGACCAGCAGGGCGTGGGCGAGCGCACGCTCACCGAAGTGTGTATGGTGCCCGTAGCTTTCGCCATCGGTGGCGATGTGCATCAGTCGGCCCTCACCGCCTGCTCCCTGCCCAAGACGGCCGACCAGCGCCTGGCTCGACGTGAGCACCCCTTCGAATGCGATCGAGCGTGCGATCGGTCCGTCATAGAAGAAGACGGCAATCGAGCGTCCCGATCCATCCGGGTGCATCCATCGATAGGCGATGCCGGGATCGACCTCGTTGTTGGAGACGTCGCGCCAGGCCGACGTCGCGTTCAGGCGCACCTGCCCGGCCTGATTGGGTGCGAGGATCACGTACCGCAGCCCCTCCTCCACGAGGACGGCCATGGTCGCGTCATTGACTGCCGTCTCGGGGAGCCAGAGTGATTCGGCGTCACGGCCGAAACGATGACGGAAATCCGCCAGCCCCCAGCGTACCTGCGTCCGTCGGTCCCGGTCGTTGCAGAGCGGCAGAATGGCGTGATTGTATCCCTGCGCGATCGCATTGCCATGGCCGCCATTCCGCGCCGCGCTGTCGCGATCGGCGTCGAGCACGCGCTGATAGGTCACCGGATCGTGGGTCTGCATCCACGAGAGCAGCGTGGGCCCAAAATTGAAGCTGACATGCGCATACGTGTTCTCGATCCGCTCGACGCGACCGAAGTGATCGAAGATCCGCGCGAACGCATTGGCGCGATAGCACTCGCGATGAATGCGCTCGTTCCAGTTGTGGTCGGGGTGGGCGCTCGGTTCGTGCTCGAGGCGACCGGTCCACGGATTCTCCCGCGGCGGCTGATAGAAGTGACCGTGGACGACCAATGCCTTCATGGGTGCGTATGCCTTGGGAAGGGCGCCGCCGACCGCCGGGCGCAGGGGACACGCGCGCCGCAGTCGACCGGCTGCCAGAACGTAAGCGACGGCGGGCCGAATGTCGTGACTCGCAGAAGTGGGGCCGGCTCTGCGCCGACGCAGGCGGCTGTCGAGGCGCCGCGCCAACGAATTTTCGGCCGAGGCGTCAGCAGACTCGGCGGGCTCGGTGACGTGGCGCAGAATGTCCGGTGCAGCTCAGCGACTCTCCGCACGGAACTTTCGATCGAGCTCCGTCATCCACAGCTGGTATCGACGTCCACCCATGCCACTGGCCGGACCGATGCGCGCACCGAACTCCTGGTGCGTCCCATTCCGCTCATACCGCGACCAACCCGGCACATCCGTGCCATTCGGGTCGCCGGTCCGCGCGAAATTCACCCAGTACGCACTCAGCGTCCGGCTCAGCTCCGCATCGTTCGGGGATTTGCCCCAGAGCTGCGGCATCTGGTCTGCACCAATGCCATACACAAACGGAATTTCGGCCGCGTGGAACGCGCCAAGCGTGCGCCCCAGCGGACCGACCGCGACACGCGTGAATTGGTAGAGGAACACCGTGTATCCGGCTTTCGCTGCCAGCGCAGCGGACCAGGGCGCCGTCGCACCAAGCGTGGCATCACCCATGATCGACTGCCAGCTGCGCAGGATCTGCGCGGAGGTGTCCGTTGGATAGAGCGCAAACAGTGAGTCAGCGGCGATCGCGTTGAATTCTGCTGCCATGCGCGTGCGGAACGCCCCGACGCTGGTCGACGGCGACGTGCGGAAGAGAATCGTTCCCTCGTCGCTATTCGAACCGATCAGAAGGGGCACGCGCGCCGCGCGGCGCGCCGCGATGGACTGCGCTGGCGACTCCATCAGCGCCTGGCCATCAACATTGAAACGCGCGATGGCGCCGCCAAACTCCCCGGTCGCGGCGGCAACCAGCGCCGTCACAGGCAGTGCGCGCAACTCCGGCGCAGTGGCATCGGCACCGCGCAGTCCCATCGTCTGCGCGGCAGCGGAGCCGGCGGCTTCGGCACTCGAGTTTGCTGCGGTGTTGGCCACGGTGTTGACTGCGCTTCGAAGCGGGGCCACGCCAAGACCGGAGCCACCACTCTGGATGATCGCACGGTGGAACAGTCCTCGTGCCTTCGGCGAGGCAAGCAGAGCATGGACACTCCAGCCGCCGGCACTCTCACCGAAGATGGTGACGTTGTCCGGATCACCGCCGAATCGCGCGATGTTGCTGCGCACCCAGCGCAGCGCCGCAATCTGATCGAGCAGGCCGTAGTTTCCCGACACGCGCGTAGCCGATTCGGCCGAGAGCGCCGGATGCGCCAGAAATCCGAGTGTGCCGAGTCGGTAGTTGACCGTCACGACGACGACCCCTTGCGCCGCCAGCTGGCTGCCGTCGGTCTGCGAACCGGCGCCCATCGTCAGTGCACCGCCATGCACCCAGAGCATGACTGGTCGCCGCTCCCGCGTCGGCGAACGCGAAGCCAGCGGCGCTGCGGTAAAGACGTTCAAGGATAAACAGTCTTCGTTCTGCGGGCCGAGATCGACACCGAACAGCGCCTTGAGCAAATCCTCCTGTGGGCAGGCGAAACCGTAGGCAGTGGCATCGCGCGTGCCGGTCCAGGCGGCGACGGCGGCGGGGGGGCGCCAGCGCAGGAGGCCGACTGGTGGCGCGGCGTATGGAATGCCCTTGAAGACGGCGACGCGTGCCGCCGTGTCGGCCCACGCACCGCGGAGGGTCCCTGTGGCGATGGTGACACCGGGCGACGTTGGCTCAGTGCCCTGCGCCAACGCGCTGTGCGCACCGAGCATCACAACGCAAGCGACCGACAGCTGGACGGGACGGATCATGGAGGCGGCAGGCGATGAGACAAACGGTGTCGAGCAGCGGCGACGGTCTGGATCCGGCATTTCAGGCGCGTGCTGTTACAATCCAAGATAGGGGCTGATACAGCGTGGCGTGAGGCGAGCCACTCGAGCAGAGCCTGCGGTCATCCGGGCCCAGTGCTGGCCGGGCAGGGCCTTGGCAGGTCCCCAGATTGCAGAGAGAATTGCTGGATGCGCGTTCTGCGTACGGCCCTGCTGGATATCCCTCGCCTGCGACTCGCGCTCGTGTGCCTCGGTCTCTGTGCGTGTGCCAGCGGCGAGTCCGCAACGCCCGCGGATCCCTCCAGCCAGACCCGCGTCGATCTGCGACTCGAGCGCGTGGAGCTCACACAGGCCGTCCAGGAAGATGACGGATCCGTTCCAATGCTCGCGGGCACGGCAGTGGCCGTCAACGTCGTGATCGTACGAAACTCGGAGAGTGTCGTCGAAGTGCCGGTGGTGCTGCGACTGTTCCGCGGGAGCACTCTGCTCTTCGTCGACACGACGCGAACTGGCGGTGTTCTTGGCCCATTGTCGCCCGCGACGGCAACCAGCGCACAGTTTCTGATTCCGGCCAATCTGGTGGCGCCCGGTATCTCGTGGCAGGTCGAACTCGATCCCGCGCGTACGCTGCCTGATTCGAGCCGAGGCGACAATATCCTGCCACGGGAATTGCCACGGGAGCTGAACACGGTGGTGGCGCCGCCGATTCGGCTGCGGCTCGTGCCGGTGATTCTCGCGGAGCACGGCGGCGCCATCGGAGATGTCTCACCGGCGAATGCAGAGCAATACGTCCGTCTGGCCCGACAGATCTTCCCGCTCGGCGTGACGACTGTCTCGGTCGGTCCGCCCGTGACGTCGAATGCGAACTTCGGTCCACCGTCGGAGCCTGCTGGCGACCTTACTTTCTGGAGTCGGGTACTGGGAGACGTCGATGCCGCACGGACGAAGGCGGATGCAGCCGATGAGTACTGGTACGGGGTGGTGTCGTTGCCTGACGGGTATGCACGAATCGTCTACGCCGGGTTCGGCTACATCCCCACCTCGCCAGGGAATCTGGGTTCCGGCAGTCGCACCGCCGCCGGTTTCGGTATCTCACGCGGCTACACGATGGACATCGCAGCGCAACTGCTCGCGCACGAGCTCGGCCACAACTTCGGCCGCAAGCATTCGCCGGGGTGTGACGCCGGCGCACCGCTCGATTCCTCCTATCCCGGTCTGCGGGGTACCATCAGCACGACGGGCACCGACGTGTGGAGTTGGTCAAACGGTTTGACTCGCGGCGCGCCGACGATCGGTCGCGAGACCGGCGACGTGATGAGCTATTGCTCGCCGAAGTGGATCAGTCCGTACACGTACAGTTCGGTGCTGAGATGGCGGCTGGTGCCGCCGTTGCTGGGGCGGATCGGTCGCAGGCCGGAAGGGATTGCGGTGCCGTAGGAACTGTGCTGCGCGATCGCGCTGATCGCGCGTCCGATGCCGTCAGGACACGACGCCGGCGCGCGGTGCCGACGGACGGACGGACGGACACCGCACTTTTTTGTCTTTGCCGTGCCGAACCCGGCCCCTCGTCGCGGCAGACATAGCGCCCGCATACACACGACTGCCCCGCTCTCCCTATCTTCCTCGTCATGCCGCACCCAGCCAACAACCGGCACGCCCGTTTGCGCTGGCATCCGAAATGAACGCGAAGCGAGTCGCGCGCATCCAACTTTCCCCACGTTCGCCATGACCCACCGCCCTGTCCACGCCCCGAATCTGCCGGAACCTGTCGGCCCATACTCGCCAGGCATGGGCTTCGAACGCCTCGTCTTCGTCTCCGGTCAGGGAGCGACGGATCCGGCCACCGGTATGCTGGCAGGCAGCGACGCCGCCGCACAGACGGCCCAGTGCCTCAGAAACGTGGAGACGATCCTCAAGGCGGCCGGCACGGACCTGCAGCACGTGCTCAGGTGCGGTGTCTTTCTCCTGGACATGAAGGAGTTCAAGGAGATGAACGGCGTATACGAGGGGATGTTCGGCGATCACCGGCCGGCGCGGACGACGATCCAGGCGGCGGGGCTTCCGGGCGAGGGGCTGCGGGTCGAGATCGACTGCATCGCCTACATCCCGTGATGCGCCTCGCCGTCTTCAGCCTCCTTGCGCTCGGCGCGTGCTCGTCACCAACCGGCACCGGCAGTTCCCAGCCAGTACCGCCCCCTGGCTTCTCGCTCTTTGGCAGGGTGCAGACCGCCGCCGGGGCCCCGATTACAACCGCCACCTTCGCGGCGACCGGCACGATCGGCCGATGCGGGACGAATCGCGGAACGGCGACCATCGCACCGCGGGCCAGCGTCATTGACGCGTCGGGGGCCTATCGAGTGAGTCTTGATGCGACGGTCATCGACACGATCTGCCTTCGTTTCGTTGCGCGCCGATCTGCGTCGTCCAACGCGGACAGTCTGGTCGCGCCGTCCACCACCGTCGCCATCAAGCCGAACGAATTCCGTGACAGTGTCCGGTTCGACTTCCTCTTCCCGTAACCCAACCGGCCGGCGAATAGCTTTCTCCGTCGCTCTGCCACACGCCGAGGATCGACGACGGCGACACTCAACTGAGGTTGTGCTGCGTGATGAGACCCGTGTGGTGTGGCGTGAGAACGATCGCCTTCGGGCTGGGAGCCTTGCTCCCCGCCACACTCTCTGCGCAGTCCATCGTGAGCGGCTACGTCCGCGACAGCCTCACCGGACGCGCCCTCGGGGGCGCTGTGATCCAACTCGTTCCAGCGGCCACGCCATGGGTCGCCGGACGCATGGCCACCAGTGACTCGATCGGTCGCTTCCGCATCGACAGTGTTGCATCGGGCCAATACCTCTTCGGTTTCCAGCACCCGCGCCTCGACTCACTCGGCCTGGACGGGGTGACCCGCACCCTCGACGTCGACCGGGCCATTCGCGTTCTGCGTGCCGACCTCGCCGTGCCGAGCGGACGCACGTTCGTGAACACACTCTGTGGCACGAGCGCCGACAGTACTGGCGCCGTGATTGGTCGCGTGTTCAACGCTGACGATGGTGAACCGATTGCCGCCGGCAGCGTCGTGGTGCGATTCGCGCAGATGCGCATCGACGCTGGTGGCGTGCGGAGAGTGCCAACACTGGTAACGGCGCAGTTTGGCGCCGACGGCCGCTACGTCGCATGTGGCATTCCGACCGATGCGCCGGTGCTCTTGCAAGCGCGCGCGGGCACGGGCGCCGCAGCGGCCCGACTCGGCAGCAGCGGCGAGATCGAAGTCGCCTTCATGCCCAGGGTACCGCTGGTTCACCGCGACCTGTTGGTTTCACTCCGCACCCCTGACACCGTTGCCACAGCCAGTGGTGCCGCGCCCCCCCGCACGGCCGCCTCAGCCCGGACCGGTACAGCGCGCCTGACGGGCCGTATCATCGGCAGCGACGGCGCGCCAGTGGGAGGCGCGCGCGTCAGTGTGCAGGACACCGATGTCTCCGCCACCGCCGACAGCAACGGCACGTTTCGTATTTCAGGGCTGCCATCCGGCACGCGCACGGTTGAAGTGGTGGCCATCGGCTATACGCCCGTGCGCTCCACCGCCGACCTGCGCCCGAATCGGGATGCGACGATCACCGTCAATATCGGTGCCAAGGTGTCGACGCTTGCCGCGGTGAAAGTCACGGCCCCCGCCGACCGCAGCGGATTCGCCGCACGCCGCGCGACCGGGAACGGCTACTTCCTCGATGCAAGTGCCATCGAGGGGCGCGGCTTGCAATCCGTCGCGTCCGTGCTCACGACCGTACCGTCGCTCCGCGCCAACGGCTTCAGCACCGTCGACCCGACCCGTCCAAACGTCTCCGGGCGCGGCAACTGCAAACCCGACGTGTTTCTCGATGGCATGCAGATGCGTGACGGGACTTCAGGGCTGGACGACATCGTGCAAATCCGGCGGTTGGGCGGCATCGAAGTGTATGCGAATGCCGCTTCGGCGCCGCCGCAGTTCCGGGGTGGCGGAAACTGTGCCACGATTCTGGTGTGGACGCGGGCGTACGTGCCATGACGGCGCGGGGGACGAGGCTGCCGTCGGCCGGGGTTCTCCACGCGCTCGTGCGTGGTGTGCCGGTCGTGAGAATCGAAGAGGCGAATCCCTCAGCCGCCGCGGGAAACGCCGTGCGGGCATCATTGCGGAAACGATAGCACCCAGCGGAAACAGTCTTGTCCAGCGTCGTCGTCGTCCCGTACTCCGCCGAATGGCCGGCGCACTTCACCGCCATCCGCGAAGAGCTGATCGCCGCTTTTTCTCCGATTGCGGTCGCCATCGAGCACACAGGCAGCACCGCCGTTCCGGGGCTCTCGGCGAAACCGGTGATCGACGTGCTCCTCGGCGCACGCGTGCTGACAGAGATCGAAACGAGAATCACAGCGCTATGTGACCTCGGGTACGAGTATGTCACGAAGTATGAGGGTGCATTCCCGATGCGACGTTATTTCGTGAAGTCAGCGCCGGGATCGCTCCGCGTGCACCTTCATGCCGTCGAACGCAGTTCGATGTTCTGGCACGAACATGTGGCGTTCCGTGACGCGCTGCGCGGTGATGCCGCACTGCGCGACAGGTATCAGGCGCTGAAGCTTCAGCTCGCTGCAGACTTCGCTGCCGACAAGGCGGCATATTCGACCGCGAAGGGCCCGTTCATTCAATCCGTGCTGGCAGCGTTGCCCGGCCGAGGGCAGGAAGGCTGAGGCTGCGCGCAACCACGTGATGATGTGTGTGGGTGCTGGCCGAGACCGCAGATTACGCCGGATCCCTCGCTGCCCGCGTGCCGATTGATTACATCGCAGTGCCACGCCTGAACGTGTGCGCCGCCATTGGACAGGAGGAGACCGATGCAACGTGATCCGCACATGCCTGATGGACCGTACAGCGAGGTGACGCGTCGCGATTTCCTGCAGACGGCCGCCGCTGGTGTATTCGGCGTGTCTCTGCTGCCAGCCATTCGACGGCCCTCGCCGTTGGCGCGCGCGGTCGTGCCCGCGAGATTGGGCGTGCAACTCTACACCGTGCGTGACGCGATCAAGGCCGACCTGCCTGGGACGCTTCGACGTCTGGCAACGATCGGGTTTGCCGGGGTCGAGACCGCATTCTGGCCAGAGGGCGTGACGCTTGCACAGGCGAGCCGTGCGTTGCAGGACGCCGGCCTGACGGTCAGCTCGTGCCACATCGAACTGCCGGTCGGTGCCAATCGCCGGGCGATGCTCGACACCGCGAAGGCGTTCAATGCATCACGCATGATCTGGCACGGCTGGCCTGAGGATCCCCGGTACCGCACGCTCGAGGGCACGAAGGCACTGGCGGCGATCTACAACCAGTCGAACAGCATTGCGAAGGACAACGGCCTGCAGTTCGGCCTGCACAACCATTGGTGGGAGTTCCGCAATCAGGTGGGCGGTCGATACGTCTTTGACGTGCTGCTCGAGGAGATCGACCGAGACATCTTTCTCGAAGTGGACACCTACTGGGTGAAGGTGGCCGGCAAAAGTCCCGCCGACGTCGTCAGACAACTCGGCGCGCGTGCGCCACTGCTGCACATCAAGGACGGCCCTGCGCGCTACAACGACCAGCTCGCCATCGACAATCCCGATCCGATGACGGCGGTTGGTCAGGGGACGCAGGACTTCCCCGCTGTCGTGCGGGCCGCCAACGGTCACACAGAGTGGATGATCGTCGAGATGGACAAGACGGCGGGTGATGTGTTCACGGCCCTCCAACAGAGCCACGACTATCTGGTGAGCAACGCGCTCGCGCGCGGGCAGACCGTTTCACGCCCATGATCGGTGCCGACTACCCAAGGCCCTACGGCATGACGAACACGTCCAACCTCGACGCGCGCCCCGGCATACGGTACACGCGCATCTCAGCCGGACGAAAGTCTTCTGGCCTGGCCTCGAGAATGTTCGGCACCCATGTCTGCGGATTGCGATCGATGAGCGGGAACCACGAGCTCTGGATCTGCACCATGATCCGGTGACCGCGACGGAAGCGGTGATTGACATCCGGCATCGCGAAACGGAGTGAGTCGGGGACGCCCGGCTGGAATGGCCTGGGAAACTCGAACGACCTGCGGAATCGTCCGCGGAATGGCTCACCCCGGATGAGGATCTGCGCGCCGGCGTCCGCGCCCTCCAGTGTCGCCGCGGAATCTGCATCAGGCTGCACATCGATCAGCTTGACGATGAAGTCTGCGTCGCCGCCCGTCGTTGCGACATGCAGCACGGGCGTCACCGGGCCCGCGATGACCACATCCTGCGTGAGCACGTCACTGACGTACGTGAGCACGTCTGGTCGCCGCGACGCATACCGCTGGTCGCCCACCAGATACTCCGGTGGTGCACCATAGGATTCGATCCGATCACTCGTCGGTACAGGATGCGCCGGATCGGCGATGTATGCGTCATACGAACGCGTCGACGAGCGCGGCGCCGCAGGCAACCAACTCAGACGCCCGCTTGCCTCCAGATACAACGATTGGCGCGTGGCATTCGGTGCCGGAAAGGCGTCGTATCGCCGCCAGACGTTGCTCCCGGTCTCGAACACCGTGACGCGAGCGAGCCCCGCGTCTGGCCTGCCTTTCAGATGATGGGCAAAGAATGGGAACTCGATCGAGTCGCGAAAGTACGGACCGGATGGCGCGCCGAATTTCAGCGCACCCACCGTGTTTGCGTCGCCACGCGACCACCCGCCATGGTCCCATGGGCCGATCACGAGCCTCGCATCAGTTCCTGGGGCGCGCTGACGCAACGCCCGCCACGTCCGAAAGGGCCCCTGCAGATCCTCGGCATCAAACCAGCCACCCACCACGAGTGTCGGCACGCGAATTCCCGCCACGTGCCGGGAGATGTCCCGGGCGCGGTTGTAGGCGTCGTAGGTCAGGTGCGCGGTCGCCGCGTACCACAACCACCCGGAGTCCGGATGGATCAGACGCCGCGCCGCAGGGCCGATCGGACCGAGCCGCAGGTACGACGCGTACGCATCGGGGCCCATGTCGCGGTCCCGGAATACCTCTGGCCCCGGTCGTGCGCCGAGTGGTCGGCCAAGCCCCGCGAAGCCAAAGAAGTTCGCGGTCAGCATCATCGCGCCGTTGTGAAAACCATCGTCCCCGAGCCACAGGTCGGTCACCGGCGCTTGCGGCGAACAGGCGACGACGGCCGCCGGGGCATCAATGCAGCTGGCCGTCGCGTAGAAGCCGGGCCATGACGTGCCGTAGATGCCGACACGACCATTGTTCGGCGCGATATGTGCGAGCAGCCATGCCACCGAATCGGAAGCGTCAGTGCTTTCATCAACGTCGGCGGCGTCCTTCCGCGGCCGATGCGGCGTCAGCATCACGAGCTGCCCCTCGGACATCCAGCTGCCGCGCACCTCCTGAATGACGAAGATGAAACCGTCGCGCGCATAGCGTGGATTGCTGCTGGGGCCGAGCGCACGGCGGTAGCTGGTCTCACCGTATGGCCCCGCGCCGAACGGCGTGCGGGTGAGCAGCACCGGGAACGACTTGCCGGCCGTGTCGCGGGGCACGTAGATGATGGTGAAGAGTCGTACACCGTCGCGCATCGGAATACGCGTCTCGACTTTTCGATAGTGCTCGTGGAGCCAGGTGCTGTCGACCGACTGCGCGCGAGCAACGCAGGCAGCCAACACAGCGGCGCCGAGGGTCACTCCCAGTCGAATCAGTGAACGTGCCATGATAGATACTGTGAGTGGCGAACGAAGTCTGATGAGCGCGGTACGAATTGGAGTGTATCCGACGTCTCGCCGGTGCGCGAGCGACTTCAGGATCCAACTTCGGAATCGTATCACGGCGGCCAGGCGACAGCCGGAGGGCGCCTCGCACCAATGGGCGTCGTCGCCGACGGCGGATGTCACGCCGGGTACCCACGCGGTGATAGCCACCAGGGCGCTGGCCGGGACACTGGACACGCCAAGCTCCGAGGCAGTGTTCTACTCGACGACAGCGCTTCGACCGGAACAACACCAGTGGCAATTGGGCTGCTACTTGCTGGCCGGCGGCGACTTGCTGCCGGGCGTCAAACCCGGGTTGCGTATGACTGACGACACGGCCACGGCGCGCCGGCCGAGGACGTCCGTCGCCGTCACGACCACCGCGAGAGTACCGTATGGTGCCGACGAGATGTCGGCGTTCGCCTCCCATGATGCGATCTCGATCGTGCCCGCGATGTTTGGTGTCAGCACGAGGCGCAATGGTGTCGAACGCCCTGCGATCACGACGATGACGGAGTCGACAGGCATGAGCGATTTCACCGACACATACATGCGCACGGAGTCGGCGAAGATACCGCCATTGAGCGGAGCGGCGATGAACACGGAAATGTTCGGGTCAACCGCCGCCTTCACCGTGATCACGGCCCCGCTGCGCTTGCCTTCACTGATCGCTTCGAGCACCACCACCCCCTGACCACGCGCTGTCACGACGCCGTCCGCCGAGACCACCGCCACCGAATCATCGCTGCTGGCCCAGGCAATGTCGCGATTGGTGAGCACCGTGCCGGCGAAGTCCCGGAGCACAGCAGTGAGTTGCTCCGACGCACCGACGCCGAGCGTTGCGGTGAGCGGCGAAACAGTGACCGAGACGACCGGCAGCGGGCCGGGCGGGGGCGGCAGCACCGTCAGTGGGCGGCGTGACGTCACGAGGCCGACCGCGGCCGTAATCGTCGTGGTCCCGGGACGACGCGCCAGGATCGTGCCATCCGTCGTGATGGTCGCGATGGCCGTATCGCTAGACGACCAGGCGACCAGCCCGACGGTCATGGGCTGACCGCGGTGATCAATCGCGGCGACCGATGCCGAGGTGTTGCGGCTCGCCGGCGGGGCGTCGTCCGAAAAGGCGATCGTGATCGAGCGCAGCTCGGGCAATGCCTCGCGGGGTGGAACGACCGGCTGCGGCTCGGTTGGCGCGCCACCGCCGCAGGCAGCGGCGACCGCGAGAAGACCCAGAAACAGCACGGAGCGCTGCAGACTCCGGCCGTGGGACATCGCGGAACTGGCATCGCGATTGGTGCTGGCGGCCGACGCACCACGCGGCAACGATCGAGTCGATCGCATCAGATCACGAGCTGAGTTGCCACGACACTCAGCGTCATCGGAGCGGAAGTCCCGGGGAAGTCATGCGCAAGTGCAGTTGTGGCGCCCGTACTCGAGGTTGCTGTCGTACGTGCCATGACTACCTGGGATCAGGGGACGTGCGCGTCGGCATGGATGGCGACACCAGCTCACTCTGCAATGAAGCGCCGGTGTGCCATGGCCTCAAGCACAACCACCGTATTACCGGCGACGCGGCGGACGGTGGCACCAGTGCGTGTCCACCCGACCCGTGCAGTCCACCACTCGGCACGACTACGGACGTCGCGGCACCCGCACGTCCAGCTGGGTTGCAATGAACACCATCACATCCGTTGCATCGCTGATGGCGCTCTCGGGCGACCGCTGTGCATAGTGCCCGCCAAAGGGCTGGGCCTGCAGCAGAATCGGTCGATTGCACGCCTGCGCGGACTGAAGAGAGGCGGCGAATTTCATCGCGCCCCATGCTGGTGACCGATCGTCGTTCAGTGCAGTCCGGATGAGCGTCGCTGGATAGCAAGTCCCCTGCCGTACCCGATGCAAGGGGGAATACGCATACAGAAACGAAAACTGGGTGGAGTCCGTCACCGCGCCGAACTGCCCGCGGTGCCGACCTCGGTCGTAGCGCAGGTTGTCCGTTTGTGGCACGTCGGCAACCGCGACGGCAAACAGTTCCGGGCGTTGGGTCATGACGGCCGACACCAGCAGCCCTCCATTTGATGCGCCCTTGATCGCGAGACGCGCCGGCGATGTGTACCGCTCAGCGATCAGGAACTCCGCCGCCGCGATGAAGTCGTCGAAGGTGGTCTGCTTGCGACCGAGTGTGGCCGCCGCGTACCACGCACGACCGAACTCGCCTCCGCCGCGAAGGCTCGGCATGGCGTAGACACCACCCAGTTCGAGCCAGGCCAGGACCTCAGGGTCGAACGATGGGCTCATGGAAGTCCCCGACGCACCATAGCCGAACAGCAGCGTCGGATTCCTCGCGTCGAGCACAATGTCTTTGCGGTGCACCAGGAAGATCGGGATGCGCGTTCCGTCTTTCGAGACGTACCAGCGTTGCCGCTGCACATACTTGCTGACGGGAAAGCCTGCCGCCGTCGCATGGAGGGGAGTCGAGCGCCCGGTCGTCAGATCGTGCTGTACGACAACCGGGGGCTGCAGGTATGACTCGGATTCGATCTCGAGCAACGAATCGGCACTCCCCGGCTCGACAAATACGTGCGACATCGGCGGGGGCTCAATTTGACGGACGAGCGCACCGTCAAGTGTGAAGACGCGCACCAGCGACTGCGCGTCGCGCAAGTAGATCGCCACCAGGCGACCGCTGATGACGCGCACAGACTGGAGCATCGCTGCCGACTCCGGTATCAGATCGCGCCAGCGCTCCGGCGCTGGATCTGCGAGGTCGATGGTGACCAGGCGATGGCGGGGCGCTCCTCGATCCGTCAGCACCGTCAGCTCGGTACCGCTGCTACGAATCACGCGGTATGCGGCATCGCGCGACGCGGAAAGCGGCATCAGCGGGGCGGTCAGTTTAGGCGCGTCCGGGTTGCCGAGATCGAGCACGTGCAGCCGCGAGTCGAACCACCCGATCTCATCGGAGTCCGCTCCGCTGCCCTCAGCGATGAATGCGTAGCGTCCGTCACTCGAGAGGGACACACCAACGACGATCTCGCTGTTGCCCGGCGCGCTCTCGAAGATCTGACGGTCGTCGCCACGAGTGCTGCCAAGCGCGTGATAGAACACCGCTCCGTCCTGGAACATCACGCGCGTGTCTGGCGCCGGCCGTTGATATCGGACGTAGAAGAAGCCCTTGCTGTCGCGTGTCCAGACAGGCTGCGAGAACAACAGTCCGTCGACGGTCTCCGGCAACACGAAACCGTCGGCCACGCGAAGGACACGCGCCTGCTTCCAGTCGCTGCCGCCGTCTGCCCACTCGACGATCACGTGCTGCTGATCGCGCGAGACGCGGAACCGCGCGATGCGCGCTCGCGAGCCATACCGCACCGGGTCGAACAGCACGCGACGTGGCTTGGTGGGACCAGCTTGCGCCACCAGCACATCGTGGGTGCCACGCGTCGCACGCTCGAGCCGGATCGGTTGCGCGCGACGATCCTCCGCCTCTGCCGAATCGAGTTCCTGGAACGGTTTGTTGTACTCGCGGATGCGCGACTCCACCCACGGTCGCATCTCGCGGTTCCGCAGGTACGGCGTGGTAAACCGCGCTTGCCTGGCGGCCCACTGCCTGGTTTCAGGAGTGTCCGACTCAAACCAGCGGTACGGATCGGCGACGCGGGTGCCGAAGTAGTCGTCGACCACGTCAACCGTGCGCGCGCCGGGGTACCGGATCGCACGTGTCGCCGGTGACGGGCGCTGAGTGAACGCGGCTGACGACCAGACCGCGAGCGCCATCAGTCCAAGGGCGGCCGCGCGAACGAGAACCGTCGCGACGTGCCGGCGCGCAGCAGGTTGGTCTGGTGAAGCCATGCTCAACTCCACGGTGTTGGGCGAGAGATGTCCGAACGGCGCGTAATACTGGCTCTGTGCACCCCAGAGACGGCATCGTCGCCTCGGGCTCTGGTCATTCTACATCCGGGTGGCGGACACCGGCGCTCGCACCGCTCCGAATCCGGCGCACGCACCGTGTCGCGCCCGGACATTGAGGTGCTCGTGGTGCTACACTTCAATGTCCCCCCTCTGCCTCCCGGACGACCGAGCCCCACGCCCATGCTTCGTGCAACGCGCGCCATGTTCATCCTCGGGGTCGCAGCGACCGGTACGCTGCAGGCACCCGAGCCCGCCCCTGCCCGTCGCGCAGACCGCCCGAACATCGTCGTGGTGCTGGTCGACGATCTGCGTTTCGACGAGTTCCACGACGGCGGGCACCCGTACATCGAGACACCGAACATCGATCGCCTGGCGCGCGAAGGGGCGCTGTTCACCAACGCGTTTCACGCCGTGCCACTCTGCTCGCCCAACCGGGCCACGCTGCTGACCGGTCAGTATCCGTCGCGGCATGGCATCATCGACAACGTCGCACGCGATCTCGCCAGTCATCACCTCGAAACGTTCAACATCCCGCTGCGGGCGGCGGGATACCGCACCGCGTTCCTCGGCAAGTGGCACATGGGCAACGACGCGACGCCGCGACCGGGGTGGGACTACTGGTCGGCGATGCCGGGACAGGGGCATGCCACAGACCCCGAATTGTTTGAAGACGGCAAGCTGCACAAGGTGACCGGATACACGACTGATCTGCTGACTGATCGCGCGGTCGGATTCATCGAGCGCGAACACGCGAAACCGTTTCTGGTGTACCTGGCGCACAAGGCCGTGCATCCGGATGTCGTGCAGCGCGACGACGGATCGCGCGATACCGAGAGTGACCGCGGCTACCTGCCGTCGCCGCGAGATGAGGGCCGCTACAAGGACCGGGTCTACCCACGTCGCCAGTCGCCAGCGGAGGTCCAGAGGGATCTGGAGGGCAAACCCGTCATCCGGCACGCACTGGCGCGGCTGCCTGCGGCGCCGGTCGCACCAGTGGAGGCGGCGGGTGGCGAGCATCAGCATCCCGCTGGCGAGTGGTCCGGCGACGCGACGATCCGTCGGCGCGCCGAGATGATCCGCGGTGTGGACTACAGCCTCGGTCGCATCATTGCGACGCTGGACTCCCTGCACATCCTCGACAAGACCCTCATCGTACTAAGCAGTGACAATGGCTTCTTCTTCGGCGAACATGGGCTGACGACCGAACGGCGGTTCGCATATGAAGAATCGATCCGCAATCCGCTGCTGATGCGCTATCCGGCGAAGATCCCCGCCGGTGCGCGCCCCAAGGGCCTGGCACTCACGGTGGACCTGGCGCCAACACTGCTGCAA
>JANPFJ010000264.1:0-1690 GCA_031423355.1 Gemmatimonadaceae bacterium | reverse complement strand
GAGCGGTTGCGCAGTTCGTTCTTGGCCAGATTCGACGCGATGGTGTAGATCCAGGTGCTGAACTTCTTCGTCGCGTCGAAGCGGTGCAGATGGCGGTAGACGCGGATGAAGACTTCCTGGACCAGGTCTTCCGCCTTTTCGCGATCGCCGATCGTGCGGTAGATGAAGTTCAGCAGGCGCGTCTGGTAGCGTTCCACCAGCAACTCGAACGCCAGTTCCTCACCGGCCAGGAAGGCTGCCACCACATCGGCGTCATCCGCGGCCCGCATCCGCTCGCGGCGCGTCGGAGCGACGGGCGCGGTCGGCTGCGGTTGGGGCTGCAGCGACAGGATTCTGGTGTTGCGTGCGAGGTCGGCCATCTGGATCTCCCGGCTGAAGTGCGTCACCGAAACGTGTAGTCATCCTGACTGAATCGTTCGGTGTTCCCTGAGTAGTACGGCACGTGGCATGCCGTGGATTCGTTCCATCGGCATTCCTTCGTAACCGTAGACACTCGAAGGGTTTACGTTCCCCTCATAGGGTGCCGGATTTTTGTGCGTCCCTTATTCAGGACGGTTGGTGTGTCATGGTGACCTGCCAAGAGGACATGGTTAGCGGGCTCGGCTTTGAAGGTTTCCGGCGGTTTTCTGATCTAGAATCAAGCGCGCATGCCCCTCACACCCTGAACCCCGCCGCATACAGAATCCCCAGCGCCGTCTTTGCATCCTTGATCCGCCCATCCCGCACCATCTCCAGCGCCTGTGTCAGCGGCACCACCTCGACCGAGATGAACTCATCCGCTTCGCGCGCCGCCTCACCGCGCGTCAGATCGAAGGCGAGAAAGAGATGGATCTTCTCATCCGTGAACCCAGGCGTCGTGTACATCGTGTGCATGTGCTCCAGCGTCCCCGCCGTGCACCCGGTCTCTTCCTGCAGCTCGCGGCGCGCGCACACCTCCGGCGCCTCTCCCGGCTCGAGTCGCCCGGCCGGGATCTCGTACAGATAGTCCAGCGCTGCATACCGGTACTGCTTGATCAGCAGCAACTGCGGATCGGCACCTTTCGGATCACTCAGGAACGGCACGATCGCGCTCGCCCCCGGATGCCGCACCATCTCCAGCTCACCCTGCGAGCCATCGGGAAATCGCACCGTATCCAGATCGAGACTGATCACGCGACCGCTGTACGCGCGCCGGGTGGACACCTGCCCTGGTTCGATTTTCATCGGTTCAGCTTCCAAGTGTGTCCACCGGATCGATGATCGTCACCGCGCCAACGCCCAGTTCCGTCAGCGGCTCGGCGATGGCATCCGGATCACCCACCGCCACCACCTGCAACTGCGCGGGATCGAGATGAGTTTGCGCGACACGCAGGATGTCATCTGCCGTCACCGCGCGGATGTTCGCGCGATAGGTGTCGTAGTAGTCCGTCGGCAACCCGTAGATCGCCTGCGACGCCAGCGCTGACGCAATCGCCCGCGTCGTCTCGAATCGGATCGGGAACACCCCATCCAGATAACTGATCGCCAGCGACAGTTCACTCGCCGTCACCGGTTCGGCGCGGATCCGGTCGAACTCGTTCAGGATTTCGCGAACCGCCTTGGCCGACACATCGCTCTGCACCGCAGCATCCATCGAGAACGGACCGGCCCACCGACGCCAATCCACGCCACTGTGCGCGCCGTACGTATAGGCGTGTTCTTCACGCAGATT
>JANPFJ010000263.1:0-48618 GCA_031423355.1 Gemmatimonadaceae bacterium | reverse complement strand
GTGAACATGAAGGCGTAGATGCCGATCATGAGACGCTTCGGATCGAAGCCCTGCCACAGTTTGTATAGCATGGGTTTCTCCTCAGCTCAGGAAGCGAGTGGCGGTGTGCGCGGCGTCGATCAACTGTGCAGCTCCGTACTGAAGCGGCTTGCCGAACCACGGACGCCACTGCCAGACCAAGTAGTGGAAAATTGCGGAGAAGAAAGCAAAGCCTACGATCGTCAGCATTGCCAACGAGTGGACTCCACGTGCTTCTTCGTCTGTCATCGGGGGCTTATCCATTACCAACCTCGGGAAATGGCTCGCTGCACGCTCCTGGCGCAGCGCAGGGCACGACATTGAATCCCGTCGTGCAGGGGCGAACGATCCACCAGCATGCGCTGGCCCAGACCCGAATCGTTCGTGCGTACCAGACACCACACCAAGAGGGCATGCGTGCCTGATTCTGAAGACCTGCTGCCGACCGTGCCGGCAGACTGGCCAAATAGAGACTGCTCAAGTTTCATCACCGCGGCGGGGCTGCGCTGGCATGTGCAGCGCGCCGGCAGCGGCCCAACGGTCGTGCTCGTCCACGGTACCGCCGGCGCGACCCACACCTGGCGGGCACTGCTGCCGCTGCTCACGCCATGGGCCGACGTCATCGCGTTCGACCTGCCCGGCCACGGCTTCACCACCGGGGCCACGGCGGAGCACCTCTCGCTCGAGGGCATGGCCGACGCAGTGCGAACGCTGCTGGCCACGCTGGCAGTGCGGAACATCGTCATCGGCGTGGGCCACTCGGCGGGTGCTGCAGTCCTGCTGCAGCTCGCATCCGCCCATGAGTTCGCGCCGCAATCGTTCATAGGTGTCAACAGTGCACTCGTTTCCGTGAATGCACTAGGGCAGATGCTGCTTCCATTTTCGCGCGAGCTGTTTGACGTCGATCCGCTCCGCGCCGGCGTCGCGGCGATGCTGCGCAACGGCGTGCTACCGCGGATGCTGTTGCGCAGTACCGGCACGCCGCTCGACGCAAGGCAGGAAGCCAGGTACGTCGAAATGCTAACCGATGAAACCCGCGTTGGAGCGGTACTCCGCATGATGTCGCGATGGGACCTGCGTCGGCTGCAGGCACAGTTCCCGTCACTCCGGCTCCCCGTGACGCTCGTGCATTCGTCAAGCGAACCCTGGGTGCCGTTCGCTGACTTGCTGCACGCCACGCGCGCGCTCCCGATGCGTGCCGTGATCGACCTGGCGCCCGCAGGCCATCTGATCCCCGATGAGCGGCCACAGGCGCTCGCTGACATCATTGCGGCGGCGTACGCTGCACTCATGTCGCGCACCGGTTGACGCTCAGGCATATGCGCCACCACGCATCGCACGCCGCGATGCCAGCACATGGTCGCGCGTCACGGTCGAATCCTTCAGATCGCGGGCATCGCGTTCGGCGAGGTCGCGGATGCGCTTCGCGGCGGAGATACGCACGAGCACCGGTTGCGCCTCGAGCATCTCCTGCAGCAGCGCCAGCGCCTCGTCATTCCACGGCAGTTCCTGATGCAAGCGGGCCGGCGTGGCCTCGACCTTGTCCATGTCGGCGGCCAGCGGCAGGATGTTGAAGAGCGCGTCGAACAACGCGTTGCAGACTTCCTGAATCAGGTACGTCGCGCCCGAGTAGCCCATGAACGGCGTGCCGAGGTGCCGACGGATGATCGCGCCCGGAAAGGAGGCGGGGATATACATCGCCCGCGCGCCGACTTCGGCCATGTACATCCGCTCGTTGTAGCTGCCGAACATGATCAGTGGCGGCGTCGTCTTGATCGCCTCGCGCACGGCGGCGTTGTCTGGCTTGACGCCAGGCCGACGGGCAAACGCGAAGGTGCAGGGAAGACCCATCTCAGTCTCGAGGAAATGCCGGACACCGCGGGCATAGGTCTCGTTGGCAACGATCGCGAAACTGGCCGTGCCGAAGAAATCCTGCGTCACACTGCGCCACAGATCCCAGAGCGGCTTGATCGTGGTGTGCTTTTCCTTCTCGATGAACGGTTCCGGATCGAGCCCGAGCAATTCGCCGAGTTTCCGGAGAAACTTCGTGGTCGAATGCAGCCCGATCGGTGCCTGCAGGTACGGCTTGTCGAGGGACTCGCAGAGCATGCGCCCGAACTCGCGATACATGCAGACGTTCACATCGCCGTCAACCAGCCGCGGCACGTCGGCCAGATGACTGCCGAGCGGGAAGACGAGGTTGATGTCGGCGCCAATGCCTTCGACAAGGCGCCGGATTTCCGCCAGATCCGACCAGGTGTTGAAATAGCCATACATCGGGCCGATCAGGTTCACGCGCGGTTTGGCGCCCTCGGCGCGCTCCGTGCGCTTCGGCATGACGCCCTTCTTCAGGCCATACTCCGTCCAGAGCCAGTACAGTGCCCGATCGGCGGCCTGCCACTGATCCTCGTCAATCGTGCGCGGCAGGAAGCGCACGATGTTGGTGCCCTCTGGTGTCACCCCCCCACCGATCATTTCCGCGATGCTGCCCGTGACGACCACCGCCGGCAGCTCGGGATCCAGCGTGCGATGCGCGCGGCGCATGGCCCCTTCGGTGCCGTGCTGGCCGAGTTCTTCTTCGGACAGGCCGGTGACCACGACGGGGAGTTCGTGCGGCGGCAACGCATCGGTGTAGTGGAGCACCGACGTGACGGGCAGGTTTTCGCAGCCGACGGGGCCGTCGATGACGACCTGCAGCCCCTTGATGGCGGTGAAGGCGTAGACCGCACCCCAGTAGCCGCCCGCGCGGTCGTGATCAAGCACCAGCATCAGACCATCTCCTCCGCCTTGCGCGCCTTTGCCATCTTCGCGAGGTGCCGCTTGTAATGCTCCCGGAACTCAGGGCGATCGACCGGCACCTGTTCCCAGACGCCAGCGTTGGCTCCCTCACCGACGCCATCGAAGAAGGCCTTCATTTCGTCGAAGCGGTGCTGGTTGCCCAGCGCCGAGTTCACCACCGTCGCCAACGACCCTGCACCCGCCGGCCCCATCAGGGGGCGTGCCGAGATGAGATTCGTGAAGTAGAGCGCCGGAATCGCGAGTTCCTTGGCCGCCTGCACCACCGGCGTCGTGCCGATGGCGAGATCCGGCTTGAACTCATGCATCGCCGCCAGGTCCTGCTCGAGGGACGCGCGGAACTGAACGTGCACGCCCCGTGCCTCGAGCCACTCGCGATCGGCGTCGCTCCACTGTGTTCGCGGACACGCACTGCCGACGTATCGCACATCAGCGCCGCTTTCCACCAGCAGGCGCGCGACCAGCAACTCCGAACCTTCGTAGCCGCTCATGGTGATGCGCCCCGTGATCGGCTTGGCTGCCAGCGCGGCCTTGATGGCGGGAAGCACGCCGTTCTGCGCGGCCGCGATGCGCTCGGCACTCACGCCACACGCCTCGCCGATCTGTCGCAGCCAGTCGGCGGTTCCATCATGCCCAACTGGCGCCGAGCCGACGATGCTGCGACCGGCGTAGGCGAACTCGCGAAAGGATGCGGTATAGAACGGATGAATCGCCGCGACCACCGCGCAGTCGAGCGCAGCATAGAGTTCACGCCACTCGCGCGTTGGTACCACCGGTCCGGCGGCGAGGCCAAGCGGCGCCAGCATCATGCCGATGCCCACGGGATCTGCGGGGAACATCTCGCCAACCAGCGTGACGGTGGGCCGATCACTCTTGCCACCGCGCGGCGCGGCGACGGGGCCCTGCTCCGCCTCCGTACGGGCATACCGCAGCATGGCTCCCGAGAGCACGTCCTTCGCCTCGGCGTGCGTCGGCACGCCAAACCCAGGCACATCGATTCCGATGATGCGGACGCCGTTGATTTCCTTCGGCAGCAACTGCAGCGGCACGCCCGACGCCGTCGGCACGCACAGGTTCGTGATGATAATGGCGTCGTAGAGGTCCGGGTCGGCCATCTTGAAGACCGCGTCGCGGATGTCCTCGAAGAGTTGACCGGTGACCAGCGTCTCGGAGTTGAATGGCACGTATCCAACCGTGCGCTTCGCTCCGTAGAAGTGGCTGGTGAACGTCAACCCGTACACACAACACGCCGATCCGCTGAGAATCGTCGCCGTGCGACGCATCCGCAGTCCGACGCGCAGTGAACCAAAGGCCGGGCACATCGACTGCGGCTGATCGTGCGGTCCCTTGGGGTAGTCCACCGCATACTGGTCAAGGATCGCACTCTTTCCAGCCGCTGCGGCAGCGGCCTTCATCTGCTCCGCACCAGAGTGACATCCCAGTCCGTCCGTCGGAGGGGCCGCCAGTACCGGCAATGCGCTGCGGGCACCCACGACACCAGAATCGGTGCCAGTTGGCGCCTGCCCGTCATTGGCCATCGGCGCGTGGGCGGCGGCGTCGTACGCTGCCTCGTGCGTTGGTACGGTGATCATCTCGTCAGCTGACATCTGTCACGACCTCAAACGCTGTCGTAGACGACTTCGAGCGTCGCCTTGTTGGACTCTTCGCGACCGCACATGTCGAGGAAGCTGGCGGGCTCCAGAATCACGTTGCGCCCGACGGTGTCGGCGGAGAACAGATTCAGCAATTCATCCTGCGTCAGTGGATGCGGGCGCACTGGCGGCGCGTCGGCCACATTCTGAGCGAGCTCGGCGAACAGGTCGCCCCAATCACCGCCCGGAATGCCGATGATTTCATAGTTCGCGCTCTTCTTCCGGATATCGTCGTTGGCGGGGATCTTGGCCAGAACCGGAATTCCGACCTTTTTCGCGAACGCCTCCGCTTCACCAGTTCCGTCGTCCTTGTTGATCACGACGCCGGCCACGCCGACGTTTCCGCCGAGCTTGCGGAAATACTCCACGGCAGAACAGACGTTGTTCGCGACATACAGTGACTGGAGATCGTTCGAGGCCACGACGATCACCTTCTGGCACATGTCGCGGGCAATCGGGAGCCCGAAACCGCCACACACCACGTCCCCGAGGAAGTCGAGCAGGACGAAATCAAAGCCCCACTCGTGAAAGCCCAGCTTTTCGAGTGTTTCGAAGCCGTGGATGATGCCGCGCCCACCGCAGCCGCGACCGACCTCCGGTCCTCCCAGCTCCATGGCGAAGACGCCATCGCGCTTGAAGCAGACGTCGCCAATCGCGACCGCTTCACCCGCGAGTTTCTTCTTCGAGGACGTTTCGATGATTGTCGGACAGGCCTTGCCGCCGAAGAGCAGCGAGGTGGTATCGCTCTTCGGATCACAGCCGATCAGCAGGGTCTTCTTGCCCTGTTGTGCCATCATGTACGAGAGGTTGGCCAGCGCGAAGCTCTTGCCGATGCCTCCCTTGCCGTAGATCGCGATGATCTGCGTCTCCTTCGTCACGGGTCCGGTGCTCACAGACGCGGTGTCCGCGTCGCCGGCTTCGTCCCGGAGGCTCTGGTGCAGCTGTGCCAGCACGCCACCCTGTGAGGGCGACTGTGGTGTACTCATGCCGGGTGACTCCAGTTGAGGATCATCTTGATACATGTCGGGTCACCGAACGCGGTGACGTAGGCGTTGGCGGCGTCGGCAGCCGGAACACGATGCGAAATAATGTGATCGAGCGACAGGCGCCCATCGATGACCATCGCGGTGACATCCGCGAGATCAGTCTGAGAAAACTCGGCGGCGATCTTCAGCTGCATCGCTCGCATGAAGGCGAGCGTGTAGGCAAAATGGACCGGCTCGTGATAAAACCCGCCGAGGACGATCTCACCGACTCGTGCAAGCCGCGGGAGCATGAGGTCGAGCACCGCGCTGTCACCGCTCAGGTCGAGCATCGTGGCATAGTCAGTGCGCGAATCGTCGTCGCGACGCATGACTCGATACCCTTCGCCGCCATCGAATCGCGCCGCATTCACTTCCCACACCGTGGGTGGCGTGCCGCCGAGTGCAACCACCAGGCGCGCCGCGAGCCGGCCCAGCGATCCATGGCCGACGATCAGCTCCGGCAGTGCCGCATTCGAGAACGTTCGCAGGCAATGCAGCGCAGTGGCCGCCAGTGACAACAACACGCATCGGTCGCCGAGCCCACGCGGGACCAGATGCGTCTTGGCGCCGGCGACCACCAGTCGTGCCGCAGCACCACCGAACAGTCCACGCGTGGCACCGAAGCAGCGCGCACCCGCCACGAAGACTTCGTCGCCGACGCTGCGTCCGGACAGCGGTCCGGCATGCACGATCGTGCCGACGGTTTCATAGCCCGGAACCAGCGGATAGCCCAGACCGGGGTGCGGCGGCATCATGCCCGTGAACAGGAGACGCTCCGTGCCGGTGCTGATCCCGGTGTAATGCACCTCGATCAGGACATCGGTATCGCCAGGCTCGTCGAGCGGAAGCGATCGCAGTGCGAGCGTTTCAGGTTCTTCAAAGACGACAGCGAGCGAATGCACCAATCAGCTCCATCAGGCGGGGGAGACCATGGGATCTAGTGTCAACCTACCCGTACAACAGAAACCGTCAATAAAGGTTGACGGTTTTTCCGGGGTGAGCTCGTCCGTCCCACTGACCATGGGTCTCATCCGTCCGAATGAACTTTCCCAGAGCGCGCAAACCGGTTACCCAACGGTTTGTTGGTTAGGCTTGCGCTGCGATGATGCCAGTGTGCACGGGATAGCGGGTTGGCACGAGGCGCGTACGCGAGAACCCCGCCGCCCGCAGCAGCGCCTGATGCTGCGCGATGGTCCTCGTCCGGCCTCGCCCCATGGCGAAGAGGTAGAGCCCGAAGTACGCATCACCGACTCGTTCCGCCCCGCGAATTCCTGAGAACGGTTCGACGACCAGCAGAGTCCCACCCGGCTCGAGCGCCTGACGCGCCCTCCGGAGGATGCCGAGTGCCACGTCGTCACCGTGATCGAGCAGCACGCGGACCAAGGTGACCAGATCGGCGCCGGTCGGGAGCGGATCCGTCTGGAAGTTCCCCGCATATACATGAGCCCGGTCGGCGAGGCCTTCTGCCGCGAGGTTGGCCTTGGCGTGGACCGCGACCGCTGGCAGATCGAAGAGCATCAGGTCGAGCTTCGGGGCCCGGGCGCCCATGAGTGACAGGAATGCGCCGATCCCGCCACCGACGTCGAGAAGCTTCCGGTGCTTCGCCACCGGGTAGGCATCGACGACCTCCTCCGCCAGCGGAGGGACTGTCGAGGCCATCAGGTCGCTGTACCGCGCAGCGGCGATCGGATCCACGTCCTCGGGCCGGCCCGCTTCTCCATAAGGGAAGTATGCGGCAATCGCGGTCTGGCTCCGATGCGGGTCTCGCAGCATCGCGACCGGGTCGAGCAGGTCGCGGTAGAGCAACTGGTTGTGCTCAATCAACTTTTCGAGCCCGGTACTCGGTGCGATCGAGGCGCCACTGACCGTCAGCCGCCAGCGGCCGTCTTCGGTCGTCTCGAGGAGATCGAGTGAGCTGGCGGCGTGGACGAGGCGCTCGGTGCCTTCGAGCGGCAAGTTGACCGCAACAGCAATCTCAGCCATTGTCAACGGGCCGTTCCGGAGCTTGCCGAAGAGCCCGAGCTGGACCCCCGCGTACAGCACCTGTGAATAGACGAAACCGCTGCACAGGTCGAACAACTCACGCGCGTGACGTCGGGCGATGAACCGGGTGAGGAAGAAGGACCCCGCCCAGCGCTGGAACCCCGGAGAGGCGGCCATTCTGTTGCGCCAGTCAGCGATGCGGTCCGAGATCGAGAGCTTGGGGATGGCGGCCTCGCTGCGTGTACGCACACCGGCGACCCCTGGCGGGGCGGACGCGGCGAGGGCCGCTGGCTTGATGCGATCAGACATGGAGAGACAAGGGTGGGTCGAAAAAGGGGCATTTGACGGGTCGCGGAGAATATCGCCGCCGCGATGCTGCTCTGTTGTGCAAGCCAAACCCCCACTCTGTCAAGCTTGCTGGACAGTGCCGACGGGGGCACCTTCTCCTTCCGATGCTGGAAACCCGTCTTTTCAGAGGAACGCGTGCGCGTCGCATTTCCGTTCAGTGCAATCGTAGGGCAGGAGCAGATGAAGCTGGCGCTGCTGATCGCAACGGTGGATCCGTCGGTCGGCGGCGTGCTGGTGCTGGGCGACCGGGGGACGGGCAAATCGACCGTCGTGCGGGCGCTGCCGGCACTGCTCCCGATGATGAAGGCGGTGGATGGGTGCCGATACGGCTGCGATCCGAGCGCGAACGGCACCCGCTGCGACGAGTGTCAGGAGCGTGTCCGGCACGTTGCGCGAGGAAAGCTGCCGATCGTCGACAAGCGGGTGCCCGTCGTCGATCTGCCGCTCGGCGCCACGGAGGATCGGGTGGTCGGCGCCCTCGACATCGAGAAGGCGCTGCGCAACGGCGAGAAGGCGTTCGAGCCTGGGCTGCTCGCGCGTGCCAACCGGGGGTTCCTGTACGTCGATGAAGTGAACCTGCTCGAGGACCATCTGGTCGACCTGCTGCTGGATGTGGCGCAGACCGGCGAGAATGTGGTCGAGCGCGACGGCGTGAGCATTCGGCACCCGGCGCGTTTCGTTCTGGTCGGAAGCGGAAATCCGGAAGAGGGCGACCTGCGGCCCCAACTGCTCGATCGGTTCGGGCTCAGTGTCGAGGTGCGCTCCAGCGACGACGTGGCGATGCGGGTGGAAGTGATCCGCCGCCGCGATGCCTACGAGCGTGATACGGCGACGTTCCTGACGCATTGGGAGGCTGCCGACGAGGCGGTCCGCGCACGGATTCTGGCCGCGCGCAAGAAACTCCCGACCGTGCATGTCCCGGATGCCGTGCTGCACCGGGCGGTCCAGCTGTGCGTGGATCTTGGGACCGACGGTGTGCGCGGCGAGCTGACCTTGCTGCGTGCGGCGCGGGCGGCCGCGGCGCTCGACGGTGCGAAGACTGTCACCGACGCGCACGTGCGGCAGGTGGCACCGATGGCGCTCAGGCATCGCCTGCGACGCAATGTGCTCGATGACGGTGGGAGCGGCACGCGCGTGGCACGCGCGATCACCGCGGTGTACGGCGCCACCTGATGGTCGCTGCGCCGTCCACCGTGGCAGACCCGGTCGACCCGGGTGTCGCACGAGCGCGAGCCGCAGCCGCGCTGGCGGTGTTTGCGGTTGTGGGCGATCGGATTGGTGGCGTCGTGCTCCGCGACACGTCGGCCGGCGCGCAGGAGTGGATTGCAGCGCTCCGTCTTCGGATGCCGGCCGCGATGCGGATCTTCCGCCTTCCGGCGTCGGCGACCGATGACCGGATTTTCGGCGGGTTGGATCTCGCCGCGACAATTGCCACCGGAAAACCCGTCGCCGAGCGCGGCGTGCTGGCCGAGGCCGATGGCGGCGTGGTCGTGATTCCGCTGGTGGAGCGCATGCCGGTGGCGACACAGGCGCGGCTCGGTGCCGTGATCGATACCGGTTCGGCGCAGGTGCTCCGCGACGGCGTGAACGCGCGGTTCGACGCGCGATTCGCGCTGATCGTGATCGATGAAAGTGATGAAGAGGTGTGGGGTGTCGCGGCATCGCTGCGTGATCGTCTCGCGCTGGTGCTCGATGGTGACGTGCGGCTGGACGACTCGCTGCTGCCGACCGCGGCGGTCGTTGCCACTGCGCGTGCGCGCGTGGCCGATGTGCACGCGGACGACGAGGTGTTGCGCGGCCTTGGTGGACTGTGCGTGGCCTTCGGCATCGCGTCGGATCGGGCGGCGCGTTACGCGCTCTGGACGGCCCGCGCGTTGGCGGCGCTCGACGCGCGCGATGCCGTCGACGAGGATGATGTTGCGCTCGCGGTGCAGCTGGTGCTGGCGCCACGGGCGACACGTCTGCCGCCGACCGAGGAGCTGCCGCCCGAGAACAACACGCCGCCGGAGCCGCCGCCGCCGACAAACGAAGCGCCGCCACCGGAACCGTCAGCTGATGATGCGCTACCGCCGCCCGATGCACCGCCGCCTGACCCGTCGAACGAAGGTCAGCTGGAAGATCGCCTGATCGATGCCGTGACTGCGGCACTGCCGCCCGAACTGCTGGCCGCGCTGCTGGCGCGTGCGCAGCGGCCGAGTCAGGAGATGGGACGCGCGGGGGCGGAAAAGGAGAGCTGGACACGCGGGCGTCAGGTCGCAGCGCGACGGGGCAAGCCGGATGGCGTGCGCCGGTTGCATGTGCTCGAGACACTGCGCACTGCGGCGCCCTGGCAGCGGGCCCGCGCACGCGTGCGCGCGGAGCAGGGTCAGCCCCTTCGGTCACTGATTGTCGAGCGTGACGATTTCCGCATTCGGCGCTACGTGGAACGCGCCGGGACATCGGTGATCTTCGTCGTTGATGCGTCGGGATCCGCGGCGGCGCAGCGGCTCGGCGAAGCCAAGGGAGCCGTCGAGGCGTTGCTCGCCGAGAGTTATGCGCGACGCGATCGTGTCTCACTGATTGCGTTTCGCGGAACGACGGCGGAGGTACTCCTGCCGCCGACGCGCGCGCTGGCGCGTGCGCGGAAACTGCTGGCGTCGCTTCCTGGCGGCGGTGGAACACCACTCGCCGCCGCGATCGATGCGGCGGTGGCCGCCGGTGTCGGTGCCCGGCGCGCGGGGACGTTACCCGTGATCGTGTTTCTCACCGACGGGCGCGCCAACGTGGCACGCGATGGCAAGGGCGGCCGAGCGGAATCGATGCGTGATGTGCTCGATGCGGCGACGCAGTTTCGCGCGTCCGGCGTGTCGGCGGTGCTGATCGACACTTCGCCACGACCGGAGCCGATGGCGAAGAAGGTGGCGGAAGCGCTTGGCGCGCGCTATGTGCCGCTGCCGGTAGTCGATGCCCGCGCGATCGCTGGTGCCGTGGCACTGGCGCGGGAGTCGCGATGACCGCGCCGCCGGACGTGACCGTGACTGCCGCGCAGCCCAGCACCAGCGTCGTGACCCGCGGACCGTGGGCCGTGTGGTGGCACGATCACTGGAGCGCCGTGGGGAAGGGCACGCTGGCCGTCGTCGGGTTCTGGTGGCTGGTGACGGGAGTGATCGTCGCGCTGCAGCGGAATGAGTGGACGAAATTCGCAGCGTGGGTCATCTCAACCGCGGTGGCGGTCTGGGCGACGTACGTGATTCATGCGCAGCGTGGTGTGCGCACGGCGGCGTCGGCGCGGCGCACATTCCTCGCGGCGACGGCCATCTGGATGTGGATCAACGTCGGGCTGTACGGCGGCTGGATCGTCGGTCCGGGGCACTCCGCCAGCGTGGCGGGCGAGGCCACCGTGTTTCGGGCAACGGAGGCGATCGCGTCGTTGCTCTGGCACGAATTGCTCTGCGTGGCGGTGCTTTTCGTCACATGGCTGCACGTGCGGACCTCGCCGAATCGCCTGGCCTTCAATGGGCTGGCCACCTACTGGGCGGTGCTGCAGGTGGCAAAGCTGAACATCTTTTTCGGCGTTGCGAACCCCGGTGCGCGATTCCTGCCGCCGCACCTGCAATTCCTGCTGTCGTACTATGGTCCGCCGGTGAACACGAACTTCCTGCCGTTCTCGTTCTTCGCAGCGGTCGGTGTGGCGCTGATGTTCTGGTGGCATGGCTGGCAGACAAAGGACGCCTTCCTGCGACAGAGCCGCGCGCTACTGGCGATGCTGATCGCGCTGGCGGCGGTGGAGTACCTGTTGCTGGCGGTGCCGAGTCACGCGCCGCTGTGGGAAGTGTTCCTGAAGGCTCGCGGCTTCTGAGCGACGGCGCTACTCGTACCGCAGCGCGTCCACCGGATCCAGCTTGGCCGCACGGTTGGCCGGCACCAGGCCGAACAGCACACCGACAAAGATCGAGGATGTCACCGCGACGGCCGTCAGCGTCACCGGAAAGCCGGTGGTGATGTCGAGTAGCACCGTGACGAGCTTCCCGACAGCGGCGCCGGCCAGCACACCGACAATGCCACCGATCCCGGTGAGCGTCGCGGCTTCGACCAGAAACTGCAGCCGGATGTCCCCGGTCGTGGCACCAAGTGCCTTGCGCAGCCCGATCTCCTTTGTGCGGTCGGTGACCGACACCATCATGATCGCCATCACACCGATTCCGCCCACGAGCAACGCGACGCTCGAGAGCACGATGAGGACGAGAAAGAACACACTCGTCAGGCTGTTGAAGGTGTCCAGCACCTGATCCTGCGTCACCAGATCGAAGGTGTTCTTGTCCCGCGGGCGCAGCTTGCGACCGCTGCGCAGTGCCACGGTGACACTGGCCTGAGCGTCACTCACCGAGATGCCTGGCTTCGGCTTGACCGGGATCCAGAGCCCGTTGGTCTTGTCGATCCGGAATTGCGCGTCGAGCATACGGAATGGAATGATTCCACCGATCTCCGATCCCGGCGGCGAGAAGATGTTGCCCGGCTGCACATAGATGCCGATCACGCGCGCCGGGCGACCGCCAACGCGCACCAGTTTGCCAAGGGGGTCGAGGCGACCGAACACCTTCTCGGCAATGGCATCACGGAGTACGACGACTGCGTCGCCGCCAGTGACTTCGGCGCGTGTGAACCACCGCCCGGCCGACAGCTCTCCGCCCTGAATGACGGTGAACCCTTCGTCGGCACCGAAGACGGCCACGCTCTGTGTGCGGGTGCCTCCGAATTCGACGCGCGCAATGACCTGGCCCCACAGTGACGCATACTGAATCTCGGGCAGGTTCCTGATCCGCTCAGCTTCGTCGTTGACCAGGTCCGGACGAATGCGCACGTACTTCGGCAGGCGATCCGGATTGAGCGGCGTCTGTGAAAAGACCTTCAGCACATAGAACGTGGTGGGGCCGGCGATCTCGATCGTGCGCACGATCTGATCGCGGATGCCTTGCACGAGGCTCGCCATCGTCATCACCGTCGAGACGCCGATCACGACGCCGAGAATCGTCAGGCCGGAGCGCAGCTTCGATGCGCGGATCGCGGAGAGTGCGATGGCCACGTTCTGGCCCAGCTGCGAGACGGCACGCGTGGGTGGCACGCGCTACTCCGACCGCAACGCGTCGATCGGATCGAGCCGTGAGGCGCGCGTGGCGGGGTAGACGCCGAAGAGCACGCCGACGCCGGCGCCAAGTGCCAGTGCGGCACCGATCGACCACGGTGTCACGCGCGCTGGCAGCGGCGACAACGTGGCGACCAGCCATGCCAGCAACGCACCGAGTGCCAGGCCCAGCACACCGCCGAGTGCGGAGACCGCCACCGACTCGGCCAGAAACTGTCGCTGGATGTCACCGCGCTTCGCACCGACCGCCATGCGAATCCCGATTTCGCGCGTCCGTTCGGTGACCGACATGAGCATGATGTTCATGATCACGACACCGCCCACCACGATTCCGATCGCGACGACGGCGGGAATGATCGAGAATAGCGTCCTGGTGAGCTTCTTCCAGAAGTCGACGAGGGCGTCGGCCGTTTCGATGCTGAAGTCGTTGGCTTCGCCGGGACGCATGCGGTGCGCGAGGCGCATGGCCTCCTCGGCCCGGTTCATCATCGCGGGCATCGTGGCCGGATCGGCGACTTTGATGCTGATGGTCGTGGTCAACCGCCGACCATAGATCGACTCGAAGGCTGGAATCGGCATCAGCACGAAACCATCGAAGCTCTGGCCGAGGATCCGCCCTTTCGGTGCGACCACGCCCGCGATCGTGAACAGCTCACCTCGGATCCGAATGCTCTGTCCGATCGGATCCACGCCGTCGAAGAGATTCTTCGCGATGTCGTTGCCGATCACGACCACGCGACGCCGTTCGCGGACATCGAGGTCGGTGAGCGGCACGCCGGACTCGAACACGTAGTCCTGCACACGCTGGAAATCGGCGGTGATACCGAAGATGGTCGCGCTGCCCACGGTCCGTTCGCGCCAGGAAATGTCCGCCAGTGGTGTCGGCCAGCCGGACTGCAGGCTGATGGCGGCGGCGTCGGGGAGTGCGTCCTGCAGCACGGCCGCGTCGCGCAGGGTGATCCGCGGGCGCTTCTGGATCCGGCGCAGCGCTTCGTCATCGATCAGGCCGAGGGAAATCGGTCCGCGTCGAACCTGAAACACGTCCTTTCCGATCAGCGAGCCCGCCACCTGTTCACTGACATAGACGTTCATGCCGTTGATGATCGCGATGACTGCCACCAGAAACGCCACTGACACCATGATTCCGAGCAGCGTGAAGAACGCGCGGAACTTGTTGGCTCGAAGCTGCGTGAAGGCAGTCAGGAAGACGTCGCTCAGGTGCACAGCCGAATCATAGCGAATCCGGGTCACGCCGCGCTGGATCCACGCTCGACATCGCCCGTCCGCCAACGAGAAGCCCCCACCCGATCGCGACGATCGGGTGGGGGCTTCTCGTTGTGGCGGCTGCTCTACTCGTACCGCAGGGCGACCACCGGATCGAGCCGCGCTGCGCGGAAGGCCGGCAGGATGCCGAACAGCACCCCGGTGACGATGCTGCCGCCGATGGCGGCCACCACGGAGAGCAGCGGAATCTCCGCCGGGATCGGGAAGTTCGTGCGGATGATGAAGGCCACCAGCGCACCGAGGGCGAGGCCGATCACCCCACCGATGCCCGTCAGCGTCGCGGCCTCGACCAGGAACTGCCAGAGAATGATGCCGGCGGTGGCGCCGAGTGCCTTGCGGACACCAATCTCCCGCGTCCGCTCGGTGACGCTGATCATCATGATCGCGATCACGCCGACACCGCCCACCAGCAAGCCGACCGCTGACAGCGCCAGCATCACGATGAAGAAGGTGCCGACGACCTTGTCGTACACCTCCATGATCTTGTCCTGCGTGATGATGGCGAAGTTGTTGTCATCGGCAGGGCGCAGGCGACGCTTGCCGCGGAGCGCTGCGGTCACGTCGTCAATCGCCTGGTCGCGCGACACGTTGTCACGCGGGCGTACCGTGATGTTGACCCACCAGGGCCGCGCGTTGAGTGCCGTGATGGCTGCCTGCATCGGCATGTAGGCAACGGCGTCATTGTCGTTGCCGAGCGGGTTGAGCGGCTTGTCGTAGGTGCCGATCACGTCGAACGGCACGTTGCCGATCTGCACCTGCTTGCCAAGCGGGTCGCTTTCTCCGAACAGCTGCTCCGTGATCTTCTTGTTGAGCACGGCCACCTTGGCGCCGGCCTTGTTCTCGGCATCGGTCCAGGAACGGCCGGTCACGATGGTTCCGCCGTCAACCAGCAGCCAGTCGGTGCTGAAGGACTGGACGTTGATCGACGACAGGAATTCACCACGGTAGCGCGCACTGGCATTGGTGTTGATGCTGGTGATCACTGCGCGAATCGACGGCAAGGCGCGGAACGTTGCCGCGTCCTCGGCCGTGAGGCGCGGATTGCGTCGCCATTTGCAGGTGTCCGCACTGCCGTCACAGGCTTCGAAGCTGATTGGCGCGCGGGACACGAAGAACGAATTGGGGCCGGCCGACGCCAGGTCCTTCGTGACCGCGTTGTTGATCCCGGTGATCATGGCGCCGATCGCCACCACCACGAAGACGCCAACCGAGACACCCAGAATGGTGAGTCCGGCACGCACCTTGTTGGCGCGAATGGACTCGAGCGCGATCCCCACGCCTTCGACCGTCCCGCTGATGGTGGTCTTCAGTGACATCTCATTACTCCGAGCGGAGGGCGACGACCGGATCGAGCCGGCTCGCGCGTGAGGCAGGGTAGACCCCGGCGATGATTCCGACACTTGCCCCGACAGCCACGGCGAGGATCACAGACCAGAGTGCCACGCTGGCGGGCAACGGGCTGACCGCAGCGATGGTTTTTGCGAGTGCCGCGCCCAGTGCAACACCGATCGCCGCACCAAAGATCGACAGTGTCGTGGATTCGACCAGGAACTGCGCCATGATGTCCCGACGGCGCGCGCCGAGGGATTTCCGCACGCCGATTTCCCGCGTGCGCTCGGCCACGGCCACCAGCATGATGTTCATGATCACGATCGCCCCGACAATCAGGCCGATGGCCGGAAGCACCACGCCAGCGAGCACGAGATACTGCTTGATCTTGGAGAAGAAGGAGAGGGCCGAGCTCGAGGTTTCGAGGACGAAGTTGTCCTTCTCTCCCGGGCGCAGCTTGCGCACCGAGCGCATCACTTCCTGAACGTCAGCCATGGTGGCCGTCATGATCGCGTCGGTCGGGCTCTTCACCATCACGGCATCAATCACGCCCTTCTGTCGATTGGTGAGCCGACGGAGCGGAGAGGAGTACGGCGCCACCACAAATTTGTCGAACGACAGCCCGAGGGCGCTGCCCTGGCTCTCGGCCACACCGATGACGATGTACGGCAGATTGCCAAGACGAAGCTCCTTGCCGATGGGATCCACGTTGGCGAAGAAGTGATCCTTCACATCCTTCCCGATCACGACGACGAGCGATCCCATCGCATCTTCCTGCGGCGAGAAGACCCGTCCGCTGCTCACGCCCATCTTCTTGATCTCGAAGTACGTGCGCGTCGTATTGTACGCATTCACCGCCTTCGGACGTCCGGTGAGCGTGGTGGCGCTGATGTTGCCGTCAGAGCTCATCGGCGCCCAGAGTGCTTCCGGCGGCAGGGCTGCCACGATCTGGGCGACATCCTGCTCCATGAGCCGCGGCCGACGCTGGTACTCGCGCCACATCTCCTCCGTGGTATTGCCGATGTTCACATTTGGTCGGCTGCGCACTTCGAAGGTGTTGACGGCGAGCAGCTTGCCGACGAGATCCTCCTCCATGTACTTGCTCATGCCTTCGACGATACTGACGACGGCAATCAGGAAGGTGACGCCGATGCAGACGCCCAGCATGGTGAAGAAGCTCTTCAGCTTCTGCGTTCGGATGGTCTGCAGTGCCAGCAGCACGGCCTCGAAAAGCGGCATCGGTCAGTGCCCCTGACCCATACGGCTGGTCCGGTACACGTCACCGCTGTCGTCGCTGGCAATCACCCCGTCGCGCAGCACCACCACGCGGCGTGCATGCGCCGCGATGTCGGGTTCGTGCGTGACCATGATCACGGTCTGTCCCTGCGATGCGAGCCCCTCGAACACCCGCATGATCTCTTCAGACGTCTGCGAGTCGAGGTTCCCTGTCGGCTCGTCGGCCAGAAGGATTGACGGCTCATTGACCAGCGCGCGGGCGATGGCGACGCGCTGGCGCTGACCGCCAGAGAGCTCGTTGGGCTTGTGCGACATCCGCTCCGCCAGCTGCACCCGCTCGAGCGCATTGGCGGCGCGCTTCTTCCGCTCGCCGCTCGAGATGCCCGCGTACACCAGCGGGAGCTCGACGTTCTGGAGCGCCGTGGCACGGGGCAGGAGGTTGAACGTCTGGAACACGAAGCCGATTTCCTTGTTGCGCACCTGCGCCAGGGCATCATCGCTCATCGTGGAGACCTGTTGCCCATTCAGCCAGTACTCGCCGCTGGTAGGCGTGTCGAGACAGCCGATCAGGTTCATCAGCGTCGACTTGCCGGAGCCGGACGGGCCCATGATGGCGACGTACTCATTGCGGCGCACGGCGAGATCCACGCCGCGCAGCGCACGCACGATTTCCCCACCCATCTCGTACTGACGGGTGATGCCGCGCGTCACGATGACCCAGTCCTTGTCGGGTGCGGCTCCCTCCGCCGCCGAAACGACGCGACGTTCCGCCGTTTCGGTCAGCGACTCCGGCGCCAAAGGTGAACTCACGCCTTCTTCTCCTTCTTGCCCTTGGTGGAATCGGCAACCTCTTCCTTCACGACGGCCCCGTCCTTCAATTCGCGGATGGCCTGATAGGTGCCTGAGACGATCCGGTCGCCCGCCTTGAGGCCACTGAGCACTTCAAAGTACCGGTCGCCCGCGATGCCGACCTTGATGGCACGGAAGCTGACGGTGTTGCCGGTGTTGACGACGAACACGCCTTCGACATCACGCTTGCCCACCTGCTTCGCTGCCGGCTTGCGCCCCCCGGCAGTCTGTGCGGTGTCACCGTTCATCAGTGCCGAGTCTTCGCGGACCGTGAGGGCGATGATCGGGATCGACAGCACCCGCTGCCGGACATCGGTGATCACCTTCGCGGTGGCCGAGAAATCTGGCCGCGTTTCGGTCGGTGCGTTCACCAGCTGCACCACTACTTCATAGTCGACGGCCTGATCCGCCGCCTGTGTCGCGCCAGCCGCCTTCACGGAGCTGTTGGCAATCCGCACCACGCGACCGATGAACGTCGTGTCGGGGAAGGCGTCGATCTGCACGACCGCGCTGTCGCCGAGCTTGATGCGCGACACGTCGGTCTCGTCGACCTTGATCTTCGTTTCGAGGATCGAGAGATCGGAAATCGTCAGCAGTGTGGCGGCATCCTTGTTCAACGTGCCCTGGATGGCCGTTTCGCCATTCTCCACGTTGAGGCGGGTAATGCGGCCCGACATTGGCGCCGTGATCGTCGTGCGGCTGAGCGAAAACCGGGCATCCCGCACCGCCGCCTCGGATTGCTCGACGCTGAACTTTGCGGCGTCGGACAGCGCCTGGTTGACTTCGACCTGCGTGCGGAGCTGTTCGAGCTGCTCGTCGCTGAGCAATGTCGGCGTCGACTTCTTGATCTCGGCCGAGCGATCGTAGTTCCGCTTGGCCTGAATGAAGTTGGCACTGGCCTGCGCCAGCTGCGCCTTGGCCGAGGCGAGTGCCGCCTGCGATCGCTGCAGCGCGGCTTCGAACTGCTGCGGATCGATCTGAAGCAGGAACTGCCCCTGCGTCACCTGATCGCCTTCTTTCACGGAAAGCCGAATGATCTTGCCGGTGATGTCCGCGCTGACGTCGACCTTCGTGCGCGGTCGCACCTGCCCACTGGCGGTGACGCTGGCCACCAGGTCACGCGCCTCGACCGCCTCGACCTTGACGGTTGCCGCCTTGTTGTTGCCCTTCTGTTTCGCGAAGTACGCCGCGCCGCCCAGCCCAGCAACGACGGCCACTGCGATCAGGATCTTTACGCCTTTCGTCATGTGATTCTCTTAGGTGGGTCAGCGCAGGCGACGGCCGACAGCTTGCTCAAGCGCGGCAAAAGCCCGGTGGAAATCGTACACAGCGGTAATGCGGTCGTTCTCGGCACGCGAGAAATCAGCGCGCGCGTTGGCGACATCGAGAAATGTCGCCTGTCCCACACGATAGCGGGTTTCCGCGAGGAGGAGTGCTTCGCGGGCCAGCTTGCCATTCTCTTCCTGGATCGCAACGGTCTGTCGCGCGGCGTCGAGGTTCAGGTACGCCACACGGACTGACTGCTGCGCGGACAGTTCCTGCAGCCGCACCTGCTGTCGCGCGTTGTCACGGGCAACCGCGGCTTCTGCAACACGCTGCTCGCGCTGCCAGCCGTTGAACAGCGGCAGGGAGAACTGGGCACTGACGTTGTACGGGTTGCGCGTCAGGCTGAACGGAAAGGCGCCATTGCCCGACTTCGCCCGATCGATTTCCGCCGGGGTCAATGCGATGGCGTTGCATGTCGCCGGATCAAATGGCTGGCCGACGATCGTCAGGACCGATCCGCGCGAGAAACAGCTGCTCTGCTTGCCCGAGAGCGCCTGTGCCACGGGGAAATTGTTGTCAGTGAACGAGTTGGTGAAGCCGCCGTATCCCGCCGACAGCGAGAACTGCGGCAGGTATGCCGCCTTCGCGATCCGCTGGTTCAGGGCGGCGACGTCTTCACGCTCACGTCGGGCGACCACATTCGGATTGCCCTTCTTCGCCAGTTCGATCAGGTCTGCCAATGTGGTGCCGACCGGTGATACGGCGAACGTCGTGGTCAGCGCAACATCGGCCGCCGGCGGGCTGACGCCGAGATTCTCGAAGAGGCGCAACTTCTCGATCGCGAGGGTATTGCGTGCCTGCACGACCTGCACCCGCTGCTGGCCGAGTGCCACTTCCGCGCGCTGTACATCGAGTGTCGTCGCGCTCCCGGCGGCGAGTCGTGCCCGGGCCAGTTCGAGCGAGAGCCGACTGCTTTCGAGCAGCGTGTCCTGCAGGATGGAGCGGGCCTGCGCCTGCAGCGAGATGAGGTACTGCTGCGTCACCGTGGTGCGCAGCTGCTGGGAGGCCGCATCCACTTCGGCTTCGGTGGCGCGCTCCGCCAGCTTCGATGCACGGGGCTGCAGCAGCACATCGAGCCCGTAGTTCAATGAGGCGTTCAGGCTGGCGCTGGAACCGATGGTGTTCGCATTGGCGCCGAAGCCGACGCCGTTGAACACCTGCTGACGGCCTTCGCGCCAGGAGAGACCGGCCGACGAGTTGACGCTGGGCAGCCACTGGCCGTACGCGCTCCGGGTCGCGGCGGCGGCGCTGCGCCGCGCGTTCACTGACTGCCGAAGTTGCGGATTGTTGGCCTGGGCCAGTTCAACAGCCTGCTCGACGCTGAGCGTCGTCGGCACCGGTGTGGCCTGAGCGCGAGCCACCATCGGAAGGAACAGCAGCGCGGCGGAAAGGCCACGGGAGAGTGCGGTCATCGGCATTGGCATGGTAAGGGTATTTCGGACTTCCGTCGTGTACGCGGCCGAACGGTGTACGGTTTCAGTGCGGCGACGGTTGGGCCGTACACGTCGTCAGGTTGGCGGATCGTCCCGCAGGACGCGGCTGCGATCGCCCCAGAGCACGCGCAACAGGTGTCCCTTCGCGTCGCGCCACCAGCGAATCGCATCGGGCAATCCCGAGACGCTGACAGGGGTGGCCGTCACGATGACCTCGGCGACCGCGAGTTCCACCGGATCGCCGAGAGCCACCCTGGCCGGGATCAGGGTGCCGCGCCGCACGTCGAGGAACGCCAGCCCACCGTCCCGGTGCACCAGCCCGGCGAGTGCCACGAACGGCACGATCGCAGCGGTGTCGAGAATCACCAGATCACGCCGCGCGAGATACTCCCGGACCATGCGTCGTATCGGCGTCACGCGCTCCAGCGTGATTCGGCCCCCCGCGCTCGTCACCACGATCCGGTCGATCAAGCGACCTGAACTGTCGCGAGACTCCGCCGAGTATCGGCGAAGTCCATACAGGGAGTCGGTCCGGAGCTCGGCCGAAACCCGCGACCCGCGCCTCACGATGATGCCGTTCGCGACCAGCTCGACGTCGTTCCCCGTCCGGAAGAGGCGAAACCGCATCGAGCCGCGCGCGATGCTGGTCGAATCGAGCTGTAGCGTGAGCGAGAGGGCATCCAGAAGCGCGCCGGCGGGGGCCGACTGGGCCGCGCTGGGGCGCGCACTGACGAGAACGCTGCCAAGGCAGAGGGCCAAGCCAGTCCCACGTGGTGTATGGAGGAAACGCGTCACCCTGTAAACTGACCTGTCTCAGCCGTTGCGCGCGACACATCGCCGCAGATTCTTCGCTTCTGCTTCCCGTCTCCTGCCGTCAACCAGCGCACCTGAACCACTCCTGACCCCTCGTCGCCGCTGGCTGTTCCCGGCGGCGATGGGGGTCGTGTGTGCTGCACTCTGGCTCCGGTCTCCCTCCGTAGGGTGGCTGCTGGCGATTGCGGCGGCGACCGTGACCACGGCAGTGCTGGGCCAGTGGGCGCAGCGTCGTCGGTCTCCGCGCCTCGTCGTCGCGCTTGGCGCGCTGTTCGTGGCCACGGCGACCTGGCAGCAAGTCGAGCTCAGTCGGATCGAGACGCACTTCGATGCATGGGCCACGGCGGCGATTCGCCGTGGCGACGCCAGCGCGGCGCGGGCCCTGCCGATCGCTGCGTCGCGGGTTCGTCAACTGGCCATGCGGGCGTTGGATGCGCCGGAGTCGCCACCCGCGGGGTTCCGGTATCTCGCGGCGCTCGAGGGACTCGACCTGCGGACGAGTGTCGTGCTGTACCGGAATGGACTTCCCGTTGGCTGGGCCGGGGAGCCGCGCGCCGTGCCGGAGGTACTGCGTGGCGATATCGGTGTCGAGCGGCTTCGGTTCTACCTTGTGCTGTATGCCGCGGAACGCCGGGGCGATGCGGTGGCCGTCGCGACCATGGTGCTTGATGCGGATCCGCCGGCGCGCCACCTCGTCGATGGCCTGGGCGCCGATCTGGCGCGCCGCGCGTCGGTGGGTGCGATCGAGTTCGCGCCCCCAGGTCCCGCTGACGAAAGCGGCTTTCGGCCCTGGCTCGTCGACGGTGACGCACTGCTGCGCTATCGCGCCATTGCGCCCACGCGCGGCAACGCGGTCACGCGGCAGCTCGAGACGGCGCGCGGGCTTGGCGGGAGCGTCCTGGCCGCCTGGGCGCTGGCGCTGATCGTCGCCGCCTGGCGGCGACGTCCATCGCTCTCCGAGCAACTCGGCGCCCTGGCGGCTGGTGCGATGGTGGTCGGCCTCGTGCCACTCGGCGCATTGAGCAACGTGTCCTGGGTCTTCGATCCAAGCGTGTACTTCGTGCGCGTTGGCAACGTCACGCTGGCCGGACTGGCGGCGTTATTGCTCTCGGGCGCCTTGCTGACCCTGGCTGGGCTGGCGCTGCGCCGCGCGCGACCGGCATACAACTCGCGACTGGTGCCTGGGTTGGTGCTGCTGGTGCTGGTGCCGATCGGGCCATTTCTCCTTCGTGCGCTTGGGCTTGGGATCAAGCTGCCAGCGACGGGCACGCCGACGGCCCTCTGGCTGGCATGGCAGATCGGCATCTTTCTGTTTGCCGTGGTGGTGTTGCTTGGCGCCGCCGCCGCCGGTCGTGCATGGTTGCGAGGTGATCGCGGCGTGGATCCGATGGTTGGCCCGTCGCTGGCTGTGGTGGCGGCGGCCCTCGCGCCGCGACTCTGGCAGCCCGACGGCGCGTGGAACGATTCCTATACTCTGCTCTGGATCGCCGTCATCGTCTGTACCGCCTTGTCGCGACCGACGCGCGCCGTGCTGTTGCAGGTTGGTGTGGTCGCCGCGCTGGGGGCGACGGTGCTGACCTGGGGTGGTGTCATGCGGCGCACGGTGGAACTGGCCGCGTTCGAGACGGCACGCCTCACTGCCCCTGACCCGGACGCCGCACAGTTGCTCGATCGATTCGCGTCGCAACTCGTGGAACAGCCCTCGCCGCGATCGCGCGCCGATCTGCTCGACCGCGTGACGGCGAGTGATCTGGTGGCGCGGTATCCACTGACGGCGGCCTCGTGGAAGCTCGATGGCACGCTGATCGCGTCGCTCGATGTGTTCGGCCAGACGGAACAACTCGATGTCCGTGCCGTCGTTGAACGCGCGATGCGTTCGGGTCGGCCGGCGATGAGTGACGTGGTCGGCTATCCCGGCGTGTATCAGGTGCTCGCCGTTCCATTCACCGACAGCACGGTGACCACGGTGATTGTGGAACCCCGCGCGCGGGCCCTCGCGACACCCTCCGTGGCGGCGCTGCTCGGCTACGCCTCGCCGACGTCCGGCGCGCCCCCGTATCGATTCGAACTTGGTGAGGTGCAGGCAGACCGGAAAGCGAATGACGGGATGCGCTGGACGCGTGAGCGTGGTGCATTCGATGGCTCCCGCGTCGTCCCGACCGTCCTCGGTCCGCTCCAGGCACACGCGCGCATCGAGGTGCCGGCGGGATGGTCGCTGATTCAGCGCGGCACGCTGCTGGTGGCGGCCGATCTGGCGTTGCTGTTCGCACTCTCGGCGGCGGCGGGATTGACACGCGCCGGCGCCTGGCGCTGGTGGCGGATGCGACGTCGATCGCTGCGCGGCAGCTATCGCCTGCAGCTGACAGTGGTCCTGCTGTTGTTCTTCGTGGTGCCACTCAGCGTTCTGACGGTCTGGAGCTTCCAGCGGTTGCGCGTCGACGATGCGGAAAAGCGCGAGCTGCTGGTGCGTGAGTTCCTCCGCGCGGTGGATCGCTCTGGCGAACGGCCGGAACTCGAACAGGCGAGCCGACGCATCGGCGTGCCGCTGCTCGGCTACTCCGTCGGACGACTGGTGGACGTGAGCGACGAGTTGTTCGGCGCACTGGCACCGATCGGGCTTTTTCTTCCGCCGAATGTGGCACAGACGCTGGCGCCCGGCGGCTCGCTGACGGCCACCAGCACGGTCCCGGTGGCGGGGACCAGCGTGCTGCTCAGTTATCTCAGCACCCGTGGTGCACGCGGCGAGCGCATCGTCGTCGCTGCGCCGGCCGTGCTGGAAGAGGAGACGTTCGACCGGCGGCGCGAGGACCTGGTGATGCTCCTGCTGTTCGGTGCACTGAGTGGCGTCATGGCTGCGCTCTGGCTCTCCGGATTGGCGGCGCGACAGTTCGCGCGACCCATCGGTGCATTGCGCGATGCGGCGGTCGCCGTGGCCGCCGGTGAGCGCGCGCCGCGACTGGATCAGGCGCCACCGAGCGAGTTCGTGCCCGTCTTCGATGCGTTCCGCCGCATGGCGGATGATCTGCGCGCCAGCGCGCGCGCGCTCGATGCGGCGCGTCGGCGCACCGACGCGGTCCTGCGCACGGTGGCCTCGGGGGTGATTGCCGTCGACGCCGAGACGCGCGTTGTGCTCGCCAATCCGCGGGCGGAAGCGCTGCTCGGTGGCACGGTGCCAGCCGGCACGCTGCTGCAAATCGTTTCCGCGTCCCTCGCCGAGCGGACCGCCGCGTTTGCGGCGTCGACCAAACGCGATGCGGCGTTCGAGGAAACGTGGGGCGATGCGACCGTGCAGGGACGCTTCACGCGTCTCGATCTTGGTGGTGTCGTCATCACGCTCGATGACGTCACCCAGCTCGCGCATGCGCAGCGGGTGCTGGCCTGGGGGGAGATGGCGCGGCAGGTCGCCCACGAGATCAAGAATCCGCTGACACCCATCCGGCTTGGCGTCCAGCATCTGCGACGCGCACGTGACGATGGCCGGCCGGACTTCGACGCGATTCTCGAGCGCAATGTGGGCACGATCCTGACGCAGATTGATCGACTGGATGAGATCGCACGTGCGTTCAGCCGGTATGGAACATCGCCTGAGAGTGCCCCGATGGCGGAGCCGACCGACGTCGTGGCGGTGGCCGAAGAAGTCCTGACACTGGAGCGGATGGCGGAAGGGGCGGTGCAGTGGGAGTTGCGTGGTCCCGCGGCAGGGACAGCCACGGCGATGGCGCGTGCAGCGGAACTGCGCGATGTGCTGCTCAACCTGCTCGAGAACGCCCGGCAGGCGGGCGCGACGATCATTCGCGTCGAGATCACCTGTTCCACGGACACGGTCCGCCTCGAAGTGCACGACGATGGAACCGGCATTCCGGCTGACGCGCTGTTCAAGGTGTTCGAGCCGCACTTCTCGACGCGCACGAGCGGCAGCGGTCTCGGTCTTGCGATCAGCCGTCGGCTCGTCGATGGGTGGGGTGGCTCGCTGATCATTGAACGGAGCGGGCCGGACGGCACTGTTGTCGTAATGGTCCTTCGTCAGGCTCCGAGGATTGGCTCTGTCACTACGTTGTCATCATGACCGGTTCTGAACGGCCCTCGATGTTGACCCCTGCCGGCGGAGTGCCGCGGGTGGTCTTGCCGTCGCTCCCGGAACACTTGCAGCCATGGGTGCTGCCACCAGGCTGGCGCTGGGGGCGTGGCGGCGTGCGTAATGCCGTTCGACACTATCAGGAAATCATTGACGCACTGGGTCGCTCGCTCGCACTCGTAACCGTCCCCGATCCGGCGCATCGCGTCTGGCTGGCAGCCGAAGCGCGCAACCTGGCGCATCAGAGTCATCCGGCGATTCCCACCACGTACCATTACTGGGCCGACTCCGCTGACGTGGCGCGTGGCCCGGGATATCTGCGGCGGTGGATCGCTGGCGAAAGCATCGAAACGCGCACCCGGCGCATCGGCCCCGATGATGCGCCGGGCATGCTGAACCTGCTGCGGACGGTCGGGACGTTGCTCGTCTACCTCCACGACCAGAGCCTGTCCCACGGTGCGATCGGCAGTGGCAGCTGCTGGATCACGCCGACCGGGCGGCTCTGGCAACTCGGCTGGGAGTGGGCACTGCCGGAAGCGCATCGGCCGCTGGGAGCTGCCCCGCCGGAGGCGTTTGTGCCATATGCGCCCGAATGGGCGAATGGGTGGCAGCCCACCATGCTCAGCGATCAGTGGCAGCTGGCGGCGCTCGCGTTCTCGATGATGACCGGCGAACGACCGCCCGTCGACGAAGCGCCGCCGCCACTGGCCCTCATCCGCCCCGATTGTCCGGCGAAGGTTGCGGCAATTCTCGACCGCGCACTCTCGCGTGACCCCGGCGACCGACACGAAACGGTGGCGACCATGCTGCGCGCGATGGAGCGTGTCGCGAGTGTGCGGACCAGTGTGATGGGCATCGAGCGCGTTGCACCGACGGCCCGCCGTGCGGCGGATCAGGAAGAGGTGCGCCTGCGCTGGGCGACGGGCGACGACTACGAGGTGCTCGCGCGACTCGGCGCCGGCACGTTCGGCAGTGTGTGGCGTGTGCGCGACCTCTCGCTCGAACGGGAAGTGGCGATGAAGGTGCTGCACCCGACCGTCGCTGATGACGACGCTGCCGTGGCACGCTTTCGCCGCGAAGCGAAACTGGCTGCGCAGCTGGCCCACCCGGCGATCGTTCCGATCTACGACTGGGAAACGCGCGATGGCATCTCGTGGTACACGATGGAACTCGCTGAAGGCGGGTCCGTCGCGAGCCTGATCACGCGTGGTGGTGCGCAGCCCGCGGTGGATATCGCGACGCAGGTTGACGGCATTCTCGACGCACTCGAGGCGGCGCACGCCGTCGGCATCGTCCACCGCGACCTGAAACCGGAAAATGTGCTGATCGATCGCAACGAACGCTGGCGATTGACGGATTTCGGCATTGCACACGGTCCTGGAAGTTCGGAACGACACGGCGGAACCGGCACACCGGAGTTCGCCGCGCCGGAGCAGATCATGGGTGAGCCGCAGGGCCCCAGCGTCGATCTCTTTGCGCTCGGCGCGATCATCGCCTTTACACTGACCGGCCGGCCGCCGTTCGGCAGCGGTGACGCTCGCGTGATCGTCGCCAAGCAGTTGCGCGGCGACATGGACGTCGACGGTATTCCGGCGTCCTTGGTGCCGTTCATTGCGCGCGCACTGGCGCCACAGGCGGAAACACGTTTCGGCGATGCGGGTGAAATGCGCAAGGCGTGGCACGCGGCACTGGACGAGCTGCAGGACTATGCGGAGCGTGGCCAGTGGTGGTGGCGCTGGCTGGGCGGCAACTGACGCCGCCTCGCCGCGTCAGAACGACAGGCCGCGCACAGTCTTGATGTTGGCAAAGGCGGTCAGTCCGGCGAGTCCGAGTTCGCGCCCGTAGCCGCTGGCTCGAGTGCCGCCAAAGGGCAGCGCGGGATCTGACACGACCGGCTGATTGATCATCACGCTGCCAGTGTGAAACTCGGCGGCGCAACGCATGGCGACGCCGTCGTCGTGGGTCCAGACACTGGCCCCAAGCCCGAACCTGGTGCCGTTCGCCCGGCGGATGGCCTCATCCAGATCGTGCACCCTCCAGACGCCTGCGACCGGCCCAAAGAGTTCGTCGATTGCCATCGGTGACCCGTCGGGGATATCGGTCACGATGGATGGTGGATACCACGCGCTGAGACTCCCGGGATTGACGCACCCCAGTCGTGCCCGCGCGCCGGCATCGAGCGTGGCCTGAACCTGCGCGTGGAGTGCGTCGCGGGCGGCGATGCTGATCAATGGCCCGACATCTGTGTCGAGCGCGCGCGGATCGCTCACCTTCAGTGCCCGCATCGCGTCGATGAATGCCGAGAGGAAGGGCTCGTAGACGGCATCGTGCACCAGGAATCGCTTGGCGGCGATGCAGGATTGTCCACTGTTCACGCACCGCGCGTGTGCGGCGGCGCGCGCCACCTCGAGCACATTCACATCGTGCCAGACGAGAAAGGGATCGCTGCCGCCAAGTTCCAGCACTGCCGGTTTGAGCGCCGCCCCTGCTGCCGATGCGACGGCCGCCCCCGCGCGTTCACTGCCGGTGACGGTGACCGCCGCGATGCGCGGATCGGCGATGATCGCGCCCACCTGCTCGATCGTGAGGATCAGCACCGACAGCAGACCGGCAAACGCGCCGGCGTCGCCCACCGCCTGTTCGAGTGCGAGTGCGCAACCCGTCACGTTCCCCGCATGCTTGAGCACGACGGTGTTCCCCAGCAGCAACGCTGGTGCGAGGACACGCACCACCTGCCAATAGGGGAAGTTCCATGGCATGATGGCGAACAGAACGCCGAGCGGTTCGAGTCGGATTTCGTCGCCCGGCACAGGCCCGCGCTGTGCCGCGAGCAGCGTGGCCTGTCCAGCGTACCATTCACAGCAGGCGGCGCACTTCTCGACTTCGGCGCGTGCGGCGGTGATTGGCTTGCCCATCTCGCTGGTTGCCATCATCGCGAGCGCGTCGGCGTGCTGCCTGATCGCCGCCGCAATGCGTCGCAGATGCGCCGCCCGGTCCGCGACTGGCCGCTGTCGCCACTGCCGTTGTGCTTCCAGCGCCGCCGCCAGCCGCCGATCCACTTCGGTTGCCGAGTGGGCCTGATAGGTGGCGATGACGGTGCCACCGTGTGGATTGATGCTGGTCAGGGTCACGTGTCGATCGCTCCGCTCGCGAGGATGGGTGCTCAACGCGTGAGGTCGCGGTCGAGTGTGGTGCCTGCGTACACTTCTCTGTCACCTGAATCGTGCAGCCGAGTCGCGCGGCGCGCGTGGGTTTCGACCCCAGCTTTGGGCCTCCGCTTCCATGACCGCCATGAATCCTGACACATCGCCCGCCGCGCCCGCCAGTCCCCTCCTGACGGCCAATGCGACGCCCCTCGGCCCAGTACCGACGGGCAAGTTCCGGGCGGCGGCAATTCTGGTCGTTCTCGGCGTTGGCATTCTGTGGGCCATGTTGCCGTTTGCGCCAGGCATTCTGGGTGCGGCTGTCTTCTACGTGCTGACGGTGCCGGCCTTCCGGTGGCTGGTGGCGCGTCGACTGCCGCGCTCACTCGCCGCGACGAGCATGCTGCTCGTCGTCCTGTTGCTGATTCTGATTCCTGGCGGCGCGTTGCTCACGATTCTGATCGACGAGATCCCCGCCGCCATTCGCGGGCTGGACACGGGCCCACTCGTGCAGCGTGTGCAAGGACTGCGCATTGGACCCATCAATGTTGGTGAGCAGATCGCGCGCACGAGTGGCACCATCGGCAGCTGGGCGTCGCAGCAGATTTTCGGAGCAGTGGGTGGCGCTGCGCGCGGCACCCTCAATCTCGTGATCGCGCTGCTCGGTCTCTACTACCTGTTGCTGGCGGCGGAGGAGGTCTGGCCACGGGTCAAGCGGTACCTGCCATTCACCGACGAGGACAGTGAAGACTTGCGCAACAAGTTCTACGAAGTGACCATGGCGACGGCGCTTGGCGTGGTGGTGGTGGCGATCGCCCAGGGGACGCTGATCGGTGGCGCGTTCGTGGTGCTGCAACTGCCGAACCCGATCGTGTGGGGCACCGTGACGGCCCTCGCGTCGGTGCTGCCGTTGGTGGGATCGGCGCTGGTGTGGCTGCCCGCGTCGATCGTCCTGTTCGCCACCGGGAACATCGCGCAGGCCGCAGGGCTGGCGCTGTTCGGTGGCATCGTCGTGTCGAACATCGATAACGTGATGCGCCCGATCGTCTCGAAACGAGTCGGCAACCTGCACCCGCTGACGACATTGCTTGGCGCGTTCGCCGGCATTCAGTACATCGGATTGATCGGACTGCTCCTCGGCCCGCTGGCGATCACCTGGTTCTTCGAGTTGCTCGTGATCTACGACAAGGAGTATGGGTTGACGGATCGGTTCAATCTCATGGTCAAGAGTTGATCGGGAGCGCGGCGCGCCATCACTTGCCTGCGTGCATGCCGTGAGATAGTCTCTCATCGGGCATGAGTGTGCCGCGTCGCCGCGGCCCATGGCAGCGGCGCATGACAGGAGGCAGGGTGGTCGAGGACCGGCAGCGCCATCTGTGGTGTCACCGCGGCCGAGCACTGCTCAGCGCCATCCTCCTGACGGCGTGCAGCGATGTCTCGGCGCCGCCAGCGCCGGAGCCGCCACCGCCAGTCCTCGCGCCGCCGGCGTCGCGCGATTCGATCCGGGTGCTGAGCTGGACGCGTGGATCGCTGGCCTTTCCCTACAATCTCGACACGAAGGCGACACGGACGGCGAACACCCTGCTGGCTCTCGATCCACGCGGGGTGACGGCCATCGACCCGGCGTCGGGACGCGCATTGTGGTCGGCGACCTTTCCCAGTGCGCCGGGAGACTTTCGCACCGCGGACGGGGTCTTCCGTCTCGTGTACGGCACCAACTTCGGATCGGTACTGGGACAGGAAGTGTTCCTGGATGCGACGACCGGCCGCGCGCTCTGGTCGCAGATATCCAACCAGCCGGGTGGTGACTTGCTCGACGCATCGGCGACCACCCTCCTGGCGCGGCTTGGCGACACGGCACTCGTTGCACGCGGCCGAGCGAGTGGTGAGTTGCAGTGGATTCGTCAGGTGACACTGGGCGACTGCGGGTTGATCGTGTCGTCGGCCTGCCTGACGCGAGTCGGCCACGCTGCCGGCGCGTTCTTCCTGCTGCGACAGCTCCTCGCGTCTGCGAACGGCTTTCAGTTGATCAGGGTGACGGAGACGGGCGTGGTGACGCGAGTCAGTATTGCGGTGCCGCTCGCGTTCCTGGCGTTTATCGTCTCAGCCAGCGTGGATGCGTCCGGCCGGATCGTCACGGTGGTGACCGGCACGGATACCTTTTCGATCGACACGGAAACCGGTGCGCTTCGCTGGCGTGCTGCGCATCTTCTGCTGAGCAATGGCGTGAGTCTGGACCGTCCGGTCGTCCAGATGACTGGCGGCGCTGAGTCGCTGATCCACTACAACTTCCGATACGTCAATAGCAGCTCCGGCGGATTCTCGCGTGAGATCGTGCGGAGCGCGCTCACCGGCCGCATCGTCCGACAGTTGCTGCGACCGTCTGCCGGGCTCGATGGACTGCGCGCGGTGAGCTGCGGCCCTGATGGCATGGTGATCCTGCGCGGTGGCGGACAGTTCATCTACGTCGATACGCGGACCGGCAATGAAACGGCGGGGCAGATGATGGATGCTGATCGTGGTGAACCTGGCGCTTTTCCCGCATCCTTCAGCTGGGTGGATGACTACGCATCGGGGCATATCGTGTTCGCCCTCGGCGGTACGAACAGTGCACCATCCACACTGCTCGGATTCAAGTGCAGACCGTGACCCGTTCCGCGAAAGGTTTCCACCGCACACTGACCCGCGCCGCCTGGCCGGTTTTGGTGGTGCTCGCCGCAGGCAGCACTGACGGGACCACCGGTCCGCGACCGGCCGCGTTCTGGCAGCGCGGCGACCTCGAGCCCCTGCTGAAAGAGCCACCGAATGACGTCACCGTCTTCGGCAAGCCGATGCTTCGCGCACATCCATCGGGAGACGTGCTCCTGCAGCCATACGACAACCCGATCGTGACCGGGTTCTCCTGCAAACCAGAGTGCGACACTCATTCAGCACGTTCCCGGGACATGCCGCATTGAATCGATGATGCTCGCGGGGATTCGGCTCGCCGCCTGACGACGGACTCCACATCGTGGCCCCGTGCTCGCCTCCCTCCGCTCCGCCGCCGTACTCGGCATCGATGCCACGCTGATCACGGTCGAGGTCAACGTCTCCCAGGGCCTCCCGCTCTGGACGATCGTCGGTCTCGCCGATAGCGTCGTCCGGGAATCAAAGGAACGCGTCGTCGCCGCCCTCAGGGAGTGCGGGTTCCGGATTCCATCGCTGCGTGTGCTGGCGGCACTCGCCCCAGCCGATGTGCGAAAAACCGGCAATGGCTATGATCTGCCGATCGCCCTCGGCTTTCTGGTCGCCACGGGACAGCTGTCCGCCGCATCCGTCGTGCGTTTGGTCGCCGTCGGCGAACTTGGACTCGATGGCTCGCTGCGCGCGGTGCGCGGCACCCTGTCCGTTGCGCGAATGCTCAGCGCCGCGACCGAGCCGTCGACGTTGCTGGTGCCACCGGCCAACGTCACCGAGGCAGCGCTCGTTGGCGGTGTGCGCATCGCGACCGCGACCTCGCTGCGCGAACTGGTCGATCGATTGAACCGCGGCCCGCTCGCGCTCGCGACACCTGCGCCGGCCGTCGTCACACTCGACGCCGAGCCGCCTGATTTCGGCGACGTCGTCGGTCAGCCGGCAGCGAAGCGGGCGCTGCTGATCGCGGCCAGCGGCGGGCACAACATCGCCATGACGGGACCACCAGGCACGGGCAAGACCATGCTCGCCCGACGACTGCCGGGCATCATGCCGCCGCTCACCGATGCGCAACTGCTCGAGGTGGTGGCCGTGCATTCAGTCGCAGGAACGCTGAGCGAGCAACAGTTGCACGGGCGCATCGCGCCGTTCCGGGCGCCTCATCACACCGTCAGTACCGCGGGCCTGATCGGCGGAGGACCAGGCCCCCGTCCCGGCGAAGTGAGCCTGGCGCACTGCGGAGTGCTGTTCATCGACGAACTGCCCGAACTGCATCCGTCAGCCCTGGAAGCGCTGCGACAGCCGCTCGAGGATCGCTTCGTCACCATCTCCCGGGTCGCCGGCAGCATCCGGTTCCCGTCAGACGTGCTCCTCATCGTCGCGATGAATCCGTGTCCTTGCGGCTTCGCTGGCCATGCGACCATCGCGTGCCAATGTGATGAGCGTGCGCTCGTTCGATATCGCCGCCGACTGTCCGGTCCACTTACGGACCGCATTGATCTGCATGTGCCAGTCGGCGCCGTTCCGCTCACCGAGCTTGATGCCATCCCACGGCCGCAGGAATCGCCGGCGATCCGTGCGCAGGTCATCCGGGCCCGTGTGCAGCAATTGCGACGTTTCGACTCGCTCAACGCGACCGTGAGTAACCGCCGCCTTGCGATCGCCGGCGAGTTTCAGGCCGAGGCCATGACGCTGCTTCGGACGGCGAGCGAGCAGCTCGGCCTCTCGGCTCGCGCCTGGCACCGCACGATGCGCGTCGCGCGCACGATTGCCGATCTTGCGGACGACGCCATTGTCTCGGCAACAGCTGTGGCGGAAGCGCTACGGTTTCGGCGCACCGGCGGACATGTCCTCCGGCCTCAGGCAGGCTCGGCACACCCCGGCGATGGTGCGCGCGAGGGCGCGTACGCAGAGAGACGGGGTACTCCGTGACATCCCGCCGGCCCGGGCACAGACCATGCTCTCGGATGGTAACTTGGCGGGAGCACGACGCCGACGACTGTCCCCTGCATGCTGGTCGCCTGCTTCGCCTCCGCACACCGCTCATGCCCGACCCAACCGCTGTGCCACCGCGCGTTGCCTCGACCGACCCAGGAGGGTCGGTCGCGCGGGCAGTGCGCGTGCCCGGCAGTACATCCGGCCAGAAACGGATGTTTGCAGGCATCGGCGAGGCGCTGCTGGCGACCGTGGAAACCCTCAGCTCGCTGGGTGACTCCGTCATCGTCACGGCGATCGATGGGTCGATCCTGCTCTGGACTCCGTCGGTCGAGTCCGTGCTCGGCTTTCGCGCCGATGAGGTCATTGGCCTGTCCCTTGTCGCGCTGCTCGACCCGAGCCCCGCCGGTGAGCGCACGCGGCGTGCAGGCACGCTGCTCAGTGCCGCACACTGGCAGGGCGCCGCGATGGTGCTGCATCGGGACCGGGGCCGGATCACGGTGCATCTCGCACTGACGCATGTACCGCTGGGTGGCGGTGTCGACGCAGTCGCTGACGGCATCATTCTCCGTGTGCGACCGTTTCCCGAACGCCTCGGACCGCGGGCCCCCGGGACTCTCGATCCGGCGCTCCTCGAGCATGCGCTCGAGGAGGTGGACGATCTTGTCCTCATCACCGCCGCCGATGCCGCCGACCCGTCCAGATCGAGCATCGTCTACGTCAATCACGCCTTTGAGCGTACCACCGGGTACCGCCGAGACGAAGTACTCGGCCGATCCCCGTCACTCCTGCGCGGACCGGACACCGATCGTGCCGCGTCTGACCGCATTGACGCCGCTGTGCGCCACCGTCAGCGGGTGCGGGAAGAGCTGCTCAACTACACCAGGCTCGGTGGGCCGCTCTGGCTCGATGTCGACATCACGCCGGTGCAGAGCCCTGACGGCGAGTACATGCAATGGGTCGCTGTTGAGCGTGACGTCACGGCGCAGAAGAGTCATGAGGTTGCGTTGCGGGCGCGCGAGGAACGCCTGCGTCTGGCGCTGAACGCAGTTTGGGATGGCTTGTGGGATTGGCACGTCCCAACGGGGTACTGCTACTACGCACCGCGCTGGTATGCGATGCTTGGCTACGCCGAACACTCGCTGCCGCCGCATATCGACACCTTCCTCGATCTGCTCCATCCGCAGGATCTTCCCGCCTGCGAAAACCTGCTGCGCGACCACTTCGAAGGCCGGGCGGACACGTACGCGGTCGAAGTCCGCATGCGGACCCTCGACAACGCGTGGCGGTGGGTGCTCACTCGCGGCGCCGTCGTCGAACGCGATCAGCACGGTCGTCCTGTCCGCATGGTCGGTACGCACACCGACATCTCAGAACGGAAGCAGGCAGAACTCGCGTTGCACACCAGTGAGGACCGGTTTCGGACGCTGACCATGGCGTCACCACTCGGGATCTTTCTGGCGGATGCGGCCGGTTTGTCCACCTTCGTCACGCCGCGCATGCGCGACCTGTGGGGGGCACCCATCGACGCCTTGCTCGGACGCGGGTTCCGCCGTTCGGTGCATCCGGAGGACCGGGCACGCGTCGATGCCGTGTGGAAGCAGGCAGTGGTCGACGGCCTTGGGCTGAGCATCGAGTACCGGGTGCAGCGCGCGGATGGCGAGGTGCGATGGGTCAGCGAGCGCACCGCGGCGCACCGGGATGGCGTGACTATCACTGGCTTCGTCGGGACGGTGGAAGACGTCACGGCGCAGAAGGTGGCGGAAGAAGATCGACGACGACTCGAGGTGCAGATGCAGCACGCGCAGAAGCTGGAAAGTCTGGGTGTGCTGGCCGGGGGCATTGCGCACGATTTCAACAACCTGCTGGTCGGCGTGCTCGGCAACGTGAGCGTCGCGCTGGCGGACGTTGCCCCGGGTTCGGATACGCACGAGCTGCTGGTCGACATCGAGCTGGCGGCGCGACGCGCGGCAGAACTGACGATGCAGCTCCTCGCCTACGCCGGGAAGGGTCGCTTCAATCTGCAGCCGATCGATCTGTCGGCGGCGGTGCGCGAGACATCATCGCTGCTCCATTCCGCGATTTCGAGGCGTGCCACACTGACCTTGGATCTCGCTGTCGATCTGCCGATGATGGTCGGCGACGGCACACAGGTGCGACAGGTGATCATGAACCTGCTCACCAACGCGTCAGAAGCACTCGACGACCAACCCGGCGACATCATCCTCCGAACCGGGCGCATGGAAGCGGACCGCGCCTATCTGGCCGAGTGCCTGGCGGCTGACGACGCGCGTCCTGGCGAGTTCGTCTACGTCGACGTCGCGGATACTGGTATCGGTATGTCAGCGGAAACGGTGTCACGGATCTTCGACCCGTTCTTCACGACGAAATTCACCGGACGGGGCCTGGGGCTGGCGGCCACACTTGGCATCGTGCGCGGACATCATGGCGCGCTGAATGTCCGGAGCACCCCGGGCGCCGGGACGGTAATTCGGGCACTCTACCCGGCAACAGCGCAGCACTCCAGCGTTGCGACGCCGGTCGGCCCGGTGCCACTCAGCGGGCGCACCGGGACCATTTTGCTCGTCGATGACGATCCATCCGTCCGGGACGTCGCCACCCGGATGCTCGAGCGCAGCGGGTATCGCGTCATCGCTGCGGCCGACGGCGACGAGGGGCTGCGACTGTTCGCGGCGGCAGAAGCCGACATCAGCGTAATGATTCTCGATCTGACCATGCCGCATCTCAGTGGCAACGACATGCTGGCTGAACTGCGGCGTCAGGGAACGACCGTGCCAGTCGTCCTCACCAGCGGCTACAGCTCGGAGTCTCTCGCAGCGCCGGGTCCTGGCGAGCTGCTTCCGGTCTTCGTGCAGAAGCCGTTCGTCATCTCGGACCTGCTTGCCGGTATGGACGCGGCGGTCGCACGCCATGCGGCGGAGTCCGCGTAGCACTCCGCTCAGCTGCCGATCGGCGCGCTCCGCGCTAACCTTCGGCGTCGCGCGCCCGCGCGAATCAGCCAGTCAATCCGATTCCTGGAGCCGCTCGACGTGTTCGGTTGCTTTCGACGTCTCGTCAGTCTCGTGATCCTCGTCGCGGTCGTCATCGCCGCCGTCGCCACCCGTGACGCTTGGCTGCCGCGCTTGCGGGCGGCACTCGGCGCTCCGGTGCAGCGTCCGGCGGCGGCCGGTGTCGACAGCGCGTCGTCGGCCGCGTCGGCCGCGTCGGACACCGGATGGGCGGCGCCCACGTATTCCGGGAAGGAGGGTGGTCGGCGTGCCCTGACCCGGCTGCAACAACCGCGCGGCCCCGCGTATGTGTCGCTGTCCGCGTCGGAGTTCGCGGCCGCCCTCCTCGACTCGCTGGGCGCGCAGCTGCCGGCGAGCACTGAGAGTGTCGTGGTGCGAGCCGTGGGCAGTGAGTTCCAGGTCCGCGGATCGGTGAAGCTGGGTGACCTCGGCGGGCGTGCCGTGCTTGGTCCCCTCGCGTCGATGGTCGGCGACCGTGAGCGCCTGACACTCGGCGGAACGCTCGAACCGACCTCGGTGCCCGGGGTAGCACAGTTCAAGCTGACGCGCGTCAAGGTTGGCGACTTCACCTTGCCGGGCCCAGTCGTCCCACGATTGGTGAAGGCGCTGAAGCGTCAGTCCGGCGCCGTCGGTGTCGAGTCCAGTGCCTTGCCCATCCGCCTGCCAGCGGGCGTCGTCGACGTCCGCGTGTCGCAGGGAAAAGTCACGCTCTACCGCGCCACGCCGTGAACCGACGCATCCTCGTCATCGATGACGAAGCCCCGATCCGCTCAGCGCTCGGGCAGCTGCTGGAGTACGAAGGCTACGAGGTGCACACCGTCTCGAACGGCGCCGACGGTCTGGCGGCGTACGACAAGCTCCATCCGCACCTCGTCTTCAGCGACGTGAAGATGGCGGGCATGGACGGCCTCGACGTCCTCCGCGCCTTGCGCGCCAGGGATTCACGCGCACTGATCGTCATGATCAGCGGGCACGCCACACTGGCAACCGCGGTCGAGGCGACGCAGGCGGGCGCCTACGATGTCATGGAGAAGCCGCTCGACACCGATCGCATCCTCGTCCTGCTGCGCAACGCACTGCGCCACCTCGACCTCGAGGAGGAGAACGCGACACTGCTCGAGAAGCTCGATGCGCGGCGCGAGATCGTCGGGCAGAGCCATGCGATCATCTCGCTGCTGGAACGCATCGACAAGGTCGCCGCCACACCGGCACGGGTGCTGATCACCGGCGAAAACGGCACCGGAAAGGAACTTGTCGCGCGCGCCGTGCACCGCGGTTCCAGTCGTGCGAAGAAGCCCTTCATCGAAGTGAACTGCGCCGCAATCCCGGGCGAGTTGATCGAGAGTGAGCTGTTCGGTCATATGCGTGGATCCTTCACCGGTGCGGTCGCTGATCGTCCCGGCAAGTTCGAGCAAGCGGATGGCGGCACACTCTTCCTCGACGAGATCGGGGACATGTCGCTGGCGGCGCAGGCCAAGGTGCTGCGGGTCCTGCAGGATGGTGTGGTCACACGGATCGGCGGCAACAAACCGGTGCAGGTCGACGTGCGGGTCCTTGCCGCCACCAACAAGGAGCTGGAGCACGAGATCGCCGAAGGCCGCTTCCGCGAGGACCTGTTCTATCGCCTCAACGTCGTGCCGATCAGTGTGCCGCCCCTCCGCGAGCGCCGCGAGGACATCCCGTTGCTGATCGCCTTTTTCGTGCAACAGATGGCGCGGCGCGACGGCATTGCCCCACGGCGCTTTGTGCCGGACGCGGTGCGGGCGCTGTCGGAGCTCGAGTGGAGCGGGAACGTCCGCGAGCTGCGCAACACCGTCGAGCGACTCCTGATTCTCGCCAGCGGCGACAGTGTTGCTGTCGCCGACGTGCACCGGCTGGTTGGACGTCCGAGCGCGGATACGGCGGGCCTCGGCGCGCTCATGCAGTGCAAGAGCTTTGAGGATTTCAAGCTGGCTGCCGAAGAGGCCTTTCTGCGTGTGAAACTCCGCGAGCACGACTGGAACGTCAGCGAAACCGCTCGAGCGCTCGACATGCCGCGGTCGAACCTGTACAAGAAGATCGAGCGGTACGGCCTGGTGCGGGCTGGGATGGCGGCCACCTGATGTCGCGTGTCAACAACTTCGGCCAGCCCATTGGCGATGCGGTGCTCAACTGGCGTCCGCCGGGGCGACCGGCGCGCGAGCCGATGCACGGGCGCCGCTGTGAACTCGAGCCACTCGATCTCCCCCGGCATGGCGATGCACTCTTCGACGCGAATGAGCGTGGCGATGGCAGCAACTGGACGTATCTCTTCGCCAGTCCGCCCGCCTCACGCGAGGATTACCTCGAGTACATGCGCGGCTCGTTCACGGGCGAGGATCCGCTGTGCTACGCCGTGCTCGATCGCGCGACCGGTATTGCGATCGGGGTGGCGAGCTACATGCGGATCGTACCCGAGCTTGGCTGCATCGAAGTCGGGCACATCAATTTCTCGCCGGCGCTGCAGCGGACCCCGGTCGCGACCGAGGCGATGTACCTGATGATGCGCCACGTCTTCGAGCTGGGCTATCGCCGGTACGAGTGGAAGTGCGACTCGCTCAACGCGCCATCCCGGGCCGCGGCGCAACGGCTTGGCTTCTCGTTCGAGGGCGTGTTTCGCAATGCCATCGTGTACAAGGGGCGGAACCGCGACACCGCATGGTATTCGATCACCGACGGCGAGTGGCCTGCCATCCGGTCGGCGTTCGAACAGTGGCTTGATCCGGCCAACTTCGATGCCCACGGGTCGCAACGTGTGCAGCTGCGATGGCTGACAGCGGGACTCCTCCGCACCGTCGGCTGAGGCAGGCGGCAACGTCAGTTGGCGTGGTCGGACCGGACACTGGCTATCTTGCAGGGGTCCACGATCGACGGCCTGCATCGTCACGCCCATTTTCTGTCCTGTCTCCATGACCGACTTTCAGAACTACATCGCGGGCCAGTGGGTCGCCCCTTCGTCGGGTGCCTGGTTCGAGAACCGCAATCCCGCAGACACCACTGATCTGATCGGCCGTTTCCCTCGGTCGGCCGCCGCCGACGTGGACCGCGCCGTCGTCAGTGCGTCGAAGGGCTTCGCCGCCTGGAAGGCGGTCCCGGCGCCAGCTCGCGGCGACGTCCTGCGCCGAGTCGGCGACCTGCTCACGGCCCGCAAGGAAGAGCTGGCCGATCTGATGACCCGCGAAATGGGCAAGCCGCTGGCGGAGACCCGGGGCGATGTCCAGGAGGGGATCGATACGGCGTACTACGCCGGCACCATGGGACGCCAGCTCTTCGGGCATACGGTGCCCAGTGAGTTGAGCAACAAGTGGGCGATGAGCTTTCGCCGTCCGATCGGTGTCTGCGGCTTGATCACGCCGTTCAACTTCCCGCTCGCGATCCCCACGTGGAAGAGTTTCCCTGCGTTGCTCTGTGGCAACTCGGTGATCTTCAAGCCGGCCGAAGACGTGCCGCATACGGTGGCCGTGCTGGTCGAGATCCTCCTCGAGGCCGGCGTGCACCCTGAAGCGGTGCAGCTGGTCCACGGGCTGGGAGAAGAAGTGGGTGCTGCCCTGGTCTCCCACCCGGACGTCGCCGTCATTTCCTTCACCGGTTCGACGGCGACCGGCTCGCTCATCGGCGAAACCTGCGGTCGGATGCACAAGCGTTTGTCGCTCGAGATGGGCGGCAAGAATGCGCAGATCGTGCTCGACGACGCCAATCTCGATCTGGCGCTGGAGGGGGTGCTCTGGGGCGCGTTCGGGACGACCGGCCAGCGGTGTACTGCGACATCCCGGCTGATTCTGCAGGCGGGTATTCACGACCGATTCCTCGATCGATTGGCCTCGGCAGCGTCGAAGCTCCGGCTCGGCGATGGCCGCAAGGCGGGAACGGACGTCGGCCCGGTCATTCACGAGGTCTCTCGCGCCAACATCGAGAAGTACGTCGAGATCGGCGTGTCGGCAGGGAACTCGCTCGTCACCGGCGGCACGCGTGCCACGGGCGGTGAGCTGGACAAGGGCTTCTTCTTCCAGCCGACGATCTTTGCCGGCGTGAAGCAGGGGGATCGCCTCGAGCAGGAGGAGATCTTCGGCCCGGTGCTGAGCGTGATCAAGGTCGCCGACGCCGATGAGGCGTTCCGTGTCAACAACGGCGTCCGGTACGGGCTGTCCTCGTCGCTCTACACGGCGGACGTGAATCTCGCCTTCCGTGCGCTGAATGAGTTGGACAACGGCATCACCTATGTGAATGCCCCGACGATCGGGGCGGAAGCACACATGCCCTTCGGCGGTGTGAAGCAGACGGGGAACGGCCACCGTGAAGGGGGCTGGGAAGTGTACAACTTCTATTCGGAGACCAAGGTCGGCTACATCGACTATTCCGGCCGGCTGCAGCGCGCCCAGATCGACAACTACTGACGGCGCGATCTGCGGGGCGATGCGGCGTTTTGCATCGCCCTGCAGCAATCCGGTGGGGCCGAGAAACGCTGTAGCGTTACTGTCAGACCGTCGTCACGTCTTTGTGTGCGGTGACGCGGAGCCTTGCGGCCCGTAGTGGCCTGCGCTTCATTTTTTTGAGGTACCGGCGTCCGCGCGAGTGGTTCGCGCCGCCGATGCTTCGTCACCATTCGTCGGACCCACGTCCCACCGCCTCCATGGATCAGTCCAGTCCTGACCAGGCACCGCCACGCGCGATCTCCGAAACGGAGCGTCGTGAGGCATTGCGGCGCGTCAATCGGCGAGGCCTCGCGTGGCTGTGGGAGTGGGCGAAATCGTTCAGCGTGACGGTGCTCGTGATCCTCGTGGTCCGCACCTTCCTGCTCGACATCTTCCGGATTCCGAGCAGCAGCATGGAAGGCACGCTGCTGGTCGGTGACATTCTGTTCGTCAACAAGCTCGCGTACGGCGCTGAGGTTCCGCTCACGGCCAAGCGCCTGCCGCCGATGCGTGTGCCACAACGCGGCGAAGTGATCGTCTTCAAGTGGCCGCTGGATCATGCGAAACCATTCGTGAAACGTCTGGTCGGGCTGCCCGGCGACACGATCTCGATGCGCAACGGGCACCTGCAAGTCAACGGGGTCGCACAGACTGAGCAGTTCACGCGCCGCATGCCTGGGCTGGCCGAACCGATGGCGATGGAATTCGATTGGCTGCGGCGGGCACTCCTGCCAGCGGCGCACGCGTCGGCTGGCGCGCACCCGACGCGCAACACCTGGGGGCCACTCGTCGTGCCGGTTCACCAGTTGTTCGTCCTCGGCGACAATCGCGACAACTCCTCTGATAGCCGCTATTGGGGTTTCGTTCCCGATTCGCTGCTCCTCGGCCAGCCGCTGCTGGTGTACTACAGTGTCGTGCCGGACTCCGTCGCGCCCGGATCGTGGCTGTCGCGCGTGAGATGGCATCGCATCGGTGAGCGGGTGCGGTAGGCGGTCGTATTACTGGTCGGTTCGTCGCTGTCAACAGTGTGCCGTTGTGAGTGATCCGCGTTCGCGTGCAGCCTCCTGTCACGCGCCGCGCCCGTCCCAATTGCTGGAAGGAGTTCGTCGCATGTCGGTGTCGTCGCGTCGGTCCAAGCTGGCGTCGGATGAAGGCTCGCTCGACCAGTACCTGAAGGAAATCAGCCGGTATCCGCTGATTACGCGCGAGCGGGAGGCCGAACTCGCGCGAGCCATTCACGAGGGCGATCGGGAGGCCCTCGACACGTTGGTGCGCTCGAACCTGCGATTCGTCGTCTCCGTCGCGAAGAAGTACCAGAATCAGGGGGTTTCCCTCTCCGACCTGATCAACGAAGGGAACCTCGGCCTGATCCGCGCCGCACAGAAATTCGATGAGACGAAGGAGATCAAGTTCATCTCCTACGCGGTCTGGTGGATTCGGCAGGCCATTCTGCAGGCGCTCGCCGAACAGAGCCGCATCGTACGCGTGCCACTCAATCGTGCCGGAGCGTTGCATCGCATGGGGAAGCGGGCCAGCGCCATGGTGCAGGAGCTGGGACGCGAGGCGACGCACGACGAAATCGCGAAGGACATGTCGCTGCCGCTCGACGAAGTCTCGCTCACCATGGGCATCGCGCAGGGACATGTGTCCCTCGATTCACCCGTCACGCCCGGCGAAGACAACCGACTCAGCGACTACCTCGCCGACACCGAACACGCCTCTCCCGAAGAGCAGATGTTCGAGAAAGCGATGACCGAAACGGTCGACGGGGCGCTCCATCGCCTGAAGGATCGCGAGGCGCGCATCCTTCGACTGTACTTCGGCCTCGACGAGCTGGAACCGCTGACGCTCGAGGAAATCGGCATCAAGCTCGGCATCACGCGCGAGCGGGTGCGCCAGATCAAGGAGAAGGCCCTCAGCCGACTCCGGCATGTGAGCAACTCGGGCGCGCTCGAGAGCTTCTACGTCTCCTGACCGGCCCGGGCAGGCCGGATCGCTCCCGCTGCCCGGATGACGTAACTTTCGCTGGTGCGGCGCGCCCCGGCCGCCTCCAGACCACGTCACCGGATCGTATTCATGGCCGATACCAACTCGTTCGACGTCACCACCGGCGTCGATCTCCAGGAAGTGGACAACGCCGTCAATCAGGCGCAGAAAGAAGCCGCCCAGCGCTATGATTTCAAGGGCGCGCTGGTGGTGATCGACTTCAAGCGGGCCGAGTCGAAGATCGAACTGAAGACGGACAGTGACATGCGGATGGAAGCGATGCTCGATATGCTGAACGCCAAGCTGATCAAGCGCGGTGTGCCGGTGAAGAATCTCGATGTCGGCGACATCAAGCCGATGGGCGGTGACACGTTGATGCGCACCATCGGCCTCAAGATGAACCTCGATGGCGATACCGCGAAGAAGGTCGCCGCGGCCATCAAGGCCGCCAAATTCAAGAAGGTGCAGGCCGCGATCCAGGGCGAACAGGTGCGCGTCACGTCACCGTCACGCGATGATCTTCAACTGGCGATCGCGCTCCTCAAGAAGGAAGACTTCGGCGTCGAACTGCAATTCGGCAACTTCCGGTGACCCTCGTCGAGGCGCGTCGCGTCACCACCGCCGGCATCGCGCGCGCCGCCCGTGGGATCAATCCGGTGTTCATGCAGACGCCGGTCGTGCACCATGACGACCTCGACGCGTGGCTCGGAGCTCGCGTTAGCTGCAAAGTGGAATCGCTCGGGCCGTTGCGCTCGTTCAAGGGCCGTGGAGGCGACTGGTTCATCCGTCAGCGCGCGCACGCCGGACCCGTCTGCGCAGCCTCCGCGGGCAACTTTGGCCAGGCCTTGGCCTATGCGGCGCGCGGCGCTGGCGTCGCGTGCACCATCTTCGCTTCGGTCAATGCCAGCCCCCTCAAACTGGCGCGAATGCGCTCCCTCGGCGCTACCGTCATCCAGCAGGGTGATGACTTTGATGCCGCCAAGGACGCGGCGCGCGCCTATGCTGATGCGCAGGGCATCGAGTTCGTCGAGGATGGGCAGGCACTGGCCGTCACCGAAGGGGCTGGAAGCATTGCGGTCGAACTGGCCAACGCGGTCACGCTCGACACGCTGCTGGTGCCGCTTGGCAATGGCGCGTTGTTGGCTGGCGTTGCAACCTGGATGAAGGCGGTGTCGCCGGCAACGCGCATCGTTGGAGTGGTCGCCGCTGGTGCGCCGAGCATGATGCGAGCGCTCACCGGCGTGCAGGTGGATCACACGCTGCCCGTGCACACGATGGCGGATGGAATCGCGGTGCGCGTGCCGGTGCCGCAGGCCGTGGACGATCTGCGCGCGCTGACGGACGATCTGGTGGCGGTCAACGAAGACGCGATCGTCGCCGCGATGCGCGGGCTGATTTCGCACATCGGACTGATTGTCGAGCCAGCGGGCGCGGTCGGGATCGCCGCTCTGCTCGAGGCACCCCACGGTGCGTATGGTGATCGCGTCGGCACCATCCTCTGTGGCGGAAACGTGACCACCGCACAGCTCAGCGGGTGGGGTGTGCTGCGGGCGGGCATCGGCGCCTGAGCCGGGCCGATCAGCACGCGCGCAGTACGAATGACGCGGTGACGCGGAATCGCGATCACATTTGCGGACGCTTCGCATGCGCCTGTCGCCGCGCGCTCGGCTCGCGCCGAAAGCTGGACGCGGGGATGTCGACGTCAGCGGTTTTTCATCATCCGGCGCGCCGGTGTCGCCACGTTGGAACGCCGATCCGTCTCCAGCCGATCCGGCCGACAGCGCTTGCAGGCCCGAAACCCGGCGTGCTCTGCGGCGGCGATCGAACTGTGGAATGAGACGTTCTCCCGCTTTGGCCGCCGTGCCCCGCAGGATGGCTTGCAGTACACCCCTGTGGTCCGGACGGCATAGAACCATTGGCCGACCTGCGATTGATCGCGCGCAACGATGGCAGCGTACCGGGCGTCGTCGTGTGGCGTGCTGATCATGTCGCAGGGTGAGGATGACTGGATGGTGTGTGGTGTCGCGGTGCGCATCGGGGTTTCGTTGGGGGGGCATGCAAGCATCCACGCCTGTTGTCTCGAACGCGCTGCATCCATCTGCTGCATGACGGTGAACTCAGTGCAGCTCCGGCGGCGGCAGCCCGTGAACACTGCGGAGTGGATCGACCAGCCGCCTCCCGAATCGTGCGGTGGCAGCGATCGTCATGTGTGTTCTCAGGCAGCGGCCTGCACGCGGCGTCGACCTTGCTGTCGCGACGCAGAGGGTCAGCGCTTCTGCGCGCGCGCCAGCAGATCGAGCCGCCACCGCTGCCGGCCGAGACTCCGGCCGAACCCATCGTCGGTGGTCTCACTCACATGCCGAAACCCCGCCGCGTGCACCAGAAATCGCGCTGTCTTCATGACATCGAGGAGCTCCACTTCGACCGCGACGTAGTGCGCGCGTGCCGCAAACTCGATCGCTTCGGCGATCAGGCGACGACCGATCCCGATCCCTCGTGCGCGCGACTCGACGTGCAGCATGGTCAGGCGCGCGACGTCTCCGGCGCCGCGCTGGACAAGCACGGAGCCGATCACCACACCTTCACGTTCCGCCATCCAGCTGCAATCACGGGCCGCGTCGAACTGGTCGAGAAAATCAGCGGCAATCCGCAGTTGACGTGCTTCGTATGTGCCGCTCAGTTCGAACTCGTCGATGGCCGAGGCGATCGCTCGCTGCGTCACGCCGCTCACGTCGCCCGCGCGATGCGGACGCAGCAGCCAAGGTGATGCATCGCGCGCGGGCACATCCATGCCGAACGCCGATTCGATGCGCTCCATGGCGTCGAGCAGCGGCTCGTGGGTGTGCGAGGGCAGCAGGCGCACCAGCGAGGCGTACCGCGTGGTGGTGATCGCATCGAGCGTCGTCACTTCGGCGCGCCCGGCGGTCGTCAGCGACAGCGGCTGCTGTCGGCTGTCGCTGGAGTCGGGGGACTTGGAAACGATGCCGGTCGTCTCCAGGCGGCGGATGACGCGACTGAGGTAGCCGGCATCCAGTCCAAGCGAACGGCTGAGGGCGGTCACCGTTCGCTGCTCGTACTGAGCGAGCTCTGCCAGGACGCGAACTTCAGTGGCCGAATAGGAGCTCCCCGCCGGACCGGCCTCGAGCGCGCCGAGGCGCTGTGCGAAGAACCGGGAGAACCGGCGCAAAGCCGCAATCTTCTGGTCCATCGCGAGCTGGGTCATGGGGCGATCCGCGCAGGAGAGTCAAACGCTTGCTGGAGGCATGGGAATATATGCTCGAGGCACAAGCATTGTTCCCGTTGGACCATTTTGCCTCCCGGCGTTCCGGGCCCCGGTATGTTCCCCCCATGAAAATCGGCTTCATCACGCTCGGCTGCGACAAGAACACCGTCGACACCGAGCGCTATCTCGCGCAGCTCGCGGCCTATGGTGGCGAGTATACCGACGACCTCAGCCTGGCTGAGGTGATCGTGGTGAACACCTGTGGCTTCATCGACGCGGCGAAGAAGGAGTCGATCGATGCCATCCTCGAGGCTTCCCGGCAGAAGATCGACGGCGCCTGTCAGGCCGTCGTGGCACTCGGCTGCATGGTGCAGCGGCACAAGGACGAGCTGGCTGAAGCGATCCCGGAAGTTGATCTCTTTCTCGGGACCACCGACGTCGATCAGTTGATTCCGCAGCTCCAGCAGCGCGGGCTCGTCGACGCGGCGCCCATGATGCATCCCGGCGAGCGCCTCTTCAGTGGCGACGCGCCGCACGTGCGCTACCTGAAGGTGAGCGAAGGGTGTGATCACGGGTGTGCATTCTGCGCGATCCCGCTGATGCGCGGGAAGCATCGCAGTTTCGCGCTGGCCGACGTCATTCGCGAGGCACAGCTCCTGGAGTTGCAGGGCGCGCGCGAGGTCAGCCTGGTGGCACAGGATCTGGCACACTACGGGCGTGATCGGCGCGATGGCACCGCGTTGCCGGAATTGCTCGAGGCGTTGATCCGCGAGACGGAAATTCCCTGGTTCAGGAACCTCTACCTCTACAACGCCGGCATCACGCCGCGATTTCTCGAGGTCGTCGCGAACAACCCGCGGATCCTGCCATATCTCGACATGCCGGTGCAGCATGGCAGCGACGCGGTGCTGACGCGCATGCGTCGGCCAGAGCGGCGGAAGACGATCGTCGAAAAGGTGGCGCGGTTTCGCGATGCAGTGCCGGACCTGACGATCCGGACGACGTGCATCGTCGGATTCCCCGGCGAAACGGACGAGGACTTCGAGATCCTGCTCGATTTCCTTCAGGAGATGCAGTTCGATCGTGTGGGCGCGTTCACCTACAGCGCACAGGAAGGCACCGCAGCGGCGGCGATGGTCGACGACGTGCCGGATGAGGTCAAGCACGAGCGGCTCGACATGCTGCAGCGTGTGCAGTCCGCGATCACGGCCGAGCGGTACGAGCGCCATATCGGGCGGACGGTGTCGCTGCTGATTGATCGTGCGGGGAGTGACGAGGAGCTGGCGGTGGCGCGTGCTCCGTGGCAGGCCGATGACATCGACGGTGTGACGCATCTGGACACCGATGCACCGATCGGCTCGCTGGTTGAAGCGACAATTACTGACGTGGTGGATGACTATGACTTCGAAGCGACCGCGACGGGGATCGTGTTGTTGCCGCCGGCGCTGATGCAGCGCGAGCGGGCGTCACGCACCCTGCCGCTGGTGGCTTCTTCCTCGATCGGGAGTTTTGGACGATGACCGCAGTAGTCACGACGGAGTCGCAGGCGATCATGGCGCGGGCGCGTCAGCTCTTCCCCGGTGGCGTGAATTCCCCGGTGCGGGCCTTCGGTGGAGTTGGCGGCGAACCTTTCGTCGTGCAGCGCGGCGAGGGCCCATACATCTGGGACGCGGATGGCAATCGCTACATCGACTACGTGCTGAGCTGGGGACCGCTGGTGCTCGGCCACGCGGCGCCGGCGGTGCTCGACGCGGTGCATGATGTGATGCAGCGCGGCACCAGCTTCGGCATTCCCACCGGGCTCGAAGTCCAGCTCGCGGAGATGATCGTCAAGCGCATGCCGCACATCGAGATGCTGCGCTTCACCAGCAGTGGCACCGAAGCCGCGATGAGCATTGCGCGTGTTGCACGTGCGGCGACCGGTCGGGAAGCCATCCTCAAGTTCGATGGCTGTTATCACGGCCATGCCGACAGCTTTCTGGTGAAGGCCGGCTCAGGCGTCGCCACGCTCAATCTGCCGAATTCTCCCGGCGTGCCTGCCGCGCTGGCTGCGCTGACCTACACCGCGCCGTTCAACGATCTGGATGCGGTACGCGAGATCGCGAGGAAGGTGCCGCTGGCTGCGATTCTGCTCGAACCGATCATCGGCAACGCCGGTTTCATCGAGCCGCTGCCGGGCTTTCTCGCCGGGCTGCGAGAGATCGCCGACGAGACGGGCGCGCTGCTGGTGTTCGACGAAGTGATGACTGGATTCCGCATTGCGTGGGGCGGCGCCGTGGAGCGATTTGGCGTGACGCCCGACCTGACGGCGTTCGGCAAGGTGATTGGTGGTGGCCTGCCGGTGGCGGCCTATGGTGGGCGTCGCGACCTGATGCAGCAGGTGGCGCCCAGTGGTTCGGTGTATCAGGCCGGCACGCTGAGTGGTAATCCGCTGGCGATGGCCGGCGGGCTGGCGACGCTCACCGCGCTCACGCCCGAGTTGCATACGATCATTGAACGCCGCACCGCGACCCTCGTGCAAGGCATGCGCGAGATCATGCGCCGCGAGGCTGTGCCGTTCAGCGCGTCGCATGCGGGCTCGATGTGGGGGTTCTTCTTTCACGAAGGTCCCGTCACGAACTTTGCCGAGGCGCGACAGAGCGACGTGCCGCTCTTCAATCGGTTTTTCCATGCGGCGCGTGAGCGCGGTGTGTACCTCGCGCCGTCGGCGTTCGAGGCGGCATTCATGAGCGCGGCCCACGGTGACGATGTCGTCGCCGACACGCTCGCGCGGCTTTCCGATGCGATTCGCGCTGCCCGGCAGTAGCGCGTTGCAGCGCGGCGCGGCGCTGCTCCTTTCCGTGGCGCTGTGCGGTGAGGTACTGCCGGCGCAGGAGCGCGAGGACAGTGTCGTCGAGTCGTCGCGCACCG
>JANPFJ010000262.1:0-6503 GCA_031423355.1 Gemmatimonadaceae bacterium | reverse complement strand
TCCGGCCGATGCACCAGCGCACAACAGAGCGCGAGCTTCTGTTTCATGCCGCCGGAGAGTGCCCCGGCGCGACGGTCCTTGAACGGCTCGATCTGCCGGTAGATCGGATCGATCAGGTCGCGGCCTTCGGCCATCGTGGTGCCGAACACCGAGGCGAAGAACGACAGGTTCTCCTCGACGCTCAGGTCCGCGTAGAGCGCGAATCGTCCGGGCATGTAGCCAAGGCGCGAACGGATGCCCCAGTAGTCGTGCACCACGTCCTTGCCCAGCACCGTCGCCGACCCGACATCCGGCACCAGCAGTGTGGTGAGAATGCGGAAGAGCGTCGTCTTGCCTGCGCCATCGGGGCCGACGAGACCGAACAACTCGCCGGCCTCGACGTCAAAACTCACGCCACGCAACGCCGTGGTGGCACCGAAGTGCTTCTCGACGCCGACCACCCGGATTGCGGGCGGAGTCACTGGCGCGGGGGACCGGGTTGCGCCGCGACCGCCGCGCTGCCGAGTGTGACGTCGCCGGGCATGCCGATCTTGAGCGCACCGTCTCGATTGGCGACGCGCACTTTCACCGCGTATACCAGGTCGGCGCGATCGTCGCGCGTCTGAACGGGCGTCGGTGTGAACTCCGCCTTGGTCGAGACCCAACTGACCACGCCCTGATAGGTGCGCAGTGAATCGGCAGGTCCGTCCACATGCACCTGCACCGGCGTCCCAAGGCGGAAGGACGTCAGCTGAGCACCGGTGACGTATATCCGCAACGCGAGCGTATCGAGGTTGGCGATGCGATAGAGCGGCTGTCCCGGCGCGATCATCTCCCCGGCACGCGCGTACGTGGCGAGGACGGTTCCCGCCACCGGGTTTCGCACACGCGCCCGGCTGAGGTGATCCACCAGTGAGGCCTCTCTCGCATCGAGCGCTGCGATGTCTGCGGCCGCACGACGCAGCCCATCGCGGGCACCGTCCAGCTGCGCACTGAGCAGGCGATCGTCGCGCTCGACCTGATCACGCTGCGTCGCGGTCGCGGCCTGATTCGCGAACAGGCGGTCGATGCGCTCGCGCGTGCGGTGAGCAATCTCCCGCTGTACCTCCAGCCCGCGCTGCTGCGACTTGGCTTCGCTTCGCCGCGCGGCCAATCCGGCGCGCTGCGCCGTCAGCTGGGCACGCTCGAGAGAGAGCGCGAGCGTATCGACCATGCCAATCACACTGTCGACCGGCAGCGACATTCCTTCGCTGACCGCAAACCGAACCAGCTGACCGGACGACTCGGCAGAGACCACGACCTCTTCCGCCTCGAAGTTGCCATAGGCGTCTGCAGTGGCGGGTTTCTGACAGGCGGCCAGAGCCAGCAGAGACAGTGTCGTGGCTGCGCGATGCAGGGTGAGATGTGGCATCAGCGGACCTCGAGCCCGAGGGTGGTCAGGTAGCGGGCGCGCGCCTCGTTCAGGCGCAGCCGTCGGACGTCGCGATCCAGCTGCGCCGCGAGGTGTTCACTGAGGCGGGCGATGTAGTCGGCCGCGTTCACCTCACCCTCGTCATACCGCAGCCGCGTTTCCTGGAGAATCCGTTCGCGCAGGATCACGATGGAATCGTCGGCGGCCAGTGAGCGCTCGAGGCTCTGCATCCGCGCACGTTCAGTGAGTGCAGCGCGCGTGAGCGATTCGCGGAATGCCGCCTCGTCGCTCCGCACCGTCGCGTCCTGCAGCGACTGCACTTCGAGCTCGCGCCGCGTACGGCCCCAGTTCCACGGCGTCCATTCCACCTGCACACCAGCGGTCCAGTAGGCGTCGAAGCTGCGCCCGAGCGCATTCAGCCCCGGGCGCCCGTAGCCGGTCCGACCGAAGGCCGAGACTCGCGGCAGATCCTGCGCCGTGGTGACGGCACGCCGCGCATCGAAAACGGCGCGGGTGCGTTCGAACTGCGCGAACTCCGGACGCGCATGCAGCGTGTCGGCGGTAACCCGCGCAAGGGTCGCGCTGGTGGCGGGCAGTCGCACCGACAGCACCGCGCCTGCCGGGAGCTCACGCGCCACCAGGGCTGAGAGCAGGTCGTAGGTGGCCGCACGCTCAATCACGAGCTCCTCACGCGACTGCATCCGGCGGGCGCGCTCGGCCTCGATCAACAGTTGTTCGCTTGGCAACGCGGCCCCCGACCCGACACGAGTGGAGGCCACTCGCATGCGCGCATCGAGACCGGCAATCGCGACATCGAGCGCACGGAGCTGCGCATCGCGCAGCGCCACGCCGAAGAACGCCTCGGAAACCGCCGCCCGCTGCTGCCACAGCGCGGTCCGGATGCGGGCCTGCGACTCGAGGTTCTGCGCCTGCTCGACGACGGTACGGCTCCGGCGCGTCGCGTCGAAGAGCGGCTGCCTGAGCGCGATCGAACCGTCATACTGGTCATTGTACGGGCTCGGGATCCGGACGCCGGGCAGGACGGCCCCAATCTGAGGCACGTCCGACAGGTACTGCGCGGTACCAGTGGCGGTGAGCGCCGGGAATCGTTCACTGCGGATGCTTTGCAGCCGCAGCAGCGACTGTTTCGCCAGCAGCTCCGTTTGTACGCCGCGGCGATCGACCTGCTCGGCGGCGCGCTGCAGGTCGTCGAGGAAGAGCGTGTCCGGACGCGCCTGGCCGTTCGCGGGCAGCGTGAGCGCGCAGACCGCCACCGCGATGCCCGCGCATGATCTGCGAAGGTCGGCGCACAGTCGGGTGCTCATGGCCGAAGCGCGTTGAGGATGAATCCCGGCAGTTCGCGCCGCCGCTCGTCGAGGAACTCGTCGAAGCTTTCGCCGTCGCCGCTCATCAGCGCCGACAGAATGGGTCGGGCAACGAACGGGAATCCGACCAACGCCATGACGTTGACCAGCAGCTGCCGAGGCGCAATCGGTCGCAGCGTCCCGGCGGCGACGCCGACCGCGAGCAACTGGGCAACCCGGTCCCGGGCCATCGGCGCGAGCTGTCCAGGCACCGCACCCAGTGCACGCTGCATCAGCGAATCGAGCCGATCCGGGTTCTGCGCGACCTCTGCGAGGATGTACCCCGGGATGAATGGTGTTTTTCGCACGGTATCGATGTAGGCCGCAACGAATCGTTCAATCAGCTGTTCGAGCGTCAGCGACGGGTCGAGGACGACGCGCATCGCCTGCATCATGCCGGCCGCAGCCTCGAAGAAGACGCGCTCAGCAAGCGCTTCCTTGGACCCGAAGTAGTAGTGCACCAGCGCCTGATTGACCCGCGCCTCGGCCGCGATGTCCTGGACGCGCGCCCCGGACGTACCGAGGCGGGTGAAGACGCGTCGGGCGGCCTCGAGGATTTTGGTCTCGGTGTCGAGGTCTCGCGCTTTCGGGGGCGTGGCGGTTCGGGGCATGGCAAGGACGACGGTGTTGATGCTTTGATTTAATTGTTTGACTAATTGATCAATACAATCAGCGCCCCTGAAACGCAAGACACCCCGCCCCCTCCGAAGAGCGGAGGCGGCGGGGGCCGACCGATCGAATCACCTCACCGTCGCAGCACACCAGCGTAGGTGATCGCTGCGGTCGGCGGCGTCGCGCCAAAATTCGCGCTGCCACTCAGCGTCCCGGACCCTGTCGCATACCCGCCCGTCGCCGACGACACGGTCCACGTGCCAGTCAGCGTGGCGTCCGTCGGGCTGGTGAACGACAGCGTCGCGCTGCCGGTGATCACCATCGTGCCGTTCCGGCCGGTGAGCGTCCGCCGGAACGTGAGCGGCACGGGGGACTGCGTCAGCGGGCCGCCGAAGGTGAGTTCCTCCGTCGTCTGGCCGCTGTCGGCCAGCGCACCGGAAATGGCGAATGTGCCGGCCGACGTGGTCTGTCCGGTGAGTGCCTGCTGAATGGCGATGCGAACATCGCCGCCATTCGACTCGGTGGTGGAGTCGCAGCCGGCGGCCATCAGGGCGACCAGCGGGAGCGAAGCGAGCAGCGTGCGTGTGGTCATGGGAGGCACCAGAAAAGAGGAGGAAGTGACAGGCCCCTCATCCTCGCGCCGCTCGCGGGTGGATCGCACCACCCGTATCGGGTGGACTTTGCGGGTGGGGGGTGATCCGGCGATCCGGAATCAGCCGGCCAGCTGCCAGACGGTCATCGCCGGCGTACCCTCATCCCCCGAGTCGATCGCGCGGACCACCAGCGTCACCGGTGAGCCGGCGAGGATATCGCGCAAGGTGGCGGTGACGAGCACCTCCCCGGGTGCCGCCGTCGCCGCCACCCGTCGCGCCACCGCCGGAGCGGTGCCGGACAGCGCGCCGTCCGAGAGGCGCGAGGCACCGACATGCAGCGCCATGCCACCGGTCCGCCCCTCGCCCATCGCGGCCAGCATCTGCGCACACCGGATCGCGCGATTCGGTGCGTCGAACAGTGCAGTCCAGCCATCTGGCGATGTGGTCACATGCCGCACATCGGCCGCGCGCAGCAGACTGCGCTTCTGCTCGTCCAGCGACGCCCCGGGACCGTGTGCGTGGAGGATGATCGCGACCCAGGTGTCGACCTGCGCGGTCACATCCGGCGCGGCGAGGAACCGCGTCATCTCCCTGACGACAGGTGCCGGATCAACGAAATAGAGATGATCAGCCCCCGGCAGTTCCACCAGCGTCGCCGTAGGCATCTCCTGCGCCATGAATCGCGCGGCGCCGATGTCGACGATCGCGTCATGCGTGCGATGCAGTATGAGCGTCGGCGTGTGCACATGTCGCAGGAGTGCGCGCACATCCACCTGCTTCGCCCGCTCCATGATGAGGCCCGCGGTGGCCGGGCTGGCCGCACTGCGCAGCGCTTTCGACCACCAGCCAGCGAACTCCGCATCGCCAACGCGCGATGGCGCAAAGCGCTCCAGTGCCCAGGGCTCGCCCCATCGCTGCTGGATCAAGGCCACACGCTGCTCGAACACCGCGGTCGGCACGGCCCACGAGGGTTCGTCGCCCTGGCGCGCGGGCATGGCGGTGGTGCCGATGAGCACCAGCCCTCGCACCATGGCCGGAAACATCGACGCCAGCAGAATGGCGGCGGCGCCACTCTCCGATGTTCCGCTGACGAACAGTCGCGTCGAACCCACCGCGCGCAGCACACACTGCGCATCACTGATCGTGTCCTCGATGGTCGCCACGCCGCGATGCCGATCCGACAGCCCGACGCCGCGCTTGTCGAACACGATTACGCGTGCGACGCGACCAAGGCCCTCGAAGAACGCCGTACACTCCGATTGCTCCCACGACATCTCAAGGTGCGACACGAACCCCGTCATGAAGAGCAGGTCCACAGGCCCACCGCCGATCACCTGATACGCGATCGAGACGCCATCGTTCGACACGTACCGGATCGGTGAGCGCGTGACGGGTGGCATTGCCATTGCCGCATCCGGCACCCCGATCAACCCGAGGGCCACCGCGCGGTCCACCGCCGCCTGGCGAGAACTGACGCCCAGCTTCGTGAAGCACTGCTTGTTGTACCAGCGCACGGTCTGCTCTGACAGGTTGAGCCGCGACGCGATCGTGCGATTCGTCGCGCCGCGGGCCATCAGCAGCAGAATCTCGCGCTCGCGATCCTTCAGGGTGACCGGCGAGACCATGCGGGGCGTCCGTGTGCTGTAAATGCGAACAACACGCGAGCAGCGGCGACGATGCCGCTCCTCGCCTCGAGCCTTACGCCACAAACGGCAACGTTCGCGTCGGCTTGCCCGTCAGTGCCAGCAATGCATTTGCCACCGCTGGCCCGATCGGTGGCGTGCCCGGCTCTCCGACACCACTCGGCGCTTCACCCGAGGGCACGATGTGTACGTCCACCTGCGGCATCTCATTCACCCGCAGCACGCGATATCGATCGAAGTTCGTCGACACCACGCGACCCTTCTCGATGTCGATCTTCCCGAACAGCGCCGCTCCGAGGCCGTACGCAATTGCGCCCTCCATCTGCGAACGGACCACATCGGGATTGACGACGATGCCACAGTCCACCGCACAGGTCACACGGTGCACACGCGGCTCACCGTTGACGAGCGAGACCTCCGCCACTTCCGCCACATACGTGCCGAATGAGTGATGGACCGCGATGCCGCGTGCGTGTCCCGCCGGCAGCGGCGTGCCCCATCCAGCTTTCTCCGCCGCCAGGTTCAGCACGCCGAGCCGCCGCGCGTCCTTGGTCAGCAACGCGCGGCGGAACTCGAGCGGATCGTTGCCGGCCGCCTTCGCCATTTCGTCGATGAACATCTCGACCGCGAATGCGGTGTGCGTATGTCCCACCGATCGCCACCACTGCACCGGCACACCGATCGCCGGATGGGCTGCATCGAAGAAGACGTTGGGAATCTCGTATTTGTGGTCGGCGGCCCCTTCGTACGCGGACGAATCCTTGCCGTCCTTCGAGTCGAACATCGTGCCGAGCCCCATGTTCTGACCCACGACACGCTGCCACCAGGCCACCGGTGCGCCCACCGCATCGAGGCCACCGCGCAACCGATGCAGCATCGCCGGACGGAAGTACCCGGCGGC
>JANPFJ010000261.1:0-1221 GCA_031423355.1 Gemmatimonadaceae bacterium | reverse complement strand
CGTGTAGAAGACATCTCGATTCTGGCCGAGTCGTTCCTGGCCCGGAGTGCAACGCAGCGCAATGAAAGGGTCAAGGCGCTCGACGAGGACGCGCTCGATATTCTCCGGGCGTATCCGTGGCCGGGCAATGTGCGTGAGTTGGAGAACGCGTTGGAGCGCGCGGTGATCTTGACATCGGGAGACAGCATTTCACCCGACGCGCTGCCAGAGCGCATCACGGCCCGTCGCGCAGAGTCGCTGGTGAGTGAGCGCGCGCCCACGACGCCCACGTTGGAGGCGATTGAGCGGGCCTACATACAATGGGTGCTGCAGAACGAAGGCGGGAACAAGAGTCGTGCGGCGGATATGCTCGGTATCGATCCGTCCACGCTCTATCGCAAGCTGGCCCGATACGGGGAGGCGTAGGCATGCGTCGCGCGAAAGGATTCACGCTCGTCGAGCTGTTGATCGTGATTATCATCATCGGCATCCTGGCCGCTATCGCCACGCCGCGGTTCGTCGATTCACGGCGCAAAGCCTTTGTTACCAGCATGCAGTACGATTTGCGCAACATTGTGTCCAGCGCCGAGTCGCATTTCGCGGATGACAAGACGTACGCGCTCTACACGCCGTCGCCCGGGTCCAGCGGGGCGACGATCACGTTCACCGGTGGGCTGGACAGCTGGGAGGCGTCGGCGACGCATCCCTCGGCGCCGGGCATCGTGTGTCGCGTGGGGCGGGGGCCTCAGAACGCCGCGCCGACGGAGCCGACCTGCCAGTGACGTCGGGCTGAGGGCTGCTGTGCGTTGCCAGACGTTCCGGCGTGGGCGAGACCGATCGTGGCGGCGGGCTGCGGCGACGCGGACGGGTCGGCCGATTGAACAGACCTCTCGCGCGAGCCCGTGTGCGCGACCCATGTGACCACGCCGTGTCTATTGCAGAGTGCAAAAGGAATTGCGAAACGAGAGGCGCGTCAGCGCGATACGCGATGCGGGAATTCGACGCAAGTCGTTGCCGGTCAACGCGTTTCATTTCATGAGGCCGACTGGCCCGCAGGTTGCCAATACCAACAGTGTCGCGCTGTCCACCTCTCGGACCGCAGCGGCTGACCCCCCACTTGGAGATTTACCGATGCCCCGGACTCGCAAAGGCTTTACCCTGATCGAACTGCTCATCGTCGTCGTCATCATCGGCATCCTGGCCGCCGTCGCGACGCCGCGGTTCATCGATTCACGGCGCAAA
>JANPFJ010000260.1:0-43054 GCA_031423355.1 Gemmatimonadaceae bacterium | reverse complement strand
GCGTCCGCCGCCCGCGAGAAGGTGTCGCCGACCTTCCCGAATGCTTCCTTGGCCTGCTGCCCATAGTAGTCGGCCGCGCCACGCACATCGTCGCTGTAGGTGGTCTGCGGACCGGTGCCATCGCGGCGCGGATACTCGCCGTCCAGGATGCGCGCATACGTGCCGCTTGCCACCCATCGTTGCAGTTCTGCGGCGCGCACCGTGTTGAACGGGTGTTCACGCATGGCAGTGTTGATCGCCTTCAGCAGCGAATCCCAGGCGCTGCCTTCGCTTTCGTACTCCGCCGCTTGCTTCAGGAAGGCGTCGAGATCGCCTTGGCCGGGCGCGGTGGATCCACCGGCCAGCCGGAAAAATGTCTGCATCGCGAGCGTGGTGTCCTGCACCGCCAGCAACGCGGCGCGGTCGCAGCTCAGCTCCGCCTTGCGACTCCACTCGAGCAGTGCCAGCTGAAATGGCATCAGCGCGAGGCCCGCGAGGAATGGCAGCGCGCTGAAGCCGATCGTGCTCACGATCACGGCAATCGTGCGATAGGTCATATGGCCGCTGGCGATGTGCCCAACCTCATGCGCGAGCACGAAGCGCTGCTCGTCCTCGGTCAGCGCCGCAATCGTTCCGGTGTTGATCACGATGAACGGGCGCTCGAAGCCGATCGCGCCGGCGTTCACGAACGGCGTTTGCGTCACGTACAGATCAGGGACCGCTGCCACGTCGAGCGACGCACACACCTCATGGAGCAGCGCGTACAGCGTCGGGTGCTGCGTCGGTCCGGTCCGGACGGCATTGGCGAGGAACAGATGGCGCAACCCTCGCTCCCCGAAGAAGCCGGCCACCTTCCGGACGATCTCGTCGAACCCAGGGATCGCGCGCAGGGTGTTGAGCGCCGCGCGATCGGCAGGATGCTCCCAGGCAGTGGACGCGATCTGGGGCAGTGGCGTGACAGGCATGGCGATCCTCGTCGCTCGGGAAATCGAATCGTGAGGGGGATCACTCCCGCATCACGACAGTGAAGACGTAGCCGGGTCGGTCCGACACTCATACGAGGCACGGAGACCGGCCGGGCGCGACGTCACCGTGGGTATACCCCGTACGGTCGGACGCGCCCTTCGGTGTCAGCCACGACCCGTCACAGCCCCTGGAGCGCCTGTTCCAGGTCACCCAGCAGATCGTCGGCGTCCTCGACGCCGACCGACAACCGGACCAGCCCTTCCGTGATGCCCAGCACCGCCCGCCGATCCGGCTCCACCGACGCATGCGTCATGCTGGCCGGATGACTGATCAGACTCTCCACCCCCCCGAGCGACTCGGCGAGGCTGAACAGCCGCATCCGGTCGAGCATCGTCTTGACCCGCTCGCGGCTGCCGAGCTCGATCGAGATCATGCCGCCGAAGCCGGACATCTGGCGTGTGGCGAGCGCATGCTGGGGATGCGAATCGAGTCCGATGTAAAACACCTGCTCATGACCAAGGCGTTCCGCGAGCCAGGCGCCGATCACGCGGCCATTGCTATCGTGCGCCTTCATGCGGAGCGCGAGCGTCTTGGTACCGCGGAGGCAGAGCCACGCATCGAACGGACCGGGGACCGCGCCCGCGGCGTTGAGAATGAACTGCAGGCGTGTCGCCAGCTCCTCGTTGGAGGTGACGGCAATGCCGCCGATCATGTCGCTGTGCCCGTTCAGGTACTTGGTACTCGAGTGCCAGACGATGTCCGCGCCCATCTCGAGCGGGCGCTGGAAGATCGGGGTGGCGAACGTGTTGTCGACGATGGTGAGGGCGCCGGCATGCTTCGCGATTTGCCCGGCAGCGGCGAGATCGGTGAGCCGCATCATCGGATTCGTCGGCGTTTCCAGCACCAGCGCGCGGGTAGCCGGCGTGACCGCGTCAGCGATCCGCTGCGGGTCCCGCGTATCGACGTAGGTGAACGTGAGGCCGAACTGGCGCAGCAGTTTGTCGAACAGGCGGTACGTCCCCCCATACACATTCTCGCCGACGATGATGTGATCACCGGACTTGAACAGCATCATCAGGCTGGTGAGACACCCCATGCCGCTGCCGAACGCGAAGCCATGCGTGGCGCCTTCCAGCGCGGCGACATTCCGTTCGAGCGCTTCGCGGGTCGGGTTCTTGCCCCGCGCGTACTCGTACCCGCGATGCACGCCAAACTCTTCATGGACATAGGTGCTGGTGAGGTAGAGCGGCGTCATGATCGCGCCGCTGACCGCGTCCGGGCGCTGCCCGGCGTGGATCGCGCGCGTGGACGGACCGTCGCGCAGGTCAGTTTCGAGGATGCGGGTCATCGGAGTCGGGAAAGTGGTGTCGGGAATCGTAACGGCGCGTGCGATGCCGTGCACGACGGACCCTGGGACGCGGCATGACCGCCGCTCTGGCGCTCGACTTCGCCCCCACCGCTGGGCTCGACCCGTTCAGTTCGACGGCAATCCCGCGATGTCTGGTGGTCGATGACGAGCCACGCCTCCGCCAGGTGCTGGTGCGCGTCATGCGCGCGGATGGGTTCATCGTTGATGAGGCGAGCAATGGCTTCGACGCCATTGCGCAGATGGAGCGCCACCCCGCCACGTTGATTCTCACCGACATCGAGATGCCGAAGATGGATGGCTTCTCGCTGCTGCGGGAACTGCGCTCGCGCTGGCCGGATGCGGCGGTGATGATGATCAGCGGCAATGGCGACGTGCAGACGGCCGTCAGCTGCCTCTCCGTCGGGGCGCTCGACTACCTGACCAAGCCCTTTCATCTCGAGGAGGTCAGGGCGCGGATCACCTCCGTGCTGGAGCGCCGCCGCCTGGTGCTCGAGAATCGCGAGTATCAGACCCGCCTCGAACAGAAGGTCCAGGCGCAGGCGCGTCGGATCGAGCAGCAATTCCTGGGGGGCGTGCAAGCCCTCGCGGAGGCGCTCGAAGCGAAGGACCCGTACACCCATGGGCACAGCGTGCGAGTGAGCCAATACGCCACGGCCATCGCACACCGACTGGGCCTGCCGCAGCACGTCATCCGCGCGGTGACCCTCGGCGGACGACTGCACGACATCGGCAAGATCGGCGTGCGCGAGGAGATCCTCACCAAGCCCGCCCGACTCACGCCCGAGGAGTACGCGCATGTCATGACACATCCGATCGTCGGGTGGCGGATTCTGTCGGCGATGGTCATCGACCAACCGGAGTTGCTCAACATCGTGCGGTCGCATCACGAGCGCATGGACGGCGCCGGGTTGCCGGACGGCCTGCTCGGCGATGACATTCCGCTCGAAGCCCGCATTGTGTCGGTGGCCGACAGCTTTGATGCGATGACAAGCGGCCGACGCTACCGCGATGACGGCGGGAAAGGCGCCGGCGAGGCGATCAAGGAGCTCCGTCGCTGTGTCGGCACACAGTTCGACGCCGCCTGCGTCAATGCGTTCGTGCAGGCGATCGAGAGCGGCGATGTCACCGTGCTGCCGCGCACTGACGTCGGCGACTGACCACCCCTCAGGCAACGATGCTGATACGGCCTGGTTGCTTGTAGGTCGCCAGCCGATCTTCGCACCAGGCCCGGACCGTCGCGTCGTCCACCGTGCCGTGGACGACGACCTCGATGTCGTTTTCCCTTGCCATGTCGGGAATGCCACGAACCTCGACGGCCGAGACGCCCGGGAGCGCGCCGATCACACGCGTCAGTTCCGCCGGGTAGATATTGAAGCCGTTCCGCGTGAACATCGGCTTGATCAATCCCTCGAACGTGACGACACCGTCGACATCGATTCGGCCCTGGTCGCCCGTGTGCAACCATGCACCGACGCGCCGCAGGCCCCACTCGTTCTCGCCGAGATAGCCTGGGCTGACCGACGGTCCGCTGACACAGATCTCACCGCTTGCGCCCACGGGCAGTTCGGCGCTCGTGGTCTGGTCGCGGATGGACACTGCAGTGCCTGGATAGGCGGTGCCAAGTGTCCCGATGCGATTCGGTGCGTCACCGCGGTTGAACAGGCACACCGGCCCCGCTTCAGTCAAGCCATAGCCCTGGCGCAAGGCGCAGCCGGTGGCTGTCTCCCACTTCCGTTGTACCCAGACCGGCAGCGCGGCCCCACCACAGATGCAGAGACGCAAGGCCGGGACATCGATGGCACCACCACGTCGTTCGATGGCGGTCAGCATGCCGATGAACACCGCCGGTACACCGACGAAGATGGTCGCGGCGCCTTCGACCAGTGCATCGACGGCCTTGAGCGGATTGAATCGAGCCATGGTGGTGACGCGCGCGCCGGCGAGCATCGGGGCGGTCAGCGTCACTGTCAAGCCGAACAGATGGCTATATGGCAGGACGGCGAACACATGGTCGGCGGCGGTGATTTGCGCGGCCTCGATCGTCGCGCGGGCGTTCGAGAGGAGATTGCGGTGCGTCAGGATTGCGCCCAACGCCGTTCCGCCCATCGCTGACGTGTAGACGATCGCAGCTTCATCATCGCATCCATCGCCGTCGGCGGCAGCGTCACCTTCGAGCGTGATGCCGACATGCGATCCGAGGTCGATCCGCGTCACCACTCCACCCTGCAGCAGTGCGGCCTGACGCGGCGCGTCATCGAGCAGCACCTGCGGCAGCGTCGTCGGCAGCTTGGCGGCCAGTGCCGCGATCGTGAAGACCACGCCCACGCTGGCTTCCTCGAGCTGGTGCAGGAGCTCCGGCTCGGATGCCAGTGGATTCAGCAACACCGCCCCGCGTCCCTCGCTGGCGGCGAGTGCGAGCAGGAACTGTGGGCTGGTCGGCAGCAGAATCGCCGCGCGCTTGCCATACAACGCGCGAGTGAGCGTGGCACTGCGCTGCAGGAGGGTCAGCCCTGCGGCAACCAGTTGCCCCGAGGGCAGCTCATCGATCGTGCCACCGTGCGCCGCCATGGCGAGGGGCAGCAGGCCAAGTGGATTGCTCATGCGTCGGCTCCGAGCGAAGTTTCAAATCTGTCGCGCGCACATCGGCGCGGAACGTACCCCGGTACCGTGACGCCTCACAGCGGCATCGAGTCCCGGAGCAGCCCTCGCCTGGCAGTGGAGCGCTGTATCCTTCGGTTTCCTGCGGCGACGATATCCTGGTTACGACCCGCGCATGGCCCCCAGCCTGCGTGCGAACGACTCATTCACCACAGAGCGCAATGGCATCCTTCGACGGCCTGATGGTTTCGGTTTCCGGCATTCGTGGCCGGGTGGGTGCGGGACTCACGCCTGAAGTCGTCGCAACGTACGCCGCTGGATTCGGCGCCTGGGCCACGGCGTTGAAGCCAGACGCCCCGGTCGTCGTGGGGCGCGATAGCCGGGTCTCTGGTCCGCTCTTTCATCGAATCGTGCTGTCGGCCCTCGAGTCTGTCGGTTGCCGCGTCGTCGATATCGGTGTGGTACCAACCCCCACTGTCCAGCTCGCCGTCGAACATCATCACGCCGCTGGGGGGCTCGCGATCACCGCCAGCCACAATCCGGTGGAGTGGAACGCGCTCAAGTTCATCGGATCCTCTGGGCTGTTCCTCGATCAGACGGATAGCCTCCGCTTCCGGGCGGCGACCGATGCGGGCTTTGATCGCGCGACATGGGACAAGCTCGGCTCGACGACCGTTGACAGTCAGGCGATTCAGCGCCATCTCGCCTTGATACTCGCTTTGAAATATCTCGACGTCCCTGCGCTCCGTGCCCGGAAGCTCAAGGTTGCGCTCGACTGCGTCCGTGGCGCAGGCTGGCCGATCATGCAGCCTCTGCTCGAAGCGCTCGGATGTGAGGTGACGGCAATCCATACCGAAGCAGATGGTCGCTTCCCGCATGCTCCGGAGCCGATTGCCGAAAATCTGGGCGACCTCGTCGCGCTCGTTCGGAAGACCGGGGCCGACATTGGGCTGGCTGTCGACCCCGATGTCGACCGGCTCGCGATTGTGGACGAGCACGGTGTTCCGATCGGTGAGGACTACACGCTCGCGTTCGCTGCAGCACTGGTGCTGCGGAAGAGTCCGGGTGCGGTTGTGACCAACCTGTCCACCAGCCGTGTAGTAGAGGATGCCGCGCTGGCTGCGGGTCAGCGGTGCGTTCGTGCGCCTGTTGGCGAGGCGAACGTGGCGGCGGCAATGAAAGCCGAGCACGCTGCGATCGGTGGAGAGGGCAACGGTGGCGTCATTCTGCCGGACCTGCATCTCGGACGCGATGCCCCCGCCGGCGCGGCGCTGGTGCTGCAATTGCTGTATGAAACCGGGAAGACGCCGTCGCAGCTCAAGGCGTCGGCACCGCAGTACGAGATTGTGAAGGACAAGCTGGATCGCCCGGACGCACCGCTTGGTGACGTGTACGCTGCCCTCCGGGCGGCATTTCCAGACGCGGCTGTGGACACGCAGGATGGCCTGCGCCTGTCGTGGCCGGACCGATGGGTGCATGTCCGTCCCTCGGGCACGGAACCAATTGTACGTGTCATTGCAGAGGCGCCCACGCGCGCCGAGGCGGAGGCACTGGTGTCGCAGTCGCGCGAACCGCTGGACGAACTTGTGCGCGCCTCTGCGCGCTGAGCGCTGGATCTCATCGCCATTCGGGAAGGATTGAGCTCATGTGCGGAATTGTCGGATACGTTGGCAACCGGGAATCGACCCCGCTGCTGCTGGAAGGGCTGCGTCGGCTCGAGTACCGGGGCTATGACTCCGCGGGTGTTGCGACCATGAACGGGGCCGGCGTGGAGATGCGCCGTGCCGCGGGCAAGATTGCCAAACTCGAGCAGGCGATCCTGGAAAACCCGACGCACGGGTCCGTCGGCATCGCTCACACGCGCTGGGCCACGCACGGTCCGCCGACGGAGCGGAACGCGCACCCGCACATGGACGAGGCGAAGACGATTGCCGTGGTGCACAACGGCATCATCGAGAACTCGCATTCACTGAAGAAATCGCTCGAAGCACGCGGGCACGTGTTCTCGTCGGACACGGATACCGAAGTGCTCTCGCACCTGATCGAGGAACTGTTCACGGGCAGCCTCGAGGACGCGGTCGTGCAGGCGCTGAAGCGCGTCGAGGGAACCTACGGCATCGCCGTGATCTCCAGTCGCGACAAGGACAAGATCGTCGCCGCCCGAAAGGGCAGTCCGCTCCTGATCGGTGTCGGCAAGGACGAGTGGTTCGTGGCCAGTGACGTCTCCGCCATTCTGGCGCATACGCGGGACGTCGTCTATCTCGAAGACGGTGATGTCGCGGTGCTGACGCGCAGCGGCTTCCGTGTCATCGACCACTCGCAGAGCACCGTGTCAAAGATGGTGACGCAGATCGACTGGGATCTCGATCAGATCGAACGTGGCGGCTACGCGCACTTCATGCTGAAGGAGATCTTCGAGCAGCCGGTCACGGTCGAAAACACCATGCGTGGCCGTATGCTGCAGGAAGAGGGTACCGCCAAGCTGGGTGGCCTCAACCTGAGCGACGAACAGCTGCTCAAGATCGATAACATCATCATCACGGCCTGCGGCACGTCGTGGCATTCGGCGCTCATCGGCGAGCAGTTGCTCGAGGATTTCGCGCGCATTCCCGTCGAAGTCGAGTACGCGTCGGAATTCCGCTACAAGAATCCGATCGTCACCGAACGCACGCTCTGCATCGTGATTTCGCAGTCCGGTGAAACGGCCGACACGCTGGCGGCGCTGCGCGAAGCCAAATCACGCGGCGCGAAGACCCTCGGCCTGGTGAACGTCGTGGGGTCGACCATCGCCCGTGAAGCGGACGGCGGGATCTACCTCCACGCCGGTCCGGAGATCGGTGTTGCGAGCACGAAGGCCTTCACCAGTCAGGTGATAGCCCTCACATTGCTCGCGCTCAAGATCGGCCGCCTGCGCACGATGAGCATCCTGCAGGGCCGGCAGGTGATTGCCGCGCTGTCGGCGCTACCGGCACAGATCAGCCAGATTCTCGAGCGCGCGGCCGATGTCGAGGCGGTAGCCGAAGAGTTCAAGCGGGCGCAGAATTTCCTGTACCTTGGCCGCGGCTACAACTTCCCGAGTGCACTGGAAGGCGCGCTCAAGCTGAAGGAAATCAGCTACATCCACGCCGAAGGGTATCCGGCGGCAGAGATGAAGCACGGGCCGATCGCATTGATCGACGAGATGATGCCGGTGGTCTTCATCGCGCCGCACGACGCCGTGTTCGATAAGGTCGTGAGCAACGTGCAGGAGGTGAAGGCACGCAAGGGGACGGTGGTCGCCATCACGACGGGTGAAGAGCCATCGCTGGCCGGGCTGCTCGACTACGAGTTCCGGATTCCGGTGACGATGGACATGCTGACGCCGATCCTGGCCAGTGTGCCGTTGCAGTTGCTGGCGTACTACATAGCGGTCAAGCGCGGGTGTAATGTCGATCAGCCGCGGAACCTGGCGAAGAGTGTGACGGTGGAGTGAGGGTGGCTGTCTGGGGACCGATGGCGAACGCGGGCGAGCCTGGTATTGGCTCGCCCGCGTTGCGTTTTCGACGAACCGTCTCAACCCGCTACGGCACCACCGCCACCGGCCCCGCCAACCGCTGTACCAGCTGCTCCCAGAACGCCACCGACGTGTGAAACGCCGTCACGCCGATCCGTTCATCCCGTCCATGCGCCCGTGACGGCTCGGTCTGCTCGAAGGCCAGTGCACTCACGCCATACGTCGGTACACCCGCGTTCCGTGTGAAGAGCCCGTCCGTCGCCCCGGTGGACATCTCCGGCACCACCGGGGCGCCTGCGAAGAACGTGCCTGACAACACACGCATCACCCCCACCACGTCGGGACGCAACGGCGACGGCGGACTGGGCACGATCTCGCGCGTGCGGATCACCTTCACCTTGTCGCCAACCACCCGCTGCAGTACCGCCATCACCGAGTCCGGCGGATCATCCGGCAGCATGCGGCAGTTCACCAGCGCGGTGGCGCGCTGCGGCAGTGCATTGTCGGCGTGACCACCGGCCAGTCGCGTGGCGACGCAGGTGGTGCGCAACACGGAGCTGAAGTACGGATTGACCGCGGCCACCTGCGCGACGTTGGCCGCATCCGTCCGACCAGCCGCGATCGCACGCATCACTTCGGCCAGCGCTGGCGTCTGTGACGCCGCTGATTCGCGGAAGAACGCCGTGGTGACTTCGTTCAGCCGCACCGGGAACTCGTGTGCGGCCAGTCGCGCCAACCCGTCGGCGAGCTCGTAGATGGCGTTGTCGTGCCGCGGGACGGAACTGTGCCCGCCGGCGTTCAACGTCTGCAGTGTGAAATCGGCGTAAACCTTCTCGCTCGCCTGGAGCGCCACACCAAGCGCCTTGCCACCTTCCAGCGCCACTCCGCCAGCATCGGTGTTCAGCGCATACTCGGCATCGAACAACGCAGGATGGTGCTGCAGCAGCCAGCGGATCGACCGACCATCGGTCTCTTCATCCGCCGTCAGCACCGCAACCAGATCCCGATCGGGGACCCAACCGGCACGCTTCCAGCGGACGAAGGTCGCGACGATCGCCGCCAGTCCGGCCTTGTTGTCCTCGACGCCTCGGCCGTAGTACCAGCCCCCGGCCTCGCCAAAGGCGAACGGTGGCCGCGTCCAGTCGCTGGCGAGTGCGGTCACGACATCCATGTGCGCCATCAGCAGGATCGGCTTGCGGCCCGATGCCTTGCCGCGATAGCGCGCCACCACTGCCATCATGGTTGGTGCAGGGCCAAGGCGCTGCACATCGGCGGCCGGAAATCCTGCGGCTCGGAGTCGACGTGTGATCGCGAGTCCGAGTTGATCGACACCGGCAGTGCCGGTCGACGAATTGATGCTCACCAGTTCCGATAGCACCGCGCGCTCCTCGGCTCGATGCTCCGCGCGCGGGCCACTCGGCTGCGCACTCAGCGCCGCGGCGGCGCACGAGAGGAGTCCAAGCGCGCGAAGCACGGCGCGTGCGGTCACTTGCGACGCTGCCTGACCGCCGCTCCTGTCACCGGACTCTTCTTCGCCGGAGCTTTCTTCGCCGGAGCTTTCCTCTTCGTCGCGTTCTTGACTGGTGACGCCTTGAGCGGCGATCGCTTCGCCGCGGCCTTCGTGTCGCTGACGGCCGGCTTCGTAGCCGCCGTCCGGGTTGTTGCCCCGGTCTTCCGGCGCGATGGCGTCGGGATCCGCACTTCCGAAGTGACGTTGAGCGGCGGCGAATCGGGCGCGACGGCAGTGCCCGCTGCGGTCTGTGGGTCCAGAAACTCAGGAGACGTCGACTCAGCCACGCGCTCCCAGAGTCGAATCCCACCGTGAATTGCGTTCTCGTTTGAACCGCGCGTGGTCGCGTCCGGCATGGTCACCAGCTTTCGGGCATTCCCGCCGCCAAGGACGATGCCATCACAGAGCAGGGCGGCGCGAAACAGATCGCACACCTTGTGCACGTGTCTCTCCCATTGTTCGTCACCGAGTTCGGCGAGCCCGGCGTCACCGAGGTACTCCTCGTAGCTCTTGCCCTTCCTGTATGGCAGATGCGCGATCTCGAGTGGCTCAACGCGCCAGTTCTCGACGATCGACGTACCGAGGCCGGTGCCGAGTCCGAGGAAGAGCATGCGGCCGCCGGCGTAGCTGCCCAGCGCCTGCATCGCGGCGTCGTTGATCACCCGCACAGGCTTGCCGAACGCCTTCTGGAAGTCGAACGTCGTCCATCCGCCCGCGATGTTGACTGGCTCGCGGAAGGGCCGGTTGTCCTTCACCGGGCCCGGGTAGCCGAGTGAGACTGCCTCGAAGTCCCACGTCTTCGCGAGTTCGAGCACGCCGCGAGCCATGTCGGACGCGGTCATGGTTGGTCCCGACGGAATGCGGTGGGTCACGCGATCCCACGAACCGGCGACCTTGATATGGGTACCGCCGACATCAATGACCAGGACTCTCACGACAGTCTCTCCGTGCGACAGCGGCGACGTCGCCGGACGTGGGCAGGCTGCACCACTCGCGGCGAACAGGGGGACGGGCAGAGGGGAGTCTGGTGGGAGGGCCGCAGCCAGTCAACTTTGTCCCAGCATGCGAGTCCTCCTCCAACGTGTCTCCAGCGCCGAAGTCCGGGTCGATGGGCGTGCCACTGGCCAGATCGGGCGTGGCTATCTGCTGCTGGTCGGCATCACGCACGACGACGATGCCGCCCGGCTGGGCTGGATGGCCGACAAGGTGGCCGGCCTTCGACTCTTTGCAGACGCCGAGGGGAAGATGAACCTCGCCCTCGCCGACGTGGCTGGTGCCGTGCTGGTGGTCAGCCAGTTCACGCTGTACGGCGACGCGAGCCGCGGGCGGCGCCCGAGCTTCATCGCTGCTGCACGACCGGAGGTCGCCATTCCGCTCTATGAGCGGTTCATTGTTCTGTTGCGCGAACGCGGCCTCACGGTGGCGACGGGGGAGTTCGGCGCCGCGATGGAGGTGGAGTTGATCAACGATGGCCCCGTGACACTTCAGCTGGAATGTTGATTCGATGCGTGTGATTCTTGCCTCCCAGTCGCCGCGCCGGCGCGAGCTGCTGTCCCTGATCGGCATCGAGCACGAGGTGCAGCCGGCCGACATCGATGAGACGCCGTGGCCACACGAGGCACCGGTGCCGCATACCGAGCGGCTGGCGCGCGGCAAGGCGGCGGTGATTGCCGCCCGGTCGCCGGATGCCGTCGTCATTGCCGCCGACACGATCGTGGTGATCGACGGCGCGATCCTTGGCAAGCCGATCGACATTCCCGAGGCACGCGCCATGGTGCGACGGCTGAGTGGTCGCACACACGAGGTCTGCACCGCGATGGCAGTGGCGATGGGCGATCGCATCGAATCTGCCGTGGTCACGGTCAAGGTTCGCTTTCGGGAGCTCGATGACGACACCATCGCGCGTTACGTGAACACCGGCGAACCGATGGACAAGGCTGGCGCGTACGGCATTCAGGGATTCGGCGCGACGATCGTCGAGCACATCGAGGGTGACTACTTCGCGGTGATGGGATTGTCGCTGGTGACGGTGGTGCAGCTCGCCGAACGCCTCGGCGTGCGATACCCCTTTGGGAAGCTGCATCATGGCTAAGACACTGAAGCGAGTCTGCGACGCATCGGCGTCGGCACTGCGTGACCGCGACGCGGCGGCGCCCGACTGGGTGCCCGGCGCAGATGAACTCTCCGCTGCAACGCGGGCCCTGCTGGCGCGCGCCGCAACGCTGCAGGGGATGCTCTACGCCGAACGGCAGCGCGCCCTGTTGTTCGTGTTGCAGGGACGGGATGCATCGGGCAAGGACGGCCTGCTCCGCAGGGTGTTCTCGGGGCTGCATCCGCAGGGGCTGAAAGTCACCAGCTTCGGGGTGCCGACATCGGAGGAATCGGCCCACGATTTCCGGTGGCGGTTGCATCGCGCGCTGCCGGCGTTCGGTCAGGTTGGCGTGTGGAATCGATCGCACTACGAGGACATCCTGATTCCCCGCGTGCATGGGACGCTGCCGCCTCGGGTCTGGAAGGCGCGCTACGACCGCGTCAACGAGTTCGAAGCCGAGATCACCGATGCCGGCGTGCGGGTGATCAAGCTGTTCATCCACATCAGCCGTGACGAACAGCTCGAGCGCTTTCGGGATCGTGCCGCCGATCGCGCCCGTCAGTGGAAGCTGCAGCCCAGCGACCTGCGAGACCGCGCTGTCTGGCCGAAGTTCACCAGAGCCTATCGCGACATCATCCGGCGGTGCAACTCACGATCAGCGCCGTGGTATGTCGTGCCCGCCGACGAAAAGCCAGTGCGGGATTTCCTCGTGGCCGGGCTGCTGGTGGAGCATCTCGAACAGCTCGCACCCGTGCCGCCACCGGCGGATCCCGCGCTGCTGAAAGCCGTTGCCTCGCTCAGGTAAGCCCGTCGTGCGATCGCGCGCGCGTCACCAGTGTGCGCGATCGCGTCAGCCGTTCAGCGCCGCCGCTGCTCCTGCGCTGCGGTCACCATACGACGTGGCATAGCTGGACTTCCAGCGCTGCACCCTGCCGAGCACGTCCTCGACCGAAATGCGCGGCAACCGGTCGAGGCGGTTCTCCATGCTGATGGGATAGTCCTCGCCTTGCTCACCGTACGCATCGATCATCAGGTCGTGGAACTTGCCGTACGGTCCGACGCGCTTCGGGTTCGAGTACCCGATCAGGCTGACGACCGGGCGATCCAGCGCCACCGTGATGTGTAGCGGACCGGTGTCAGGGCTCAGCACCAAGGCGGCGCCGTCAATCAGCTGCACCAGCCCCCGCAGGCCACTGCCAAGCGCACTTGCCACGGGCACCTTTGCCGCCTGCATGATCACCCGCTCGGCGGCGACTTCGCGCTCGGAGCGGCCACCGACGAGCACGGGCTGCAGGCCGAAATCAGCGTACAGCGAGTTGCACACCATGGCCCATCGCTCCGGGAGCCAGTCTTTTTGTGCCTTGCTGGTGGCAACGACGATCGGCGCAATCGGGCGATCGAAGGCTCGCAGTCGTTCGCACTGTGCGCCACGTTCGTGCGGCCAGGGCCCGAGGTTCCAGACCGGTGGTCCGTGCGGAACGCCGAGTGCGTCGAGGAACTCGAAGTACTGATCCTGCACATGCTGCATCGGGTGCGGTGGCACCTGTGCATTGGTGAACAGCCAGTTCAGGTCCCGGGCGCGCACCATGTCAAAGCCGAGTTTCACCGGCGCCTTCACCATGCGCGTGATCATCCCGGCCTTCAGGTAGACCTGCAGCGCCAGCGCGAGATCAAACCGGCGTGACGCCAGCTGGCGCCGCAATTCATTGAACGCGCGCCAGCCGTGGCTGCGTTCGAAGAGCAGAATGTCGCTGATGTCGGGATGGCCGCGCACGAGCGTGGCCGGTCCCGGCTGCAGGATCCACGTCACCTGCGCGTCGGGACGATGGCGCTTCAGCGCGGTGAGAATCGGGAGCACGTGCACCGCATCACCAACGGCGCTCATCATCACGATACAGACGCGGTCGAGCGACGCTCGAACCGTGCCGCGATGGGCTTCGGTGCTCGCGACTGTCATCCGCCCAACCGCTCGATGAGGGTTGCGAACCCCGGATTCCCATCCTTGTTGAGCCACTTTCTCGCCGATCGGAGGAGGCGCTCGACGTTCATCCATTCGGCCTGCTTCTCCGCAAAACGCAGCGTGTCCACATCGAGTACATACGCCATGGCGGCGCCATCCTCGTCGGGCGCAATCAGGATGTTCTTGACATTCAGATCCGGATGATATGCCCAGGTGCGTGCCAGCCGGCGGAGGAGCGTGACGGTGGCCTCGATGCTGGTGGCGTGCTCGTACATGCCGGTGTCGCTCGAGAGCACTTTCGCCAGATCGATGCCATCAGGGATTTCCCGCGTGACGACGTCGGCGCGCCAGAGCGTACCGTGCATCGTGGGGTAGAGGGCGTAGCCGAGCAGTCGTGGCGTCGGAATGCCGACATGGCGCAACGTCCAGCTGATCCGGAGTTCGTCAGCCGCGCGCGGCGTCCGGAACACATCGCGCGTGACTGCTGCCAGCATGCCACCGTGATGGCTATGTCGGACAACGACGTTGGCGTCGGCGCCAGGCAATGGCACGGCATAGGCGACACGCCGACCCTGCATCGTCCGCGCGTCCGGGTGTGAAGACGCCCACTGGAACAGGGTGCGGTGCTGGAGCAGCATCTCGTCGAAGTACGGCATGGTGCTGCCGTGCGACACCACCCGTGCGTTTCGGATCAGCTTCTCGATGTGTCCGGCGGGGTACATCCCGTCGGGGATCAGCCCGCCACGCGATGCGATCGGCGAGCCGGCAAACGGGGACACGGCCTCGTTCACATGAATCATCGTTCGCGCACCCGTCCAATAGCCGTGAGCATTGCGCGTGCCTTGTTTTCCGTCTCCAGCCATTCATGCGCCGGCACCGAATCGTAGACGATGCCAGCGCCGACCTGAACGCTCGCCTCGCCGCCGGCGATGACGCAGGTGCGAATAGTGATGGCGAGGTCCATCCGCCGATCGCCCGCCGCCAGATAGCCGACCGCCCCCGCATACGGCCCGCGACGTTCCGGCTCCAAGTCATCGATGATCTGCATCGCGCGGACCTTTGGCGCGCCGGTCATCGTACCGGCGGGGAAGGTTGCGCGGACGACGTCCAGCGCCGATGTCTCCGTCCCGACATCACCGGTCACTTCGCTCACCAGATGCAAGACATGCGAATACCGCTCCACCGTCATGAATTCCGTCACCTGCACGGTGCCGTACCTGGCCAGTCGCCCCACGTCATTCCGGCCAAGATCCACCAGCATCACATGTTCCGCGCGCTCCTTCTCATCGGTCTGCAACTCCACGGTCAGTCGTGCATCATCGGCAGCGGTGGCGCCGCGTCGCCGGGTGCCGGCAATCGGTCGTACCGTCACCGTACCGCCCGCCAGGCGCACCAGCACCTCGGGTGAACTGCCCACGAGCTCCATGCCGTCGAGCACCAGATGATACATGTATGGTGAGGGATTCAGCGCGCGGAGGGCCCGGTAGAGCGTCAGCCCGTCGAAGTCGTGTGGCACCGTGATCCGACGAGCGATCAGGCACTGAAAGCAGTCGCCCGCGACGATGTATTCCTTGATCCGCTCCACCGCGGCGTCAAAACCGGCCCGCGTGAAGCTCGACCGGCCCTCGGCTGGGGGCGCCGCGTCGTCGAGCGTCAGCGGGGCCAGTGCCGCAGGTGCCTGCAGGCGCTCGATCGTCGAGCGCACATCACCGACAGCGGCGTCATACGCAGCGCGCAGCCACGCCTCGTCGTCGCTGTCGATCGGCACCGCCGTCACGACGCGGGCCTGCGACTTCAGGTTGTCCATCACCACCAGCGTGCGCGTCGAGACGAAGAGTGCGTCAGGCGTCGCCGTCCCGCGGGGCGGCGCCTTTGGCAGGTGCTCGATGTGGCGCACGACGTCGTAGCTGAAGAACCCGACCGCGCCGGCCCAGAAGTCGCCCAGCTCCGGGACGTGCACCGGTGCATACTGCGAGACCTCGGCGCGCAGCGAATCGAATGGGTCCGTCACCGGTGCGGCACCGTGCCAGCCCCTCTCCGGCGTCCATCGATCCACGGTTCCGTCACGAAGGCGCCACGCGGCACGAGGCTCGGTGCCGAGGAATGTGTACCGGGCCCACGTTTCGCTGCCGGCAGGTGCCGATTCGAGCAGAAACGCAAAGGGGCCGCGCCGAAGCTTCGCGAACGCCGACACCGGGGTATCCAGATCGAGCAGGCAATCGTGCCACACCGGCACCAGGCGTCCTGGCGCGGCCATGCTCCGAAAGGTGCTGTACGAGGTGACCAGAGACACTCGAGACGGGAAGGAGGACGATGGGTGTCGTGGACGACTGGGCAGGGCCAGATTGCAACGATGCGACGAGTCACGTACTGGGTCAGCGCCGCAGTGCTGACACTCCTCACGCTCGACCCTACCACCGTACTCTGCCAGACCGCAGAATGGAATGATGCACGCGCGCTCGGCTTGGCGCAGCGGGCGACGGCTCGGCGATCAGTACAGCTCGCCGATACCTCCTTGCGGGACTATAGCGCCATCGCTCGTGGCTACGTGACCTTCCTCGCCCAATCCGGCGAAGGCTTGAGCGAACCGCCGAAGGTCGTCAAGGCTGACGAACTTGGCCTCGAAGTCTTCTGGCGATCGCCGAACCAGAGCAAACAGCGGATTCTCGGTCGCCGCGACACGCTGCTGCTGCCGACCGATATCAATTACCATCGCGACCACCTCGGCATCATCCAGAACAACTTTCCGGACATTATCCGGCTGGGCGACGGCGATGAAGTGCTGGACGTTCCGCACCCATTGTCGCCGTCGGGCATGGTCGAGTACGACTACCGCATTGCCGACTCACTGGTGATCCGGCTCGCGGACCGTGTGATCGAGGTCTTTCAGCTCAGCATCCGCCCGCGGAACGATCGCGCACCGCGCGCAGTGGGTGCTGTCTTCGTCGAACGGGCGACCGCCCAGGTCGTCCGCATGGCGTTTTCGTTCACGCGCGTTGCGCTCAAGGACAAATCGCTCGAAGACGTGTCGGTGATTCTCGAGAACGGACTGATTGAGGATCGCTATTGGTTGCCGCGCCGGCAGCAGATCGAAATCCGTCGGACCGGGACATGGCTCGATTTTCCGTTTCGTGGCATCATTCGTGGGCGCTGGGAGATTCGTGAGTACGAAGTGAACACCGGGCTGCCGTCGGCCCTCTTCACCGGGGACGAGATCGAGGCGGCTCCCGCCGATCGTCAGGCGGCGTTCAAGTTCACTGGCGAGTTGCTGGACGGCCTGCCGCCTGACGTCCGCACGGTGACCGATCGTGACGTGAAGGCGGTGCAGGACGCCGCCCGGGAGCTGGTCCGGGCCCAGGCGCTCCAGCGGACGCGCGCGACGTCGATTCAGGCGCGCGGCCTGTCCGACTTCCTGCGCGTCAACCGCGTCGAAGGGCTCGCCCTTGGCGCCGGCCTCACACAACGGGTGGGGGCGGGGGTTCGCATCAGTACGACGGCGCGATATGCGCTTGCCGACGAGCGCGTGCGGGGCGGGGCCGTGCTCGCGTGGGAGCGTGCGTCCGGAGCTGGGCTCGCGCTTCGCGCCGAACGGCAGCTCGGCGAGATCGGATTGGTGCCTGAAGGGTCAGTCAGCCGAAACTCGCTCGCCGCGCAGGAGTTCGGCTCGGACTGGACCAGCCCGTTTCAACGGCGACAGGTCGCGGTGCGCGCCGATCTGCCGCCGCTGCTCGATCGCCGCTGGCGGGTCAGCGTCGAGGCGGCGGTCGAAAGGCATTCGAGCGCGCCGGTGAATGCGACACCGTCGCGCGGGGAATACGAGGTGACGCCCGCCGTTCGGAGTAATGAGTTCCGCCGCGTCTCGCTTGGGGTGCGCCGACCGACCGCGTTGGCACTCTGGGGATCGGAGGTGTCGCTCAGCGGCGCGATCGATGGGATCCGGACCCAGGCGTCAGGGCAAACGTTCGGACGTGGAGCACTCGACATCGAAGTGCAGCGGCCGATCGGTCGTGACCGACTCGTGCTGCGCACCGTCGCTGGCGGCAGTGTGGGGCGCGATGTGCCGCAGCAGTATGAAGTCTGGTTCGGTGGCCCGGTGACCCTTCCCGGCGTTGGATTCCACGCGATTCGCGGGCGACGAGGCGTGTCGCAGCGCGTCGAGTGGCAGCATGCGGTCCCGGGGCCCTCCATTCGGCTCGGTCGCTACGGTCGCGTGCCCGCGCAGATCACGCTGGCCCCCTACGCGGTGCTGGCGTGGACGGACGCGCGCACGACATCGGCGCGCGTCGCGCAACGCGGTGTACACCCCGCACTGGGTCTCGGCGGGCTCGGCTTCTTCAACCTGCTGCGCGTGGATGTAGCGCGTGGTCTGCGCAATGGTCGATGGATGTTCTCCGTCGATGTCGCACGCGAATTCTGGAGGATCCTGTGACAGGTGGTGCAACAACGCCGGTGCAGGTCAGCATCATCGACCTCGCCGTGGTTCGCTTCGGTGCTGCAGGCCTCGAGACGCTGCTCCTCCGCCGTGCGGCCGGTACGAGATGCACCGGTGCGTGGGAGATCGTGCACGGCAAGATCGATTCGGGCGAGACACCGGAGGTCGCGGCGGTGCGTGAACTGCGCGAGGAAACCGGCCTCGCCTGCGAGCGACTCTACAATGTCACTCTTGGCGGTTTCTATCTGCACACGCTCGGCGTCGTGAGCGTGTCGGTCGTGTTCTGCGCGATCGTGTCAGCGGGAGCAGGGGAACTGACGATCGGCGAGGAACATGACGCATTCATCTGGCTTCCCCTTGCCGAGGCGATGCAGGAATGCGCCTGGCCTCGCGAGCGTGACGCGCTGCAGCATATCGCCCACCTGTTGCGCAACGGTCACGATGCCGGCGCCGTCGAGGATGTGCTGCGAGTGCTGTGAGGCAGACGTGCACAGCGGAACAACTGGCGCCGAACGAAAGGGTCAGTGCTCGTCGACGAAGTCGTCGTCGTGATCGACCGCCTCGTCTGCCTCGTCAGACGTTGGTGATGGCAGCGAAAGACTCGGTGCGGCATCGCCTTCGGCGCGCGGAACGTAGGTCGGTTCATCCCGCCAGGGGCCGGCATTCAGCAGTGACATCAGCGCCTCGCCGAGTTCCTCGCGCCCGATGTTCTCGTGGGCGCTGAACGGGATGACCTGATCTTCATCCACACCGTACGCCTCGCACAACTCCGTGATGCGTTTTGCACGCGCGACGCGTCCCAGCTTGTCGACCTTGGTCAGGGCGATCAGGGTCGGTACGCCGAGTTCGGCGAGGAAGTCCAGCATGATGCGGTCGTCGGCCGTCGGGTCGTGCCGCACATCGAGCAGTTGTACCACTCCGCGGAGATACGGGCTGTTGCGCATGTATCCTTCGATCAGCGGGCGCCACGCCGCCTTCCGGTCCTTGCTGATCTTGGCGTAGCCGTAGCCTGGCAAGTCGACCAGCATGAACACATCGTTCACGCGGAAAAAGTTCAGCTCCCGGGTGCGGCCGGGAGTCTTGCTGACGCGGGCGAAGGCCTTGCGTCGCACGAGGGCGTTGAGGAGGGAGCTCTTTCCGACGTTCGACCGCCCGGCAAACGCGATCTCGGGTAACTCCGGTTCCGGACGCCACCCGTCCACGGTCGCCATTGGACCGGCGAAATCCAGCGAGCGAATCACCAGCGGGTCGGACTTCGGGATGTCGTCCGGGGACTGCGGCACGTCAGGAGCGGTCACGCGATCTCAGTGGGGGTGCACGGGCGCGCGGCGACCACCGCGCTCGCGGCGTTGCGGCACCGGGGCCGGTGGAACAGTGTGCGAACTCGCCGCCGAGGTTGGTGCGACGATGGCATGCGTGACGCTGGGCGTGCGCAAGCCAAGCGCCAGGACCTCGTCCATGTTTCCGACGCAGTGGAAGGTGATGAAGTCCTTCACCTCCTGTGGCACGTCGTCCAGATCGCGCTCGTTGCCCTTCGGCAGCAGCACATGCGTCACGCCGGCCCGATGGGCGCCGACTGACTTTTCCTTCACGCCACCGATCGGCAGGACCCGTCCGCGCAGCGTGATTTCTCCTGTCATTGCCACATCACCACGCACCGGTGTGCCGGTGAGCGCACTGACCACCGCCGTCGCGATCGCGATTCCCGCGCTCGGCCCGTCCTTTGGCGTCGCGCCCGCCGGGATGTGGATGTGGATGTCTTTCGTCTTGTAGAAATCCGGGGCAATCCCGAGTTGTACCGCGCGCTGCCGCGCGTAGCTCATCGCCGCTGACGCCGATTCCTTCATCACGTCGCCCAGCGTCCCCGTCAGCTGCAACCGTCCCCGTCCATCCACGACACTGACCTCGATCTCGAGCGTCTCACCACCCACGGTGGTATACGCCAGACCGGTGGCCACGCCAATCTTGTCGTCGAGCGAGGTGTCATCGGGGTCGTATTGCATCGCGCCGAGCAGCGCGGTGAGTTCATCCAGCTTGACGACCAGTGGCGCGGGTTTCTTCTTCGATTCAGGTGCTTCAGCGCGCTGCCGCGCCAGCTTCCTCGCGACGCGCGCCAGCCGTCGTTCGAAATCACGCACCCCTGCTTCCCGCGTCCAGCCGCGGCAGATCTTGCGAAGGACATCGGGCTCCCACGTCACCTCAGCGGCCTCGATCCCGACCGCCTTCAATGTGCGTGGCACCAGATACTGCTTCGCGATCGCCAGCTTTTCCTGATCCAGATACCCCGACAGCCGGATGATTTCCATCCGGTCGCGGAGCGGCTCGGGAATTCCGCTCAACGAGTTGGCGGTGGTGATGAACAGCACCTGACTCAGATCGTAGTCGATCTCGAGGTAATGATCATTGAACGCCGAATGCTGTTCGGGATCGAGTACCTCCAACAGCGCCGCAGATGGATCCCCTCGGAAGTCCGCGCCAAGCTTGTCGATTTCATCGAGCAGGAGGACGGGATTCACGCTTTCCGCGCGTCGCATCGCCTGAATGATGCGCCCAGGCATTGCGCCGATGTACGTGCGGCGATGCCCGCGGATCTCGGCCTCGTCACGCACGCCACCCAGCGACATCCGCACGAACTTGCGGCCGAGCGCACCCGCGATCGAACGCGCCAGTGACGTCTTGCCGACACCAGGCGGGCCCACCAGGCAGAGAATCGGCCCGTTCATCTTGCCGACCTGCTTGAGCACGGCGATGTAGTCGAGAATGCGATCCTTCACATCCTCCAGACCGTAGTGATCCTCATCGAGCACCGTCTTCGCACGGCCAACATCGAGTGCGTCTTCGGTGCGCTGATGCCACGGCAGTGCCAGCACCCAATCCAGGAAGGTGCGACTGACCGTCGCTTCGGGGCTGAGCGGCGCCATCTTGCGCAGCTTTCGCACTTCGCGACGCGCCCGTGTGAGCACCGCTTCCGGCAGCTGTGCCGCCACCAGCTGCGCGTCCAGCTCCTGCACCTCATCGCCATCCTCGTTGCCGAGCTCGCGATGAATGGCACGCAGCTGCTCCTGCAGGAAGAACTCGCGTTGATTCTGGAATAGCGCGCCGCGCACATCCTCCTCGATCTTCCGTTCGAGCCGCAGGAGCTCGACCTCGCCGGCGAGGGTCATCGTCAACTGATCGAAGAGCACACCGAGGGTCGGCGCATCGAGCAGCCGCTGCCGGACGTCGAGCTTGATGTTCAGGTGCGCGGCAATCAGGCAGGCCTGCTGCTCGAACGATTCCGCGCTGCTGATCAGCCGCACGATCTCATCCGGGAGGCGCCGATGCAGTGCGACGTACTCCTCGAACGCGCCCACTGCGCGACGCGCCTGGCGTGTTTCGTCCTCACTCAGCGGAGTGGCGTCGAGCGGGTACGGTTGCACGTTCGCCTTCAGGTGCGCGCCCGCCATCGCGTACCGTGTGACCTTCGCTCGCGCGAGCGATTCGACCAGCACCCGCGTGGTGCCGTTCTGCAGGCGTGAGATCTGCAGAATGCGCGCAACGACCCCGACGCGAAACAGGTCGGTACTGCCTGGCTCCTCGGTGTCGGCGCGCTTCTGCGCGACCAGCAGCACCAGCGAATCGTCGGCGGCGGCGGTATCGAGTGCAGCGAGGCTGGCGGCTCGGCCGACCAGCAGGGGCATGACGACGTGGGGGAAGATGACAACGTCGCGCAGCGGCACTACAGGCAACCGCTCCGGCGTTTCGATCTTGTCCCCATCGCGCCGGAAGACCGGGCTCAGGGCTATGCTTCCTTCTTGCGGCGAGCGGGAGAGATCTCGAGCAATGGCTGCGCGCGACTCGTCACGCAGCTCTCGATGACCCGCACTTCTGTCACGTCTTCGCGACTGGGCAGGTCGAACATCACGTCCATCAGGATTTCTTCGAGGATCGCGCGCAGCCCGCGAGCGCCCGTGCCGCGCTTGAGCGCCTTGCCGGCCACTGCGCGGAGCGCGCTCTCTTCGAAGTCGAGCTTCACTTCCTCGAGCGCGAACAGCTTCTGATACTGCTTCACCAGCGCGTTTTTCGGCTCGCGGAGGATCTGGACCAGCGAATCCTCATCCAGTGATTCGAGCGGCACCGCCACCGGCAAGCGCCCAACCAGCTCTGGAATGATGCCGAAACGGAGGAGGTCATCCGGCTCGACATCGGCGAAGGGTTCCTTCGCGGTGCGCTCGAGCACCGCCTTGTCGGCGCCACCAAACCCGATCCGCTGCTTGCCGACGCGTGCCTCGATGATCTTCTCGAGACCGTCGAATGCGCCGCCACAGATGAACAGGATGTCCTTCGTGTTGATCTGGATGTATTCCTGCTGCGGGTGCTTCCGTCCACCCTGCGGCGGCACACTGGCCACCGTCCCTTCGAGAATCTTGAGCAACGCCTGCTGCACGCCTTCACCGCTGACGTCGCGCGTGATGCTCGGGTTCTCGCTCTTGCGCGCGATCTTGTCGATTTCGTCGATGTAGACGATGCCGCGCTCGCACTCCTGCACGTTGAAATCACCGGCCTGCAGCAGGCGGACGAGGATGTTCTCCACGTCCTCGCCGACGTAACCGGCCTCGGTCAGCGTGGTGGCGTCGGCGATCGTGAACGGCACGTCGAGGATCTTGGCCAGTGTCTGCGCCAGCAGCGTCTTGCCCACGCCCGTCGGCCCGATCATCAGGATGTTCGACTTCTCGAGCTCCACATCCTCGTCGCGGGAGGCGCCAAGATTGATGCGCTTGTAGTGGTTGTACACCGCCACCGAGAGCGCCTTCTTGGCCCGCTCCTGCCCGATCACGTACTGATCGAGGATGTCCTTGATCTCCTGCGGCGTTGGGACCTGCGTGATCGCTTCGGCGACCTCGCGCTCTTCGTCCTCAGCCAGAATCTCATTGCAGAGCGCAATGCATTCGTTGCAGATGTACACGGACGGACCGGAAATGAATTTCCGGACGGCGTCCTTGGACTTTCCGCAGAATGAACAGCGCAGATGCTTGTCGTGCGACATTCGAGACCCGGCAAAAAACACACGGCGCACCCCCCGCATGGGGATGCGTCCACCCTTCGAAGCTACAAGCCGGGCAGGGGATCGCAATGCAGGATCCGCCGCGCCGGAGATGGCAAGGGGCCGCAGCGCCTGAGCTGCAGCCCCCTCCAAGGTGTCGGCACGACAACCGTTTACCGGTGTCGCGCCACTGGCGCCACCGGTCAGCCCGCTGCGACCACCGCTGGTTTCGTGTCCACCGCGAGCTCAGTCCGGCTGGTCACGATGTTGTCGATGATGCCGTAGTCCAGCGCTTCCTGGGCGCTCATGAAGCGGTCGCGATCGGTATCGCGCTCGATCACTTCCACCGGCTTGCCCGTGTGCTTGGCCATCAGCTCGTTCATCTTGCCCTTGAGGTACAGGATTTCCCGGGCCTGAATCTCGATGTCCGACGCCGTGCCGCCGCCGCCGTTCTGGCTCGGCTGGTGAATCATGATCCGGCTGTGGGGCAACGCGGACCGCTTGCCCTTGCGACCGGCGCTGAGCATGAAGGCCCCCATGCTGGCGGCCATGCCCATGCAGATCGTGTTCACCGGCGCCGACATGAAATTCATCGTGTCGTAGATCGCCAGGCCGGCCGAAATGCTGCCGCCCGGCGAGTTGATGTAGAGGCTGATGTCCCGGTCGGCGTTGTCAGCCTGCAGGAACAGCAGCTGCGCAATGATGACGTTCGCGACGTCATCATTGATCGGCGTGCCGAGGAAGATGATCCGGTCCATCAGCAGCCGCGAGAAGACGTCGTACGACCGCTCGCCGCGGCTGGACCGTTCAATCACATACGGAGCGTAAATGCTGGCCATGATTCGGGCTTCCTGCTGAGGTTGTGGCACCGGGTCGGCCCCGATGAGAACTCCTGCACGTCTACGCTACCTGATTCACCGTGTTCCGTGCAATCAGCCATGCAAACACCTTCTCGTCCGTCAGGGTCCGCTCCAGCTCCTTGAGCCGGCCGGCCTTCTCGAGCTGAACGTACAGCTGACCAGTCTCGACACCTTTCTCCGTCGCCATCTCCGCGATCTTGTCGTCCACGTCCGAGGTGGTCGACACCAACCCTTCCTTTTCGGCAATCGTGTCGATCACGACATCGCGCCGGACCTGACGCTCGGCCATGGGGCGAAACTCCCCGGCGAACCGCTCCTGCATCCCCTCAGGGACCTGATACATCTGCATGTAGGCCCCCATCACCTGCTGCACCCAGGCGTTCGGGATCTGGAAGGGGTTCGCGGCGATGACCTGATCGAGCAGCTGCTCGCGGACTGACGAGTCCGCCTCACGCGTGACGTGCTCACCCATGTCCTTCCGGACAGCCTCCTTGAGCTTGTCGACCGTCTCGAAATCGCCGAGCTCGCGGGCGAAGGCATCATCCAGGCCGGGGAGGGCCTTCCGCTTGGCTTCGAGCAGGGTCACCCGCGTCAGCTTCGACTTGCCGCGCTGCGCCTCGTCCGGGAAGTCGTCCGGCCAGCGCACGGCGCGCTCGACGGTCTCGCCCGGCGTGGCCTCCATGATCAGCTCCTCGATCCCGGGGATAGCCTGCCCCTTGCCGAGCTCGAGCGGATACTCCCGCTGCTCCGGCATTTCCGCGCCTTCTTCCTGGGATGCGATTTTCACCTTGACCTGATCGCCCGGCTGCGGTTTCTCCTCGATCGGCATCAGAGCGGCGCGCTGCTCGCGGAGGGTCTCGAGCTGTTCTTCGACCATGGCGTCAGTCACCACTTCGGACGGGCGCGCGACGGTGAAGCCGGTGGTCGTGTCGATGGCGATCTCGGGGCGGACCTCGAGATGGATGTCGAACGTGACCGGCTGGCCGTCCTCGAACTTCAGGTCGTGCACGTGCGGCTGTGCGATCGGCTCGAGCTTCTCCTGGTCGAGCGCCTGCTTCCACGCGTCCTGCACCATGCTCTCGAGGGCCTCGGACTTGATCTGTTCGGCGTACGCCTTCTTGATCAGGTGGAGCGGGGCTTTGCCGGGGCGGAAGCCAGGCATGCGGGCAGCGGAGGCGTAACGCTTGACGGCCTTGTCTTCGGCGGCCTTGACGGTCTCGACCGAGACGGTCACGCCGAGCAGGCGTTCGACACCCTCGGCCTTCTTGACGGCAATTTCAAACGACATCGTCGGATCGGAATCGGGAGAAACGGAATCGCCGCCGGGACACGGCGGCGCATCAGAACAAACGTAACGGGGGAGGGGAGCGATGGCGGAGGGGGAGGGCCCCGGACAAATGGTGGGGACGGATCAGCGCCGGCCGGCCGGGCGACCGGCAGAGACCGCGATGCACCGCGCGCGCAAGACCTACATTGCGGTATGCGATCACCCGACGAGCTTCGTGATCCGGACCGACGACCCGGTGTCCTGCCGCGCCCTGAGCCACCCGCCTTGGACGCGCCCGGTTCACGGACGACCGAATCAGCGCTCGCCTTTCCGTCATGGGGGCAGCTCGCACGGCTGATTGGTCGTGCCGTCCGCCTGCGCTGCCCGAACTGCGGTGTAGGGAAGGTGCTACGCGGGTGGGCGACACCGAATGTGAGCTGCAGCCACTGCCGGTTCCGGTTCACACGGAGCAGCGACTCGTACTTCTCCGGCGCCATGCTGACCAATCTGGCGGTGGCCGAAGCGCTGTTCGCGATCGTGTTCGTCACGGTGATCCTCACGTCGTGGCCGAATGTGCCGTGGGATACGCTGACCTGGCTCATGCCGCTCGGCGTGGCACTCGCGCCGGCACTGCTGCTGCCGTTCGCCAAGGTGGCGTGGCTGACCTTCGATGTCGCGTTCCGGCCCATCACGCCGGAAGAAATCGAGCCGGCAACAGCGCCCTGATGCTCACGCTGCTCGCCTTTTCGATGGTCATCACCTTCATGGTGCTGATCATGACCAAACGCATGGCACCGCTGACGGCATTGATCCTGGTTCCGATCGCATTCGGGGTGCTCGGCGGGTTCTCCGCGCAACTCGGCACGATGATGCTGGCAGGCGTGACGAAGATCGCACCGACGGGCATCATGCTGGCGTTCGCGATCCTCTATTTCGCGATCATGATCGACGCCGGGCTGTTCGAACCGATCGTGACGGCGCTGGTGCGCATCGTCGATGGCGATCCGGTGCGGGTGGTGGTCGGCACCGCCGCGCTGGCATTGATCGTGTCGCTCGACGGTGATGGCTCGACGACCTACATGATCACGGCCGCGGCGATGCTCCCGCTCTATCGCCGGCTTGGCATCCGACCGCTGGTGCTGGCCTGCGTCACGATGATGGCCGGCGGCGTGATGAACATCCTGCCGTGGGGCGGGCCGACGGCTCGTGCGGCCAGTGCATTGGCCGTCGATGCGAGTGACCTGTTCGTGCCGATGATTCCGGCGATGCTGGTGGCGGCGACCTGGGTACTCTATGCGGCGTACCGGCTGGGTCGCAACGAACGCGCGCGGATTGCCAGCGCTGGCGTCGTGACGTTCTCCGATGAGACAGCGCTCGACGACAACACGTCGGTCGCCGACACGCGGCGACCGAAATTGCTCCCGGTCAATGCCGTGTTGACGCTGGGGCTGATGGTGGCGCTGGTGATGGGTGTGCTGCCGTTGCCGGTCCTGTTCATGATCGCCTTTGCGATCGCGATCATGATCAACTATCCGAGCGTGGCCGAGCAGAAACACCTGCTCGCCACGCACGCAGGCAATGTGCTGGCGGTGGCCTCGCTGATCTTCGCGGCAGGAATCTTCACCGGCATCCTGTCCGGCACGAAAATGGTCGACGCGATGGCGGAGAGTGTTGTGGGTGTGATTCCGGCCGCGCTCGGCCCCTATCTCTCGATCGTGACGGGGGTGCTGAGCATTCCATTCACGTTCTTCATTTCCAACGACGCGTTCTATTTCGGGATTCTCCCGATTCTCGCCAAGGCAGGGCAGGCATACGGGATCACCGCAGCCGAGATGGGGCGGGCATCGCTGATCGGGCAGCCGGTGCACCTGTTGAGCCCACTGGTGCCGTCGACGTACTTGCTGGTCGGCTTGGCCGGAGTGGATTTTGACGAACATCAGCGCTTCACGATCAAGTGGGCGATTCTGACTGCGCTGGTTCTCCTCGCAACCGGGTTGCTGACGACCGTGATCCCGTTCATTGGTCATCTCACTCCAACCGCTGTTCCGCAATGATCGCCACGTTCCGGTATCGGTCCTCCATTCTCGCGCTTGTGGCGCTCATGGCAGCGAGTGCGCCGACGTCAGCGCAGGCGCAGCAACTCAGTTCGCCGTATGACGTGCTGCGAAGCGAACACGATCTGATGATTCCCATGCGCGACGGCCTGCGCATGGCGACCGATGTCTATCGACCGGCGCGCAACGGCGTGCCGGTCGACGGCCGCTTCCCGGTACTCCTCAATCGGACGCCGTACGGAAAGGGTTCGCTCGCCAGCCAGGCCGAGACGTTTGCGAAGAACGGCTATGTGGTTGCGGTGCAGGATCTGCGGGGACGCTATGCGTCCCAGGGGAAGTTCCTCAAGGTGCAGCCGGCCGATGCCACCGACGGATACGACACCATCGAGTGGCTCGCCAAACAGGCGTGGTCCAACGGCAAGGTGGGCATGTGGGGGCAGTCGTTCGCGGCGCATGCGCAGGCCGGTGCCGCGCAACTCAATCCGCCATCGCTGAGCACCCTCGTGATCAACATGGGTGGCATGTCGAACGCGTGGGATCATGGTGTACGGTATCGTGGCACGTATGAAATGGGTCGTCAGCTCACCTGGGCGTGGAGTCAGCTGCTGGCCGATGCCAAGACACCGGATGTGAAAGCGCTGCTGACGAAGGAGAAGGTTGAAGACTGGTACGCGCTGCAGCCGATGCGGCGTGGCCTCAACCCGCTGTCGGTGGCACCGGAGTACGAAGCCTGGTACCTCGACTTCTTCGAGCACGCCGACTACGACGCGTTCTGGAAGGATCCGATGGTCAACTGGGAAGAGCATTACGCCCAGACGTCGAACATCCCCATGATCCACATCGGCGGCTGGTACGACATCTTCCTCGCCGGCACGTTCACGAACTTCGTCGGACTGAGCAAGCTCAAGTCAGCGCCGCAGCGCATTCTGGTTGGCCCCTGGACGCATAGCGGCAACATTCGGCCGTACGCCGGTGACGTGTCGTTCGGCACCGAGGCGGCGATTGCCGACTTCTACGGCACGTTTCATCTCCGCTGGTTCGACCACTTCATGAAGGGTCTGGCGACAGGCGTCGAGCGTGATGCTCCTGTGCGCCTCTTTGTCATGGGTACGGGCGATGGCCACAAGGATGCTGACGGCCGCCTGTTTCATGGCGGGTACTGGCGCGACGCCGCGTCGTGGCCGATCGCGAGCACGCGCATGGTGCCCTACTACTTCCACGCTGACGGCGCGCTGAGCACCACGCCGCCGCGGAAGCCGAGCGCGTCGACCACCTATACCTTCGATCCGCGCCACCCCGTGCCCACCATCGGCGGCGGGTCCTCGGCCCGACTCAAGGACGGTGCGTATGATCAGCGCGAGGATCCGCGCTTTCCGCCGTCGGCAGCGCCGTTCATGCCGCTGCGGTCACGTGCCGATGTGGTGGTGTTCCAGACTGAACCACTCACGGAAGACATGACGGTCATCGGGCCAATCACGGTGGTGCTGCATGCGTCGTCCAATCGCACCGATACCGACTTCACGGCCAAGCTCATCGATGTGTATCCATCGAGCGAGACGTGGCCGGGCGGGTTCGACATGAACCTCACCGACGCCATCGTGCGCGGGCGGTATCGCGCGACGCGTGATCATGCGGTGATGCTGACGCCGGGACGGGTGTATCCGTTCACGATCGAGCCGTTTCCGACGGCGAATGTGTTCAAGAAGGGGCATCGCATCCGGGTGGACATCTCGAGCAGTAATTTTCCGCGCTTCGATGTCAACCCGAATACGGGGGAGCCGTTGGGACGGAACCGGCGGATGGTGACGGCGGAGAGTACGATCCATCACAGCGCGGTGTATCCGTCGCACATCGTGCTGCCGATCGCGCCGGCGCGGCAGTAGGACGTCAAAACCGCAACGACAAACAGCTCAACCCCCCATCCATCTTCCGGTACTCGCTCATGTCGAGCACCTCGAGCACGTACCCCAGCCCCCGCAAGCGCGCATCGAGCCCCGGCTGACCAGCGGACGTGAACACCACATCGTTCACCCGCACGCAGTTGGCACCGTACTCCTCGCCACCCGGCACCCGCACGATGTCGAAGCCGGCAAATGCCGGATGGTCCGCCAGGTCGTTGATCAGCACCAGGCATTTCGGATCGATGGCCGCGATGCCGCTCTTCAGATGCAGGATGCTGTCGATGCCACGGATGTCGACCGTCGACGCGGTGTAGCCGAACTGCGCCAGCCACGCCGTCAGCTGCGCGGCGCCGGCGTCGTTCGTGCGGTGCGAGATACCGATGAACACATGACTCCCCGCCTCACACACATCGCCCGCGTCCAAGGTCCCTGGCTCGGCGATCTGCATCAATGCTGGAAAGCTCGGTCGCAACGCCGCCTCGATCGCCTCGACCTCACCGGCGCGGCTGACCGCCCCCGGTCGGGTGAGAATCGCACCAAGACCAGGCAGGATCAGCGCCGTGTCCTCGACGAACGTCGAATCGGGATACCGCGCATCGGCCAACAGCACATGTACCTCGCACCCGTGCCGTTCGAGCGCGGCGCAGTACGCGCGGTGCTGCGCCAGCGCGAGCTCGATGTCTGGCCGACCGAGATCGACGGTCGTCAGCCCATCGGCGAAGTTCCTGGCGGGCGGACGGACGATTGCGCGGGTGAATCGGGAGAACATGGCGAGCGGAGTGACGGATGATGCCGGATCGGTGAGCGAAGCCCTTCCGGATTCAATCGGGCCGCCCAGCCGCTGGCAATCCCTCATCCCCTCGCCGTGACCGCGCGATACGTTACTGGTCGACGCCTGATCCATTGCCTGCCTTCCTGACCACCCAATGGCCGACTCCCTTGCGCGTACGCTGGGCACCCGCGATCTGACCCTGCTGGTCGTGGGGAGTGTGATCGGCAGCGGCATCTTCCTCGTGCCATCCTCGGTGCTTGCGCAAAGCGGCGAGTCGGTGCCGATCGCCATGGCTGTCTGGATCGTGGGCGGCGTGCTCTCGCTGCTCGGCGCCCTCAGCTACGCAGAACTCGGCGCGATGGAAGGCACGGGCAGCGGTGGCGGGCTGTATGCCTTCATCCGCGACGGCTTCGGTGCCTTCCCGGCATTCCTGTATGGCTGGACTCTGTTCTTCGTGATCGGTGCCGGTACCATCGCGACGCTCGCCGTGGCAGCCGCGAACTACATGACGCAGTTCATGCCGATGTCGCCTATGCAGAAGAGTATCGTCGCGGCGACGCTGATCCTCCTGATGATGGTCATCAACGTCCGCGGAACACGCGAAGGGGCCAGTGTGCAGAACGTCGCCACCGGCATCAAGGTGCTGGCGATCTTCGGGATGTGCGCTGTCCTGTTCGCGCTCGGCAAGGGCAGCTCGCGGGTGGTGGAGGCGCACACCACGACGCCCGCGTCGATATCGGGCGTTGGCCTGTCGATCATTTCCGTGCTCTGGGCGTACGAAGGATGGCAGTACGTCACCTTCGTGTCCGCCGAAGCGAAGGACCCGCAGCGATCCGTCCCGCGCGCGATCGCACTCGGCACGGCGCTGTTGATCGTCATCTACGTCACGGCCAACTTCGCCTACCTTGCCGCGCTCGGGCCAGCGGGAGTGGCGGCGTCGGATCGTGTGGCGGGTGAGGCGGTGGCGGTGGTCATGGGCCCCGCTGCCGGCTGGTTGATCGCGGCCGCGATCATCATCTCGATGTACAGCGCGGCGCATTCCGTGGTCATCACCGCGCCACGGGTCTACTTCGCCATGGCACGCGATGGGCTCTTCTTTCAGCGGCTGGCAGAGATTCATCCGAAATACAACACACCCGCGGTGGCCATCGTCACCAGCTGCGCGTGGGCGATCCTGCTCGCGCTGACCGGGACGTTCCAGCAGTTGCTCACCTATGTCGTGTTCATCGGATGGATCTTCTATGCGCTGGGCGCTGCCGCGGTGATCGCGCTGCGCATCAAGCGCCCTGATGCCGCGCGCCCATTCCGCGTGCCGTTCTATCCGCTGACACCGATCCTCTTCGTGCTCGCGGCGGCCGTGATCGTGCTCAATACCATCGTGTCGCAGCCGAAACAGGCCGCCATCGGCATCGGCGTCGTCCTTGTCGGCGCTCCGGCATACCTGCTCTGGCGCCGCCGGCTCACCGGCTCGGCACACTGAATCCGTTTTCACGCACCCAACCCGGATGACGCGCCGAGGATTCGTTGTGATGGGGAGCGCCGGCTCCGGCAAGACGGTGGTCGGCACCGCGCTCGCCGAGGCACTCGGTGTGCGTTTTGTCGAGGGTGACCGGTTTCACCCGGTTGCGAACGTGGCGCTGATGGCTGCCGGTACGCCACTCACTGATGAGGACCGCGCCGGATGGCTCACGGCGATCGCGGCGGAGCTGCAGTCTGCGCGCGAGCGCGGCGAAAGCATCGTGCTGTCGTGCTCGGCCCTCAAGCGGGCATATCGCGATCTGCTGCGGTCGGGTGATGCCGCAGCGCAGTTCATCTTCCTCCATGCCGACGCCGCACTGCTGCGGGCGCGACTCGAGGCGCGCAGCGGTCACTTCATGCCGGCCTCTCTGCTCGACAGTCAGCTCGCCATTCTCGAGGCGCCTTCGCCCGACGAGCAGGCGTGGAGCTTCGATGTCCGCAACTCACCGGAGCAGATCGTCTCGGAGATCATCGCCCTCGTGCGATCAACGACGCCGGAACTGTCAGAGTGACGCCGGCGACTGCGTCGGCGCCCGATATCGCGCTGCTCCTGTATGCTCTGCTGGCGGTCGTCACGCTCATCGTGCTGATCGCGAAGTTCAAGGTGCACCCGTTCATTGTGCTGGTTGCAGTGTCAGTCGGGATGGGCCTCGCATCCGGTATGCCCCTCGGCGCGATCACCAAGGCCTTTCAGGACGGCGTTGGCACGTCACTCGGCTTCATCGCCATCGTCGTCGGTCTTGGCACGATGCTCGGCAAGCTGATGGCGGAATCCGGAGGCGCGGCGCGCATCGCCGGTACGCTGATCTCCCTCTTCGGCGAGAAGCACGTACACTGGGCGATCATGTGCGTGGCGTTCATCGTCGGGATTCCGGTGTTCTTCCAGGTTGGATTCGTGCTGCTGATCCCGCTGGTGTTCACCATTGCGCGGCAGACGGGTACATCACTCATCAAGGTCGGCTTGCCACTGGTCGCGGGGCTGTCGGTGGTCCACGGCTTCGTGCCGCCGCATCCGGCTGCGATGCTGGCCGTCGTCGCGTACCAGGCCGATGTCGGCCTGACCATTCTGTACGCGATACTCGTGGGCCTGCCGACCGCTGCGCTGGCCGGCCCCATCTACGCGTCGTGGATCGCCCCGCGAATTTCGCTTCCCGACGTGAATCCAATGGCCGAGCAGTTCCGCTCCGACAGCGTGCGGCCGATGCCCGGTTTCTGGATCACGGTGTTCACCGTGCTGATGCCCGTGCTGCTGATGCTCTGTGCGAGCACGGCGGAAGTCACGCTGGATGCTGACAGCCCACTGCGCCATGCACTGGCATTCATCGGCAGTCCGATCATCTCGCTCCTCGTGGCCGTGATGTTTGGCTACGTATCACTCGGAAGGATGCAGGGATTTTCCCGCGACGAACTGCTGAAGTTCTGCAATGACTGTCTCGCGCCAACCGCCACCATCCTGCTGGTCATCGGCGCGGGCGGTGGATTCAACCGGGTACTCATCGAGAGTGGCGTCGGTCGAGCGATTGCCGATGTCGCGATTGCGGCGAAAGTCTCGCCGATTCTGCTCGCATGGACTGTCGCCACACTCATCCGCGTCGCCACGGGGTCGGCCACGGTCGCGATGACCACTGCGGCCGGAATCGTCGCACCCATCGCTCTGCTGACACCCGGCACGCCACCGGAGTTGCTCGTGCTGGCGACTGGCGCCGGCGCCCTGATGCTCTCGCATGTGAACGACTCCGGTTTCTGGCTGATCAAGGAGTTCTTCAACATGACCGTCGCGCAGACCCTTCGAACGTGGACCGTCACCGAAACCATCGTGGGTGTTGCCGGACTGGCCTTCACACTGTTGCTGAACGCCGTGCTGTAAGTTGTGCCGGTGCCTGTTTCCCGTCGTACATCACCCGGAGATCAGATGTCGCGTCACCCTCGCTGCTTTCACGCCGTGATCGCGCTCGCGCTCGGCGCGTGTACCGCGCAAACAACGGTTCCCGTCGAGATGGCGGCACCGGTCGTGCGCGTTCCGATCGACGGCTGGCTCGACGCCACGGCGACGCTCGAGGCCGGCCGCACACCGGTGTACGAGGGTGATGCACCGATGGTGTTCAGCTTCCTGAAGAACATGCGGAAGGGTGACGGACTGACGCTCTCGAAGTTCGATCTTGGCGCGCACAGCGGGACGCACATCGATGCGCCGATGCACTTCATCCTCGACGGCGCGCCGATCGATCAGGTGCCGCTGGCGGCGCTGGTCGGTCCGGCAACTGTGATCCAGATCGCAGACAGCGTACAGGAAATCAACGCCGCTGAACTCGGTCGCCACGATTGGAAGGGCGCCGAGCGCATTCTCTTTCGCACGCGTGCGTCTCTGCGCGGCTGGATGGACTCGGCGCGGTTCCACCGCGACTTTGCGTACATCGCCGGTGACGCCGCGCAGTTGATGGCCGATGCCGGGATCAGGCTGGTGGGTGTGGACTACATCTCCGCCGAGCAGTTCGCCGCTCCCGCGCCGCTGGCCCATCGCGCGTTGCTCGGGAAGGGGATTCCGATTGTCGAAGGACTGTATCTGCGCGACGTCCCTGCGGGCGCGTACGACCTGATCGTGCTGCCGCTCAAGGTCGCCGGACACGAGGGAGCACCGGCGCGTGCGATCCTTCGGCCACTGTCCACCACGACGAAGGCCGCCCCCTGATCGCAGGGAGCGGCCTTCAGGTTCGCAGCATGGCCCTCGCGTGCGCTCAGACCGCCATCAGCTCTTCGACGGCCTCGCGCGCCGACTTTGATTTCGCGCCGCGCAGTCGTGCACCGGGCGCGACACCAATCGCATCCGCCACGATCTTCCCCGAGCCCATCACACCCGGCAGCCCGGCACCGGGATGAGTTCCGGCACCAGCGAAGTAGAGGTTCGGCACATCCTCGCTGATGTTGTGCGGCCGCATGTATGCTGACTGAAAGAGCGTCGGCTCGACACTGAACGCGCTGCCCAGATGACTGTTGAGCGTATCGCGGAAGTAGCGCGGGTCCACGTGATGTTCGGTGACGACGCGTGACTTGAGCCCCGGCAGATACCGTGCATCGAGATAGTCGATGATGCGGTCGGTGTACTTCTGGTGCACCGCCGCCCAATCGGTGTCGCCGCCGAGGTGTGGCACCGGCGACAGCACGTACCACGCATCATCACCATCAGGCGCCAGCGAGGGATCGGTCACGGTCGGTCGATGCAGGTAGAGCGAAAAGTCGTCCGAGAGATGTTTGCGGTCGAAGATGTCGCTCAGCAGCCCTTTGTATCGCGGGCCCATCAGGATCTCGTGATGCGCCACGTCGGGCCACATCGCACGGGTGCCACGCGTGCCGAAATAGCTGACGAAGAGCCCCATCGAGTAGTCGAGTTTCTTCAGCCGGGCATCGGTGTTCTTCGGCCGGAACTCCGGCTTCACCAGCTTCATGTAGCCGTTCGCGATTTCGCCATTGCAGACCACGGCGTCCGCGGCCACCCGTTCACCATTGGCGAGCACGATGCCAGTCGCGCGCCGTGTTGCCGGATCGATCGCAATCTCGGCTACTTCCGCATTCAGCCGCATCGTTCCACCAATGCTGGTGAAGCAGTTCACCAGCCCACGAACGAGTGCCCCGGTGCCGCCCATCGCGAAGTGCACACCCCACTTCTGTTCGAGGGTGTGCACCAAGGTGTACAGACAGCTCGACTGAAACGGATTGCCGCCGATCAGCAGTGGATGGAAGCTGAACACCTGCTGCAGCCGCGGGTCCTTGATGTACTTGTTGACGAAGGTGGCCACCGATCGCTGCGCCTGCAGCATGGCCAGCTTCGGCGCCACCTTCAGCATGCTGCCGACGGTGCTGAAGGGCTGATCCACCAGTGACATGCCGGCCGCGAACACCTTCTCCGTCTCGGCAAAGAACTTCTCGTAGCCGTCGATGTCCGCCGCATTGAAGCGCCGAATCTCGCTCAGAACCTGCTCGCGCTGTCCGTTGTAGTGGAAGACCATTCCGTCTTCGAATCGCACGTTGTAGAACGGATCGATCGGAACGATCTGGACGTAGTCGCTGGTCTTCGCGCCGGCGGTGGCGAAGATGTCGTCGATCATCCATGGCGCCGTGATGATGGTCGGCCCGGCGTCGAACTGAAATCCGTCGCGCTCGAAGACGTAAGCCCGCCCACCGGGTTTGTCGAGTTTCTCGACGATCGTGACCTGGTGCCCCTGTGCCTGCAACCTGACTGCGGCGGAGAGGCCGCCAAACCCGCTTCCGATCACAACGATGCGCATACGACGAAACCCGGATGAGTCGCGCCGAGCCTAGCGGCCGGCGCGCAAGTGCAACAGATGACAGATGAATGCAGCGGTGAGCGCAGGCGCGAGCGTCCAGCTTGGCCACCCCGCGGCCAGCGAACGGCAGGCCAGTGTGAATCCTGCGCCGGCACCGAGAAATGCCGCCAGTTGCGGCAACGGCATGCCGCGACCCGTACGACGCGTCAACTGCGCGAGCACTGCGCCCTCAACGACCAGCAACGCCAGAATCGCATCGTAGAGGGCCGGTGCACGCAACCAGTCGAGCACCGGCGACTTTCGTTGCGGTCAGCGCCCGGCGACAGCGATGTCGCCGAGGGAACCAGACGCGCGGGACGGACTGCTGGCGGTTCGCGGTCGCTTCCAGATCGCGAGACCCAGCGGCAGCGCCATCGCGATCGCGCCCAGAACAAACGCCCCCCACAGGCCCTGGCCAACGCAGATTCCCAGTGGCAGGACAGCGTTCACTGCGTACAGGCCGAGCGGGAAGTTGGAGGGCGAGACTTTCTTTGCCCACGTCGACGGCGGCACGATCGACAGCATCACGCGCGCGACAACGATGCCGGTCAGCAACCATCCCAGCCAGTTCGTCAGCGGCATGCCGTAGAAGTGCCCGCCGATGAGGATGTTCTTCCAGAGGGGCATCCCCTCGAGCGGTGGCAGGTGCCACAGCCAGTGCACGCTCGCTACCATCGCCGGGTCCATCGAAACGTCCCACGCCGTGAGCACGAGGCCGGCGATCAGCGCCCACCACCAGCGACTCTTGCCATCATCCGTCGCGGGCAGCAGTCGGCCGCAGATGGCCAGGGAGCAGTACAGCATGAAGAACCACGACGTCGGGATATTGAACGGCACCAGTCCGAGGATCTTGTAGCCGAGCTGATTGGTGTAGCTGTACGGACCGAATGGCAGGCCGGAGCTCGTACCAAGCAGTTCCGATCCAAGAGAAATACCGAAACTGGCAATGAAAACGAGGATCGCCGACTTCTTCCCGAGTCGGCCTATCGAGTGCAGCAGTCCTGCCAGCGCGCCGAATACCACCGTCGTCTGGCCACCCCACTTGAAGCCGAATGCCGTGATCTGCTGGTTCTGCGGTGTCAGCAACCACGCCGGCGCTGGCGGCGAAAGAAACGTCGCGAAGGCCACGCCAGAGAAGATCGTCAGCGCGCTGTGAGCGAGCAGGCACGCGAGCGCGATCCGCATCAATGGTGCGTTGTCGTCCACTGTGGATTCTGAAATCACCGTCACCGTGCATTCCCTCGAGTCGGAGCAGAGCGAGACACAAGCAGCTTGTCCCGGAATGGAGCAATCGTCAAATCAGCGCGAGCCGTGATCAAGCGAGCCGGACCAGTTCGTCGGAAGAGGCCGCGTTGGCTGGCTCCCACTCGAGGTGCGGTCCAGTCGACATCGGATGTGGTCGCACTTCCTGCACGACCGGTCGCGACCGCCACACTTTCCAGAGTACCTGCAGTCTCGCCACAGTTCCCAGTCGGGCTCGGTGACGCAGACTATCAAACCCAGTCCCTTCAATCGCACCGAGGATGCCGCTGTACCCAATCGCGCAGGCCCATGCACACCGTTGGGCATCCGGCGACAACAGCGGAATCCCGGGCATCGCGGCCTCGTACAGCGACCGCGCCCTCGCGATCTGTTGAACCATGAACTGCTGCCACCGCGTATCGGTGGCAACCAGCGTCCCGCTCAAGACCTCGTCGGCGGTCAGCCCGAACGCGGCGAGGTCCTGCATTGGCAGGTAGCAGCGACCGCGCCGAGCATCCTCGCCCACGTCTCGCAGGATGTTCGTCAGCTGCATGGCCAGCCCCAGCATCCGCGCGTAGCGCAGTGCAATCCGTCGGACTTCCGTGCCACCCTGCACACCAAAGACGTACGTGCACATCTCGCCAACCGAACTGGCAACACCTTCACAGTAGCCTGAGAGGTCAGCCCACGTCTCGTAGCGAACCGGCCCGAGATCCATCGCAACGCCATCGAGGAGCTCGCGGAGCACAGCCTCCGGAACGCCAAACTCGCGCAGAACCCGGTCGAGCTCGCAGAACACCGGATCGGATTTCGTCCCGGCGATCGCGTCCTGCAGTTTGGCTTCATGCGCTGCGAGTGCCGCCTGCTGGCCGGACGCGGTGACGTCGCCAGGGCCGCATGACTCATCCGCCCGATCCACGATGTCGTCGGCGACTCGGCAAAAGGCGTACAGCGCATACGCGGCCCGTCGCTTCTGCGGTGGCAGGAACACGCTGGCCAGATGAAAGGTGCGCGCGTGCTGGCGCACGATGCGCTGGCACACCTGCGCATCACGGTCACTCATCGCAGGGCAGTTGGTCGGGGGTGAGCTCGGTGGGTGCCAGACACATCTGGATGATGAACGTGCGGAGGGACATGGAGTTCCGGAATTGAGCCCAAGGGGCCAGATGCCGTCGACGGCGCCGGGCTCCCGACATATCAAGCTATCCGGTCCGGAGGGCAGGGCGAGAGGGCGGCGGGTGCAAAGGTGCGTTCGTGGCGCCCGGCGTCCTGGATTCAGAGGGGGCTACCTCTGGCCGAAAGCCTTCCGGCCGGCTGCCCCCGTGCTGTCACGGTCTCAGGGGTTCCGGCTCGTCCCCCGCTTGGGTGGGCGCTGCCGGCTCGCGAAGAGCGGCCGGATACTCTGGGCTATGGCCACAGGACGCGTCTCCTGGGTGGCCTGACCATGCCAACGCCGGGACTCGAACCCGGACACCGTGAGGTACCAGATCCTAAGTCTGGCGTGTCTACCAATTCCACCACGTCGGCGTGCCGAATAGAAGAATCTACGGCCTCCCGGCTGTCCGCAACGGCTTGCGATCCGGCACGTGTCCCGGCGCCGTATTGCGAAACAGATAGCGGCGCCGGGGGGAGAGCTCCGGGCGCCGCTATCTGTTTGCGTCCTGTCAGCCGGCGTACGGGCGGGCTACTGGCCGCCGATCCGGATTGTTTCGACGCGGTTCGACTGATTCGACACGTTGAATACTCCCAGCGTGATCACGTCACCGGCGTTCAGCCCCTTCAGTGCCGCGAGCAGTTCCGCCGTCGTCCGAACGGCCCGGCGTGGGCGCGGATACACGACCTCGGTGATGATGTCACTGTCGAAGAGCTTGCCGCGTGCACCGCTGCCGACGTCGACCTGTGACACGCGCACCCCCTTGATCGACTCGGGAACGCGGGCGTCGCGCGAGAACTCGGGGGAGATCGGTTCGACGGTGATGCCGAGCTTGTCGGCCGAAACGCTCACGGCAACGGGCTTGCCGCCAGCGGCGCCCTCACGGGATGGCGCCGCCTCATCGGCTACCGCCACTGGTGCATCACTCGGCGCTTCCGCCAGCTTGACCCGGAACGTCTTCTTGTCGCCAAATCGCATCACGTCCACCGAGACGACGTCGCCCGGCTTCTTCGTGCGCACGATGCGCTGCAGCGCACCGACGCGATCGACTGACGTACCTTCGATCGCGATGATCACGTCGCCCGGCTCGAGACCAGCCGCTTTCGCCGGGCTCGGGGTGTTGCCGTCGTTCGAAAAATCACCAACCGTCACACCAGCGATGGTCGACAGCTGCGCCGCCTTCGCCTCTTCGGCCGTGACTTCCTTGATCTGGATGCCGAGCACGGCGCGACGTACACGGCCGTGCGCGATCAGATCGTCCGACACGTTCTTCGCGAGCGAGATCGGAATCGCGAAACCATAACCAGAGTAGTAGCCGGTTTCGCTGGCGATCATGCTGTTGATCCCGATCACTTCACCGCGCGCGTTCACCAGCGGGCCGCCAGAGTTGCCGGGGTTGATCGCGGCATCGGTCTGAATGAAGTCGGTGATGGCGTATCGATTTTCGAGCGGGCGCTGGAGCGTCGGTCCGCCGCGGCCCTTCGCACTGATGATGCCGGCGGTCACGGTGAAGTCGAGACCGAGCGGATTGCCGATCGCCAGCACCCAACTGCCGATGCGGGCGGTGTTGTCATCGCCGAAGGCTACCGTCGGCAGGCCGGTGCCGTCGATCTTGATCACGGCAACGTCAGTCGTTGGGTCCTTGCCGATCAACTTGGCGGAGAACTCGCGATGGTCGGTGAGGATGACCTTGATACGGTCCGCATCGCCGACGACGTGGTTGTTGGTGAGGATGTATCCACTCGACGAGATCAGGAAACCCGTGCCGCTCCCTTCTTGCGGCTGCCGCGGTTGCCTGCCCTGGAACTGATTGAAGAACTCCTCCATCCCCGGCGGCACGTTGCCGTTGGGCCGGCGCGCCTGCGGCCGACGCGGCGCATCCTTCTCCACCTGAATGGAGACGACGGCGGGCGTGACGCGCTCGGCGACGTCGGCGAAACCGGGGGCTCCACCGTCATCGCGAGGTCCGCCGGGCGTTCGAGCCGCTTGCCGGGAGGTTTGCGCGAACCCAGCCTGCGGCAGCTCGAACGCTGTCGCGATGGCCAGCCCGCCAACGAATGCCGCCGAAACGGCGCCTACGATCTTTGCTCGTGTCATCATGCTCATAGCGTGCTCACAGATCCGGGAAGAGTCATTCGTCAGTACCCGAACAGAACCACAACAGTTTCCTCGCCGTTCCGGCGAGCCCTCAGTATCGTAACCGCAGACTCGCGATGGAGGGACGGCAGCGCCCCCATCCCGGCAACCGGAATGAGGGCGTGGCCCCTCTGGAGAAGCGGCTGGTAGCGCCGGGAAGGCCACCGCCAGCCGCCATTCCGATCGATCTGCCGTACGACGTCCTTACTTCTTGTCGTCGACGATCTCGTAGTCCGCCTCGACGACTTCCTCGGCCTTCGGTGCCCCGTCAGCCGCTGACTGCTCGGCCGCCGGAGGGGTATTCGCCTCGGCGCCCGCCTGGGCGTAGAGCGATGCCCCTGCCTCGCTGTAGATCCGGCTCAGATCGTCGGACGCTGCCTTGATCTCATCCAGATCCTCACCGCGCAGCGCCTTGCGTGCCCGCTCCACGGCCTCGTCCAGCTTGGTCTTCATCTCTGGCGCCAGGCGGTCCGACCATTCCTTGGCGTTCTTCTCGACATCATACGTCATGCTGTCGAGACGGTTCCGCGTGTCGATCGCTTCGCGACGCTTCTTGTCCTCTTCGGCGTTCTTCTCGGCGTCCTTCACCATGCGGTCCACTTCGCCGTCGGACAGCCCGCTGGATGCCTCGATCCGGATCTTCTGTTCCTTGCCGGTCGTCTTGTCCTTCGCCGTCACGTGCAGAATGCCGTTGGCGTCGATGTCGAACACCACTTCCACCTGCGGTTGACCACGCGCTGCCGGCGGAATGCCCGTCAGCTGGAACTTGCCGATCGTCTTGTTGTACACCGCCAGGTCGCGCTCACCCTGCAGCACGTGGATTTCCACCTGCGTCTGGTTGTCGTCGGCGGTGCTGAACGTCTCCGACTTCTTGGTCGGGATGGTAGTGTTGCGCGGAATCAGCGTGGTCATCACGCCGCCGAGCGTTTCGATGCCGAGCGAGAGCGGTGTGACGTCGAGCAGCAGCACGTCCTTCTGCTCGCCCGTGAGCACGGCGCCCTGCACCGCGGCACCGATCGCCACCACTTCGTCCGGGTTCACACCCTTGTTCGGTTCCTTGCCGAAGAACTTCTTGACGATCTCCTGAATTTTCGGAATACGCGTCGATCCGCCCACCAGCAGGATCTCGTCGATTTCGCCCGGCTTGAGGCCAGCGTCGGCGAGCGCCTTTTCCATCGGCGGGATCGTGCGCGTGATCAGGTCGTCCACCAGCTGCTCGAACTTGGCGCGGGTGAGCGAATAGTTCAGGTGCTTCGGACCGCTGGCGTCGGCGGTGATGAACGGCAGGTTGATGTCGGTCGACTGGGTGCTCGACAGCTCCATCTTCGCCTTCTCACCGGCTTCCTTCAGCCGCTGCAGCGCCATCGGATCCTTCGAGAGGTCGATGGCCTGATCCTTCTTGAACTCTGCCACCAGCCAGTCGATCACGCGCTGGTCGAAGTCGTCGCCACCGAGGTGGGTGTCACCGTTGGTGGACTTCACCTCGAACTGGCGCGAGCCATCCACGTCGTACAGCTCCAGGACGGAGATGTCATAGGTGCCGCCGCCGAGGTCGAACACGGCGACCTTCTCGTCCTTCTTCTTGTCGAGGCCGTACGCCAGTGCGGCGGCCGTCGGCTCGTTGATGATGCGCAGCACGTCGAGGCCGGCAATCTTGCCGGCGTCCTTGGTGGCCTGACGTTGCGAGTCGTTGAAGTACGCCGGCACCGTGACCACCGCCTTGGTCACGCCGTGGCCGAGGTAGTCCTCAGCGGTCTGCTTCATCTTCTGCAGGATCATCGCGGAGAGCTCGGGCGGGGTGTAGCGCTTGCCCTGAATCTCGACGGTGACGAGGTCGTTCTGCCCGGCGACGACCGAATACGGGACACGGCCCTTCTCCTGAGTCGCTTCGGTCATTTTGCGGCCCATGAAGCGCTTGATCGAGAAAATCGTGTTGGTCGGGTTGGTGACCGCCTGACGCTTTGCGATCTGGCCGACCAGCCGTTCGCCATCCTTCGAAAAGCCGACGACCGACGGGGTCGTGCGACCGCCCTCGGCATTCGGGATCACGACCGGATCCCCCCCTTCCATCACGGCCACCACGGAGTTCGTGGTGCCCAGATCGATGCCAATCACTTTGTCAGCCATTCTTCAGCGTCCTCGTTAGTCAGATCGGGCGCGCTCCAAGGCAGGAAGCCGGAGCCGTCATCGCCGCGCGGGTGTCAGATCGCACCCCGGTCGCGACGTGGTCATGTGCAGGGCAAGAGCGATACCCCGCTTTTCTGCCGATATGGCAGCAGGTTGGCCTGATGGTGGCAGTCGGGGCATCTCCGGGGGGGCTGGGGGGGGGGGTTGTTTGGGTGATAATCAAAGACCACCCACCCCCCCGCGGGGGTTTTTTTGTAAGTGCACACCCCCCCCCCCCCCC
>JANPFJ010000259.1:0-1353 GCA_031423355.1 Gemmatimonadaceae bacterium | reverse complement strand
GATGATCACGCTGTCTTTGGTGAGCAGCCCCTGTCGCTCCGCATCCTCGATCATCGCCAACGCGATGCGGTCCTTGATGCTCCCGCCCGGGTTGGCGCGCTCCATTTTCATCCAGACGTGAACGCGCGGGTCGAACAGGCGCTGGATTTTGACGTGTGGCGTTCGGCCGATCGTGTCGAGGATGGTGTTTGCGCGCATGGGTGCCTGACGCCGAGGGGTTGAGTGACGTGCCGTCTCAAGCATGAACTTAACGGTGTCGCCAACTCTGGTACCGAGGGTCGGACGACGGCCCGCAGAAGCGGGTGCGCGCCTACTGCCGCAGCCGCAACATCTTCAGGTTCTTGTCCGCCACGATGTCCTTCTCATAGAAGGGCAACCGCAACCACTGGCCCTGCGCGTAGAGCCGAGTCTGATCGGCGTAGTGCGGTGACGCGGGGTTGTCTGACTGCGAGTAGGTCAAGATCCCGCGCGCGTCCAGCGTGCCGTCGCTGTTCCAGCCCACGACCTGGATGTAGCTGTTGCCCGCCACAATCGGGGAATAGCCATCCTTCTTGAGTTCCGTGCTGATCACGCTCCACATACCGGCCGGACCCTCGCCGCCGGGAACAGGAATCCGCTCGCCGTTTCTGGTGTCATACTGAATACTGCCAAGCGTGGCGTCGAGCGCGATGCCAAACTGCGCCAAGCGTTGCTGCGCCTGCGCCAACGATCGGCGCAGTGCCTCCCGCACACCGGGCTGCTGTACGGCCAAACCACGTGGCGTGTTCGCCGCATCGGCCGCGTTGAATGGCACGGCGTACACGCCGGGAATGCGCGACGCGAATCGCCAGAACTCACGCCACACGTGTCCGCCACGACTGTCCACGGTCTCCTTGCGATTCCACTGCGACAGCGCGCGGCACGACGGCGCGATATCCACCGAGCCAGACGCGAGCGCCACCGGTTCCATGGGCGCCACGCAGAGCGTGAGCAGATCGTCGAGCAACAGTTCCGCCCCATAGTTGCGCTGACTGAACAACATCTGCTCGAGCGTTTCCGGCGTGGCCTTGGTACCACCCTTGAGCACCTCTTCGATGAACGAGATCCCGGCGCGTGTGCGCAGACTGCGCGCCGTGCGCTCCGCACCAATGATCGGAGAGAAGCCCTCCAGCGGTGACTTCGGGTTGGACAACCAATAGCTGTCGTTCTCGTTCGTGACATAGTCATCCCGACGCAGCCTCGGCATACTCTGCGCCGGCATTGCGCCAACGACCGAGGAACGCGCGTCGTTTACCCATGCGCAGGTCGAGTCGGCGCCGTTGAGTACGATCACCTGCGCCGGGACGCCGGTCACCTTCACGCGACACCGCTCAA
>JANPFJ010000258.1:0-2282 GCA_031423355.1 Gemmatimonadaceae bacterium | reverse complement strand
CGCAACCTCTGGGTCTGGACGAAGTACACCGGCTACGATCCCGAGGTGAGCGCGTTCGGCACCAACGCCGGCGGCCTTGGGTCAGCGCAGACCACGGCGGCCGACCGCGGCATCGATTTCGGCGCCTATCCGATTCCACGCGTGTGGTCGGTCAGTGCCCGGTTCACCTACTAATCAGCGGAGACGCTCACCCATGCGCATGATCAAGCGATGCGTGGTGGCTCTCGCCGCCACCTCACTCGGCGCCTGCAGCCTCGATCTGCAGAGCCCGAACCAACCGACCGAGAGTCAGGTCACGTCGTCCCCGGACGGCGTGATTGCCCTCGCGACCGGCCTGCAATCACGTTTTGCCGCGTCGTACTTCAACTACGCCTACATGGCAGGCGTAGTCACTGATGAATTTGCATCGACCAGTGCTGCTCTGATCTCGATTTCCGATGCGGAGCAGGGCAGCGTTCCGCCAGGCACTGGCATCGCCGACAACGTGTTCAATTCGATCTACCGCACCGTCCGGACGGCCGATGAACTGCTCGCCGGCGCCGACCGGTTGTCTGGGTCGTTCGACGCCGGAACCCGCAGTGGACTGAAGGCGCTGGCCTTTGCATTGAAGGCCGAGGCACTTGGCGAAGCCATTCAGTCCTATCAGCTGGTGCCGCTCGAAACGTTCAATGTCACCGCGCCGACGTACGTGTCGAGGACGGTGGCACTGCCGGCTATACGCGCACTGCTCGACTCGGCAGCGGCACAGATTGCCATCACGCCAGCGAGCGCGTTTTTCACGTCGCAGATCCTGACGCCAGGCGTGAACCTGTCGAACATGATCCAGATCTACCGCGCGCGGTATGCACGGATGGCCGGTGACAATGCGACCGCACTGGTGGCCGCGAATCTCGTGGCTCGCAGTGGCATCGCTGCCATCTCGGCCTTCACCTATCCGGCGCCAGGCGTGAACCCGTACGCAAACGTGACGGGTGGCACCAACGGCATCGCGGTGCGTCGGCAGTATCGCACGTCGATGAATGCCCTCGATCAGCGGTTTGTCTTCTTCACGATTCCGTCGACGACGCTGACCGGTCGCGTTGGCGCCGTGCTGGATCCGTTCAGCAATCGGTACGCGGTGGCTGCGGCGACGCAGCCGGTGTACTTCCCCGATGAGGCATTGCTGATCAAGGCTGAGGCGCTCGCCAACACCAGCGATCTCGCGGGCGCACAGGCGGCCCTGGATTCCGTACGCACCGATTGCACCGGTGGCCGCGGTATTGACGATCCGAAGGCGTGTCTGACGCCGCTCGCGGCAGGACAGACGCAGGCGCAACTGCTCGCCGAGATTTATGTCCAGCGCCGATACGAGTTGCTGGGGACTGGTCTGCGCTGGGAAGATGTCCGCCGCCGGAACGCGATCCGCGGCCCGGCCGCCGCACCGGCTGTGCCGGTTGATGGCCAGCGCTGCTGGCTGCCGTACGCCATCGGCGATCGCAACGCCAACCCGAACGTTCCGGCCGATCCCTCTGAGCCAGCGGCGTTCCCCGCCGGCTGTACGCTCTGAGGACCGCCGACATGACCCTTCTCTCAGCCGGAGTTCTGCGCGTGGCGCACCGTTCCAGTTTTGCCCTCCTCGGGCTCGCCGCGCTGCTGGTGGGCTGCGGCACCACGGATGCGACGGATCCGCTCATTCCAGGCGCAACTGGACGTGTGCGCTTCGTGAACCTGATCACCGATACCACCCGGGGACGTGTCAACGCGATTCTCGAGGCGGTGCCGTTCGGCGTGAACCTTGTCTACGGTGGCACCACGCCGTCGTCGCTGCCCGTGCCGGCGAATGCGGTGTATTCGCCTGTTCTTACCGGCTCGCGCTCGCTGGTGCTGAAGCGGACCGCGGACACCAGTGCCGCGGTGGCGACGTTCCCGCTCACCGTTGCGACCGCGGTGGACTACACGGTGTACGCCACCGGTGGCACCGGCGCGTCGGCGATCACGTCGTTCATCACCACCGACACCAACACCGCACCGGCGATCGGTTCGGTGCGGGTGCGCGTGGTGCATCTGGCGCCGAGCGCAGGCAATGTCGACGTGTTCGTCACTGCCGTCGGCGCCGATCTCGCGTTGGCCACACCGACGCTCGCCAACGTCCCGCTGCGCGCGTCAGCGTATCTGTCGGTCGTCGCGGGTACGTATCAGGTCCGGGTGGTGCCGGCTGGGACAGCCGCCGCCGCCCGCGCCGCCAACGTGGCGATCAACCTGGCGTCGGTTGCGCTGCCGGCGAACGGTGCACGAACCATCAT
>JANPFJ010000257.1:0-2531 GCA_031423355.1 Gemmatimonadaceae bacterium | reverse complement strand
GATTCCCGTGAACGGCGTCACGTGGCGGAGTTCACGCGCCCACGGCATGGGATCGGTGAGCACCGGGAGCAGGGCGTCGAGCGGGCGACGCAGGAGGCACTGCCATTCGTCGAGCAGCAGGCGCGCTCCGGGATGCAGTGCACGCATGCGAGCCAGTGAGGCGCGTGCGCGGGACAGCACCGCCTCGGGCTCCGCACGCAGTCGCGCGCTCACCGCCTCATGCAGCATCAGCGATCGCCGGTCCTCGCGCGTCAGCGCGGACACGAAGCGCACCTCGGCCTCGCATCCTGCTGCACGCGCCAGCCGCTCCACGGTGCGCCATGTCGGGCTCTTGCGATCGCCTTCGTAGGCGGCGATGGCCGACTGCGAGGTTCCCGCCAGGGTGGCGAGGTCCTGCTGCGTCCGGCCGGCGGTGAGGCGGAGGAGGTGGACCGGGTTCATGCTGTAACATATCCGATCGGATATGGCTGCGGAAGTCGGTACCGCTACGCCACGGCAGGCGAGGCCGACAGTGCGCCACCCGCCACATTTCAGGGCGAGTGCGCTGTGAAGCAAATGGTCGCAGCGTGCTGCCTCGCTAATCCATCGCCTTCCTGACGGTCAGTGAACCTGTCCCGAGGGTGATCTCAAAACGGTTATACCGACACATCTCCCAGGAGGTGTGTCCGTGGAGCTGGAAGTTCTCGCAGGAACTGGCGGCGGATTCACCGTTCCGGGCGCGGGAGTTCATCGCGGGGAAGGATGCGCTGACGCTGGCGCGCGATATTCTCTCGCTCGATCAGGCCGCGTTCAGTGTCGCGTTCCGGAAGTCGCCGATGAAGCGGGCGAAGCTGCGGGGGCTGCAGCGGAATGCGACCGTGGTGCTGCACAACGCGGGCAGGTAGCGCTGGATGACCCCATGAACGGACGCCATGCAGCGCTTTCGAGCAGCGGCAAGATGAGCGGGTGCTGCCGCGTGGCCGTGGTCGTGATCTCGCGCAGGAACCGCTCGCCACCCAGCGCCGCGCCGAGATCGCGATGTAGCACCGTGATGGCCGCGTCGCGATCGTGCGTGAGATCATGCACGACAAACGCGTGGCCATGCCGCCCGCGCCGACCTCCTGCTCGACACGGTACCGATCAGCCAGCGCGCTGGACCATCGCGACAAGTGGTCTGCCATGGCGCAGTCATCGTTCAGCGTCGCACGCGCACCGTCCGCCGATACGCAATGGCGCCGTTCGCGGCGACCATCCGCACCTCGTACACGCCCGCGACCGTCGGCACCCACTCCGCATCGAATGTCTCACCGGGATGGAGTGTGCGACGCGCTGATGCCTCGATGACCTGCGTCGGTGGCAGCGCAAACCCATCTTTCGCCACCGGACGCCACACCGACGCGATCGAGTCGCGCACCAGCTCGAACGTTCCGGGCCACTCGGGCTGGATGTTCACGAACCGCAATCGCACACGCTGTCCGATGCGCATCGTGAACGCATCCTCGCGGCTGCCACCGTTGACGGCTGGTCCCTTGAGCGCGGTGTTGTCCAAACCGGCGGTGAACACCAGGTCCCTCGCGGGATCCCATTGCTGTCCCGGGTCGAGGACCACCAAGGGACCATAGAGCCCGGCACTCAACTGCGCGTGATCGTTGAGGTGCGTGTGGTAGATGAACGTGCCCGCGCGCTTCAGCGTGAGCCGCGCCACGAAGGAATCACGCGGTGCGATGGGCGGCGCGACCTTCGTGCCCATGCCGCTGACACCAGCAACGCCATCGGACCAGCTCTCGAGTTCGAGTCCATGCCAATGAATCGAGGTGGCTTCTCCGAGCGCGTTGTGCACGGTGATGTCCGTCGGTTCACCGCGGGTCAGCACGATCAGGTCGCCACGCGGCGACGTGGGTGGCGTGACGGTGGCCACACCGCGCGGCGTGAGTGTCAGCGTGATCGGTGCCACGTGCGTGGAATCGTTCGCAGTGCCCTGTGCGATGACCGCCGACAGCGCACGGACGTTGGTGCGCGCAGCGACGTCGGCGCGAGGCGTGACGGCGATGCCGAGCACGAGTCCGGCCATGTGCTTCTCTGGCACGGCGGCGTGGGCGTCATGTCCACCGTCGTTCGGTGCATCGAGGCGCGCGCCCGCGCTCACGTGATAGCTGTTGTGGCAGTGAAAGAGCCAGTTGCCCGGCGTCTCCGGTGACCACGTCAAGCGCATCGTGGAACGCGGCGCCATCGCCTCGGTCACCACCATCCGCCGCGCGGCCGGCGCGTAGGTGGTGTCGCTGAGGCCATCGCCACGCGCATCGACCCGATAGTACGCGCCATGCAGATGCATCGGGTGCGTTTCCGTCGTCGGATTGAGAATGCGCCAGGCGAGCGTGTCCCCTTCGGTGACCGTGAAACGCTCGGTGCCAGGCCATGACCGCCCGTTGATCGCGTAGACGTTGCGGACTTCCTTGTCGGGCTTCTCCATGAACCACTCATTCACGACAAACACGCGATCGTTCGTTGGCGCACCCGGTTCGTCCACCACGATGCCACCGGCCAACTGTTCG
>JANPFJ010000256.1:0-1209 GCA_031423355.1 Gemmatimonadaceae bacterium | reverse complement strand
GGGTACACGCAGGGCGTGAGCGACGTAAGCACGCCGGCGCCGAAGAGCAGCGGGATGGCGGCGGCTGGGTTGTTGGACAGCTGGCTGGCGACGTCGGCGATTTGCATGTGGTGAAGTTACGCCCTAGCGCGGCGATTGGTTTTATGGGAGGGCATCAAAGGCGAACACAGCTCGTGTGAGGACGTGCCAAGAGCGCGTCATTTGGCCTCACGCGCGTCTTCATTGCCGGCTGGCGATTGTCCGCCGAGCGATCATGTCGACCAGGGCGGGCGAGATCAGCTTGAGCAGCCGGCCCACCTTCCCCTTGAAGGTCATGACCAGAGCCCGATCGCGGCTCGCGGTAGCGCGCAGGATCTGGCGGCAGCACTCCGCGGTTTCCATGGTTTCGCCGGGCTTCCTCACGTAGGCGCGCGGGCCAAACGGTTGGCCATTGGGGGCCAAGGCGTGCGTGTTGATTTCGGAAAAGACAAACCCCGGATAGACCACCGTCACGCTCACCCCGGTGCCGGCCAATTCGATGCGGAGCGAGTCGAAGAACCCGGCCATGGCGTGTTTGGTGGCCGCGTACGCGGTGCGCTTGGGAACGCCGGTCAGGCCGGTCAGGCTGGAGATCGCGACAATCCGGCCGCGGGTGGCTTTGAGATGGGGCAGGGCGTGCGCGGTGCACCAGACGCTGCCCAGGTAGTTGACGCGCATGAGCGTGTCGAAGATGGTCAGGTCGGTGATGTCCTCGAACTGGCCGCTGGCGCCGATGCCGGCGTTGTTGACCAGGGTGTCGAGCTGGCCAAAGTGCGCGACCGTGGCATCGACGATCCGTTTGCAGTCGGCCTCGATGCCTACATCACCCGCCACCACGAAGGCCTGTGCGCCCAGCGCTCGGCAGGCGGCGGCCACGGATTCAAGGCGTGCGGTATCGCGGGCGGCCAGCGCCACGCGTGCGCCCTGGGCGGCGAACTGTCTGGCCAGTTCGGCGCCAATGCCACTGGATGCGCCGGTAATGAGAACGACGTCGTTGGCGGCCATGTGCGTGTGCTTCGGGTAGCGAGGTGGAGACGCGGACTCGTGCTCGCGAAACATACGACCGTGCAACGGCTCTTGAGGCCCGTTAGCTTTGGGCATCCGGCGTTGTGCAAGGTGCAGACGCCCTTCTCTGAATTCAGGACGGCATCCGTGGCACCGCAGTTCATTTACGTGATGAAAGGGTTGCGC
>JANPFJ010000255.1:0-2459 GCA_031423355.1 Gemmatimonadaceae bacterium | reverse complement strand
TCCGACGAGGGGTCTCGCGTGAGGGTACTCGCGATCATTCCTGCCCGCCGTGCCGCGACACGGCTCCGAGACAAGCCCCTGCGATTGCTCGGTGGCGAACCGCTGATCCTCCGCGTCTGGCAACGGGTTTTGAGCTTTCGTCTGGCAGACCGCGTCGTCGTTGCGACGGATGACGCGGATGTGCAGTCTGTCATCGTATTGGCTGGCGGCACCGCCGTCTTGACCCGCCACGATCATCCGTCAGGTACCGATCGCATCGCCGAAGTGGCGAGTCGCCCTGAATTCGCTGATGCCGATGTAATCCTGAACGTGCAAGGCGATGAACCATTCGTGGATGAGCTCGCCGTGCGCGGTGCAGTTGAGATCGTCACCAGCGGACGGGCGCCGATCGGCACGGCTGCGGTACCGGCCGGTCGTGGTGCCCTGAACGCCCCCGACTGCGTGAAGGTGGTCTGCGCTGATGACGGCCGCGCGCTGTACTTCTCCCGCGCGCCGATTCCGTTCGCGCGCGACGTGGCGGACGCGCCGATCCAGGAGGCGCACATCCGGCAACACCTTGGCATCTATGCGTACACGCACGACGCGCTCCGCGCCTGGGTGCAGCTCCCCGTGCATCCGCTGGAACAGATCGAACGTCTCGAACAGCTGCGCCCACTGGCCGCCGGCATGCAGATCGGTGTGGCAGCGGCCTCACCGGTCGACGTTGGCGGTATCGATACCGAAGCAGACCTGCTGCGCGCCAATGCGCATTGGGATTCCGTTCACGCCGTCAGGAGCCCCGCATGAGCGCGCTCGCACAACCACAGCAGCCGACCAAGTTCATTTTCGTGACCGGCGGCGTGGTATCGTCACTCGGCAAGGGCATTGCGGCGGCAGGGCTCGGTCGCCTGCTGGTGGCTCGCGGCCTGCGCGTCACGATGATGAAGTTCGATCCGTACCTCAATGTCGATCCAGGCACGATGTCACCGTTCCAGCATGGTGAAGTGTTCGTGACGAAGGATGGCGCGGAGACGGACCTCGATCTCGGACACTATGAGCGCTTTCTCGATCGCTCGCTGAGTCAGGCCAACAACGTCACGACTGGCCGTATCTTCTCCAACGTGATCACGAAAGAGCGCCGCGGTGAGTACCTCGGCCAGACGGTACAGATCATCCCGCACATCACGGATGAGATCAAGGCCGCCATCAAGCGGATCGCCCCGGAGAACGATGTGGTGATCTGTGAGATCGGCGGGACAGTTGGCGACATCGAGTCGCAGCCATATCTCGAAGCGATCCGACAGTTCCGCATCGAAGTGGGCAAGGCCAATGCGATGTTCGTGCACCTGACGCTGGTGCCATTCATCGCGGCCGCGGGCGAAGTGAAGACCAAGCCAACCCAGCACTCGGTCCGCGACCTGATGGAGGTCGGCATCCAGCCGGATGTGCTGATCTGTCGCACCGAGCGCCCGCTCGGTGACGACACCAAACGAAAGATTGCGCTCTTCTGCAACGTCGACTTCGGGAATGTCATCGAGAGTCGCGATGTGCCCACGATCTACCAGATTCCGCTGTCATTTCATGAGCAGGGCTTCGATGCCCGTGTCATGGCGAGACTCGGGTTGCCCGACACCATCGAACCCGATCTGAGTCAGTGGCGGGAGATTGTGCGCCGTATCACGAAGCCGGCGCGTCGTGTGAAGATCGCGGTCGTCGGGAAGTACACCGACTTCATCGACAGCTACAAGAGTGTGCAGGAATCGCTCATCCACGGCGGCATCGCCCACGACACCGGCGTGGACATCTCCTGGCTGTCGAGCGACCGCTTCACCGATCATGAAACAGCGCGTGCGCTGATCTCGGAGTATGACGGTCTTCTCGTGCCAGGCGGATTTGGCGTCCGCGGTGTCGAAGGCATGGTCGAGGCAATCCGCGCGGCTCGTGAGCTGCGCATTCCATTCTTCGGGATCTGCCTCGGGATGCAGATCGCCATCATAGAGTTTGCCCGGCATGTGGCAGGTTTGCCGGATAGCCATTCATCGGAGTTCGCGCCGGAATGCGGCCATCGCGTGATCTCGCTGATGGAGTCACAGCAGGCGGTGACGGACATGGGTGGCACGATGCGGCTTGGCGCGTACCCGTGTGTGCTGCACCCCGGATCCCGTGCGGCCATGGCCTATGGTGCACAGGAGGTCAGCGAGCGCCATCGGCATCGCTACGAGGTCAGCAATCAGTATCGCGACCTCTTTGTCGAACACGGGATGGTCCTGAGCGGGTTGTCGCCCGATGGATCCCTGGTCGAGATCATCGAGCTCGCTGACCATCCGTGGTTCGTCGGTTGTCAGTTTCACCCCGAATTGCAGTCGCGCCCAACCCGTCCGCATTCGTTGTTCGCCGGCTTCATCGGCGCCGCGCTTCGCGAACAAGGGGCTCGCGGTGTGGACAACAGCGCGGCCTCGGAAGCGATCTCCGGCGACTGA
>JANPFJ010000254.1:0-39123 GCA_031423355.1 Gemmatimonadaceae bacterium | reverse complement strand
GATCAATCCACAGGAGTTTGCTGCAATGCGTACGACCGGCACCGTGAAGTGGTTCAATGACGCCAAGGGCTTTGGTTTCATCACCCCGGCCTCTGGCGGAAAGGACTGCTTCGTCCACCACTCTGCCATCCAGATGAAGGGGTTCAAGACCCTCGCTGAAGGCGAGCAGGTTGAGTTCGACATCGTCGAGGGCGCGAAGGGCCCCGCGGCTGAGAACGTCACGAAGGCTTCGCGCTAAACGACGCAGTCGGCCTCCCTGGAGGTCGTCGTACGAAGGGCTGGCCCGTTCCGCGGGCCAGCCCTTCGTCGCTGGGGTAGCCCGGCACTGAGCGCTTGGACAGGTTACGTTTCCGACTTACGCAGCGGCCGCCCTCCCCGGGGGTCCGCGATCGGGATTCCGTCTGACAAGGGTGTATGGCCAAGGAAGAAGCACTGCAACTCGAGGGAACCGTCAGCGAAGTCCTCCCAAGCGCGATGTTCCGCGTTTCGCTCGACAATGGGCATACGGTGCTGGCCACCATCGGTGGCAACCTCCGCCGTTTCCGCATCCGGGTTCTCGCCGGCGACCGCGTGACGCTCGAAGTCTCGCCATACGACCTGACGCGCGGCCGCATCGTCTACCGCCACAAGAACTGACCTTCCCGCCGCGTGCCTGAGCCGTTTCGTATGGCCACACGCACGCCGGGCCCGCTCCGACTCCGTCTCGCCGCGCTCCTCTTCGGCGAGTTCGCGATCTGGAGTCTCTGGTTCGTCTCGCTCGGCAGCTGGTTGGGCGCGACGCTCCACTTCACTGGTCCGCAGATCGGCATGATCTACGGCACACTGGCCATCGCGGGGATCGTCACGCCGATGCTCGGTGGTGCGATAGCCGACCGATTTGCCCGCACCGAGCGTATGCTGGCACTCCTGCACGGGCTTGGCGGTGTGCTGCTCCTCCTCGCGTCTCGGCAGACCAGCTTCGGCGCGCTCTATGTCGCGATCCTCCTCTACGCGTTCTGCTACCTGCCGACGTTGTCATTGGTCCCATCGCTGGTGATGCGGCATCTGGCGACGCCGCGCGCAGAGTTCCCGGTCCTGCGCACCTTGGGCACCGTCGGGTGGATTGTCGCAGGACTGGTCGTCGGGGGCCTGGGCCTCGAGCTGACGCCGTATCCGATGCAGATCGCCGGGGGCGCATCGCTCTGCCTTGCTGCGTACTGCCTCACCTTGCCACACACGCCGCCGCATCGGGCGGAGGCAGCTCGCAGTCTGCGCACACTCTTCGGCATCGAGGCGATCCGGCTCATGCGCGATCCCCTCTTCGCCCTGTTTGTCGTTGCCAGCATCGCGCTCAGCATTCCGAATCAGTTCTACAACGCGTTCGCCGCGCTCTACCTGACGGAGTTGCGCGCGCCCCAGCCCGCCATTCTGCTGACCCTTGGCCAGATGACCGAGGTGGCGGTCCTGCTGCTGTTGCCACGACTGCACACGGCACTTGGGTCGCGGCGCGTGCTCCTGATTGGTGCCGCGGCATGGGCCGCGCGCGCCGTGCTGTTCTCACTCGGTGGCGATGGCAGCCTGCCCCTCATGTACGCAGGGATTCTGCTGCACGGCGTCGCCTATGGCTGCATCTATGTGGCGGGCCAGCTCATGGTACACGAGCGCGCCCCGGCGTCAATGCGCGCGGCAGCGCAGGGCTTCATGGCCATGGCGACCATGGGATTCGGCAACCTCGGCGGCGCGTGGATTGCAGGTCGCACGGTGCAGTTCTATACCGGCGCGTATGGGGCGCATGACTGGGGCGGCATCTGGATGGTGGCCGCCGTCGTCTCGACAGCGGCCACCATCGGCGTCCTGCTGAGCGCCAGCGTTCGCGATGCTCCCGGCGTCGTGGACCGGTGACGCGTGATGGTTACGGCAGTGCTGTGCCGCCCGACCGCGTGAGGTCGGGAAGCGGATCACCGAAGATGTAGTGATTGAACCAGCCGAGATTGTGCTGCATCACGGCGCGCTGTGATTTCGGCTTGGTGATGCCGTGACCGAATCCCTTGTACACGATCATCTCCACCGGCACACCGCGATCCTCCAGCGCCTGGCGCAACTGATACGCGTTCGCGATCGGCACACGGCGATCGAGTTCGCCGTGCTGGATGAGGGTCGGGGTCCGTGCCGCGCGCACATAGTCGATCGGTGATGTCTTGGCGTAGATCGCAGGGTCCGTGACCGGGTCGGCGCCGAGGTAGTTGATGGTGAAGGGGGTGATGTCGGTGTTGTAGTAGTAGGTGCGCCAGTCGGAGATGCCGGCGCCGACGGAGGTCGCGACGAAGCGTGTGCTGCTGGTCGTGAGGAAGGCCGAGATGTAGCCGCCCTGACTCCAGCCCATCGACGCCACGCGCGCCGCATCCACCCATCCCCTGGCGACGAGGGCATCGACGCCAGACACCACGTCCCACGCGTCGCCGACACCGAGATTCCGGTAGTTCAACGCACGGAAGCGTTCGCCGTAGCCTGCGCTGCCGCGATAGTTGACCTTCAGCACCAAAGCACCGCGATTCACCCATTCGTCCACGGGGTAGTACCGTGCGTCGGGCAGTGTCGGGCGGTCGATGCCGGTTGGTCCGCCGTGAATGACGCACAGCAGCGGGTACTTCCGCGACGGATCAAAGTCGCGGGGCTTGATCAGGATGCCCTCGATCTCGGTGCCGTCGCGACTCTTCCAGCGCACCACTTCACGGGTGCCGAGTTTCCAGTCACGCACCTGCGCACTCATCGAGGTGACCACGCGCGGCGCAAACGCCGACAGCACCGAGTGTCCGATCTCCGGCACCGCACTCGGCGAGCTGACGACAAACGCCGCGACGCTCTGGTCGCGACTGAGCGAAAAACCGGAATACATCCCGCTGTCAGGACCCGTCACGCGCACCACCTGTCCGGTGACTGGATCGGCGACGAAGAGGTGTGACGCCGTCCGCTGCGATCCACTGAAATAGACGCCTCGTGCGCCCCAGTCGACGAACCCCGGCAGTTCGTCAAAGCCGGCCGTGATGGCGCGGACGGCGCCACCCTCGGTGCTGACCACCGCGAGGCGGGAGTTCCGGAAGAAGTTCTCGCGCACCTCACCCATCGCGCTGCTGAACACGAGCTGTCGTCCGTCCGGCGACCAGTGCGGATCACTATCCGCACCCGCCTGTGTCACCACCGCCCGGATGGAGTTGTCGGCCAGCGTCAGCACATGGATATCCGCGGTGTTGCCTGCGACGGGATCGGGCACTGTGGTGGCACTGAACGCGATGCGCGCGCCATCGCGCGACCACTCGAAGCCTCCGACGCTGAACTTCGCCGCCGCCGGCGTCCGAAGCGCACCTGTCTGCGGTGAACTCAGCGCCGCGTTGACATCGATGCTGTACAGCGCCTGCATGGCGTAGTCGCGGCGCACGACTTCGAATCCGCCGAGTGTGGTGTCGCGCGACTTGCGTGCCGCAGCGCTGGGGCTCGATGTGAAGGCGATGGTGCTGCCGTCCGGCCGCCAGCCATAGGCACCCACACCACCCGCCGCGTTCGTCAGTCGGACGGGTTCGCCCCCTTCGATCGCCATTACAAACAACTGACTCCGTCCTTCGACCCTGGTGCTGGTGAATGACAGCCACTTCCCGTCCGGCGACCACTGGACCTGTCCTGCCCCAGCCTCATGCCGCGTCAGTTGCCGCGCCGCATTCACGCGCGTGTCATACACCCAGATCTGCGGCACAAAGGCGTCCTGCCCCCAGTCGGTGCCGGTGACCAGATACGCGATCTGCTGCCGATCAGGAGAGATGCGAGGCGCCCCGACCGCCTTCAGTGACAGCAGATTGTCGATCGAAGGCACCGTGGCGCCGGACTGCGCCGACAACGGCGCGGTGAGCATCGACAGTGCGAGGAAGCGTCGGAGCATGGGAGGGGCCTGGTGGAGTTGTCGGCGAACGAACGGCCGGGCTGGGTACGGTGGTGCGTTCTGCGTCGTCACGGCACTGGCGCACGATTCATGGCGGGTGGCGGCGTGTCAATGGTCTTCATCGCGCGCACCCATTCCCGCCAGCCTTGCACCGAGAACCCCAGCAGTACGAGATACAGCAGTGCCGACAACCACAGCTGTTGCCGTGGCAGCAGCCAGAATCCGTAGATCGCGTTCACGAACACCCAGCAGTACCAATGCTCGATCTTCTTGTGGGTCTGCAGATACTGCCCGGACACACTCACCGCCGTGACCAGCGCGTCCACCATCGACTGCTGTGCACCGGTGAACGACATGCCCCAGCCAAGTAGCGCCGCCATCGGGAGGGTGGCAACCGTCCAGCCGATGCGCCCACGAGTCGTCAGCCGCGTGATGGCCAGATCGTCGTGATGCATCGGGCCCGCACGCAGCCAGGTCCACCACCCGTACGCCTGCATCGGGAGGTAGTAGAGCAGCTGCAGGCCGGCGCTCGACCAGAGATGCGAGCGCCAGAACACGATGCCGTACAGGATCACCGACGCGACCCCCCAGGCCCACGTCCAGATGTTGTTCCGCACCAGCAGCCACACGTTCACCAGCGTCGCGATCGCCGCGGCAACTTCCATCGCCGAGAGTTCGTGAAGTACCCGCTGCCAGTCGATCACGAGGCCTCGCAGTGAAAGAGCAACGACAGCGGCGCTCCGCTGGTCGGATGCAGTGGCTCGTCGATCTGCGCCACGCGCAGTCCCGCCAGGGCGAACTCACGATGCCACGACCCCAGAGTGCGGTAGTACCACGGCATTGGTGTGCGAAACGGGACGGCAAAGGCATCGAAGGCCTCCGTCCGCCATTCACTGCGATACGGGCCGTCGCCCTTGGCGCTCCACGAATGCACCGTCTGAATCAGGAGCACGCCGCCTGGTTCGAGGCGCGCCCGCAGTACCGCGAGCAGTGGATGGAGCGGGTCACCGAGCAACGAGAAGTTGCACACGATGGCGCGCCACGGTCCGGACGCCGCGTCAGGGTCACGCTGCAAGTGATCGTACGTCATCACGCTGAACGCCCCGCCAGCGGCGCGCGCCTGCTCGATCAGCGGTGCACTGATATCGATGCCGTGGGCCGGAACGCCGCGGAGCGCGAGTTCCCGGACCAGAAATCCTTCGCCGCACCCGACATCGAGGATCGGACCGGGGGCGAGGGCCGCTGCCGCGCTGACGATCGCCTGATCGGTGCCAGCCTTCCGACTGGGAATCAGTCCGTCGCGGACGACCTGTGTCCAGGCATCCGCATTGTCGGTCCAACTGGCGGCGATGCGCGCGTCAGGCGACGGATCAGGCATCAGGAAGGGAGCGTGGGGTGCACCGGGATGCGGTCCTGCGGTGGATCGATCCGCACGCTGGCGGTCGCGATGAAGATCTCCCGAAGAAACACAATCAGTCCGCCGATCAGCGCCAGCATGGCCGCGATGAACAATCCGGCGATCCACCGGGACCCGGACACATCCATGAGTGCCGCGACGAAGAGCGTGACGATCACGAGGCAGATCAGCAGCGCACACAATGTGCAGAGCGTGATGGCCAGGTTGATCAGCCGCGAGCGACGCGAAAGGGTCGCGAGTCGGTCGCGCATGTCGTGGCGCTCCGCCACCGCCGGCAGATCGTGATACTCACGCTCGAATCGACGCGCGCGATCGATCACGCGACCAAGCCGATTCGTGAGCACGTTGAGCATCGCGGCGACACCAGAGAGCAGGAAGACCGGTGCCACTGCCTGCTGAATGACGTGCGCGATATCGAGCTCAGGGGTCGCGAATGGCATCGCTCAGTGTTGCTCGCGTCTGGCAGGGGCCGTACGGCTCGGCGCCCGGTCCGCGTGATGCCGGTCTTCCCGCGCATGCAGTGTCGTCACTTCCGCCGGCGTCAACCGACGCCACGCCCCCTTCGGAAGGTCGCCAAGTGACAGCGGACCAACCGCCACACGCACCAGCCGCATGACACTGGCGTCACACGCTTCGACCATGCGTCGGATCTGGCGGTTGCGACCTTCGTCGAGATCGATCAGCAGCCAGCCGTTGCGCCCGCCAGTGCGCAGAATCTCCACGCGCACCGCTGACAACCGCTCCCCCTCGCCATCACGCACGCCACCACGCAGCGCCGTGATCAGCGCCTCGTCCGGCACGCGGTCGATCTGCACGTGATAGGTCTTCCTGACGTGTGACTCCGGTGCGCTGACCGCATTTCCCCATTGCGTGTCGTTGGTGAACAGCAACAACCCCTCGCTGGCCTGATCCAGTCGACCAACGGGGCCGAGGAACGGCAAAGCGGGATCATCGAGGCAGCTGTACACCGTGGCGCGCCCACTCGGATCACTCTTCGTGGTGACGAGCCCACGCGGCTTGTTGAGCATGATGTACACGCGTTCGGCTGCCTGGACGCCCGTGCCATCGAGCTTGATCACATCGGTTTCCGGCACGACGCGCCAACTACTGTCCGTCACACGCCGCCCATTCACGCGGACGCGCCCCTCACGGACGGCCTGCTCGGCCTCGGACCGCGAGCAGATGCCGAGCTTGGACAGGGCGCGGGCGAGGGAGACCGTGCCGCGCGGAGTGGGCGGGCCGGGCTGACGTGACTGCGAGCGTGATCGACGAGGTGAGGATGGCATCTGCAGACAAAGATGGTCGCAACGCTGCCGCGATGCGCGGCCGTCCCATGCACTGGCCCGAACGACGGCCGGAGTCGATGTAACTTCCGTCTCTCGCCAGACTCCTTTGCCCGTACGCCATGCACCGATCCTCATCACCGCGCGACGAGCGCTACCTCCTGCCGGTGCTGCTCGACAGCGCTGCAGCGCTCGCGCGGCAGTTTCTGGATGGCATCGCCGACCGCCCAGTCCAACCGGGTGCCGTGGTCCTTCCCGCCGCATCGCTGCCTGAGGTCGGCATTGGCACCGAGGCCGTGCTGGACCGGTTGCGCGACGACGTCCTGCCGGCCTTCACCGGCAGCGCCGGCCCCCGCTACCTCGGCTTCGTCACGGGCGGCGGCACCCCTGCGGCGCTGGCGGCCGATTGGATCACGAGCGCGGTCGACAACAATGGCTCCGACGCATCGAGCGTCGCCGCCATCACCATCGAACGGCAGGCGATTGCGATGCTGGTGGATCTGCTCGCGCTGCCGCCGGAGACCGCCGGGTGGTTCGTGACGGGGGCGACGATGGCCAACGTCGTCGGACTGGCCACCGGTCGGCAATGGCTTGGCGAGCGACGCGGGGTGGATGTCGCCGAGGACGGTGCCGCGGTCCTGCCCGGGCTGCGGATTCTCTCGGGCACACCACACTCCAGTACCGTGAAAGCCGCCGCGATTCTTGGCATCGGGCGACGTGCCGTGCACCAGGTGGCGACGATTGCCGGCACGGAGCAGATCGACGTATCGGCACTCGAGTCGGCGCTGACCTCCAGCGATCAGCCCACGATCATCGTCGCGAACGCGGGCACCGTGACGACGACGGCCTTCGATGACCTGTCGCAGATCGCGGCGCTGGCGCGCGCGCACAACGCCTGGCTCCACGTGGACGGTGCCTTCGGACTGTTTGCCACCCTTCTTCCTTCGCACGCACACCAACTGACCGGCTTGCACCTCGCAGATTCCATCTGTGGCGATGCGCACAAGTGGCTCAACGTGCCGTACGACAGCGGCTTCGCCCTCACGCGTCACGCCGATGTGCAGAGCCGGGTGTTCCGCAACGCGGCGACGTACTTTTTCAGCGGCGGTGCGTTACCGGACCCCTTTCATTTCGGCCCCGAGAATTCGCGACGGTTGCGCGCGTTGCCGGTGTGGGCGTCGCTGCTCGCCTACGGTCGTTCGGGAATGGCCGACATCGTTGCCGAGTGCTGCGCCTGCGCTTCGGCACTCGGCGCCTGGATCACCACGCATCCGGACCTCGAGTTGCTGGCACCGGTCACGCTCAACATCGTGCCATTCCGCCTCTCCGATGCGCTGCTCGCTGGGCGCGATGAAGCGGTGGTCGTGGGGCACTTTCTCTCAGCGGTCGCCAGCAGCGGCGAGGTGTTCCTGACGCCTGGCGCGTACCACGGCCGACGCGGGGCCCGGGCTGCGTTCAGCAATTGGCGCACGACCGTGGGTGATGATCTGCCGCTGATTCAGCGCGGAATCGACGCAGGGCTGGCGGCTGTCCGCAGCTGATGACGCCGTGGGACAACGGACGCCGTGCCGACCACGTAAGGGCGTGGTGACGATTCCCCGTTCTCTTCCGCGCTTCCGGCGACTCCTGCCGTGCGCGATGGCCCTGCTCGCGGCGGTCGCCGTCGGTGCGCAGCCATCAGCGCCAAGCCGTCCCGTCGGAGCCGCGGCTCCGGTTGTATCGGCCCCCTCTGAGCTCCCCATCGACGTCGAGATGGCGACGCGTCCGACGACCCAGGCGTATCGCACCAGGGTGCGTCCGACCATCGATGGCAAGCTGACTGAGGCCGAGTGGGCGATGGGCCCGGAGATCACGAACTTCGTGCAACAACTGCCGCGCACCGGGTATCCGGCCACGTTCCCGACGGTGGTGCACGTGATGTTCGACGAGGACCACCTGTACATCGGTGCCACGCTGTACGATCCCGAGCCGCGGAAGGCGATCACCGCCGGCAAGGAGCGCGACTTCACCTCTGGCGGCAGCGACCTGTTCGGACTCGTGCTCGACACCTTCAAGGATCGCCGCAACAGTTTTCTGTTCGTCGTGAACCCGTCGGGCGCAATGCGTGATGAGCAGACGTACAATGATTCGCGGACCGTGGTCGAGGCGTGGGATGGTGTCACGCGGGTGCGGACATCCATCGGCGACTCATCGTGGACGGTGGAGCTCGAGATTCCGCTGCGGACGCTGCGGTTCGATGCGACACGCTCGCCACAGGACTGGGGCGTGAACTTCATCAGACGGGTGCGCCGCATCAGCGAGACGTCCTACTGGGCGCCGCTCGAGCGTCAGTATCGCGTGCACCGCATGTCGAAGGCCGGGACGCTGACGGGGCTCGACGGTCTCCGCCCGGGGCGGAACCTCCAGGTGAAGCCCTATGCCGTCGGCGGAAACTCCGTTGGCCTGCAGGTGCCGGCAACGGCGCTTGGCACCCGTGCCGATCTCGGACTCGACGTCAAGTACGGCGTCACACCGTCACTGACCCTCGACGCGACGTACAACACCGATTTCTCGCAGGTGGAAGTGGATCAGGAACAGGTCAACCTGACGCGATTCGGGCTGCTGTTCCCGGAACGCCGGGAGTTCTTCATCGAGAACTCGGGTGCGTTCCAGTTTGGCGATGTGGTGGAGCGGAACTACCGGATGGGCGCCACTCCGAGCGACTTCACGTTCTTCAATTCGCGGCAGATCGGCCTCACGCCGGACGGTCGTCCGATCCCCATCGTCGGCGGCGCGCGCCTGACCGGCCGACTCGGGCAGTGGGATGTCGGTGCGCTGAACATGCAAACGGAGCGCCTCAGCAGCATTCCGGCCGAGAATTTCTCGGTGCTGCGCGCGCGGCGGAATCTGTTCGGGAAGTCGGATGTCGGTGTGTTGCTGCAGAATCGCGCCGCCACCGACAGCAATACCTGGAATCGCAGCGTTGGGGTTGATGCGAACTTCCGCATCGGCAGTGGCATGATCATCAACGCCTATGCCGCGCGCAGCGACGCGCCGGACAGCACGAAGGATGGCACCGCGGCGCGCACGCAAGTCGCCTATCGTGGCAAGCTGTGGGACAACTCGGTGATGTGGAAGCGCGTCTCGGAGGGTTTCGCGCCGGGTATCGGCTTCGTGCGACGACGCGATTTTCAGCAGTTCTACGGCACAATCGGCGCCCACCCGCGGCCGCGACTGTCGCGCGTGAACGAATTGAATCCATATCTGGTGGTTGACTACATCACCGACCTGCGCTCACAGCTCGATACCCGCACGCTGTCTGGCGGATTCGACGTGACGCTGAAATCGGAAGCCGTGCTGTCGATGCTGGTGAGCGATCAGTTCGATCGCATCGAGCGGACGTTCACCCTGGTACCGGGACGCACCGTGGCACCGGGGGCCTACGCCTGGCGCGAGGCCACAGTGAAGTACACCATGGCCCCCGCGAGCCGACTCCTGGGCACCGCCAACGCCACCATCGGCGATTTCTATTCGGGCTCCCGCCGCAGCGCCGGTGGCGGTGTGACCTGGCGCGTCTCGCCGTCCCTCGCCCTCGAAACCAGCTATCAGCGCAACAGTATTTCGTTGGCCACCGGCGATTTCGTTGCCAATCTCGCCGGGTTGAAGATGCGCTACGCCTGGTCGACGACCCTGCTCAGCAGCGCCTTCGTGCAGTACAACACCCAGACCCGGTCCTTCAGCACGAACGCCCGAGTGAACTGGCGGTGGGCCCCGCTGAGCGATGTGTTCCTCGTCTACACGGATCGGCGCGACAGCGAGTCATGGGCGCAGAACGAACGCTCGATCGCCCTCAAGGTGACCCGGATGCTGGCGTTCTGAGACCAGCGCGGCGACGGATGAGTCCGCATGAATGTGCCGCAGATTCAATGACCGCCTGCAAGCCGGATGGTACATTCCTCGTCACTCTGCGATGCAAGTTGAGCCGCCGCTGGCCACCTTCCCGTCCCGATTCCGATGCGCACCTTGCCTGGGCCAATTGGCCTCATCCATTCCGCCCGCCGCTCGCTGTTGGGGCTGGTGATCCTCGCGGGAGCTGCATCGGCGCTGAGTGCCCAGAAGACCACGCGACCCACTCGCCGCGCGACGGCTGGCCCCGACACCACCGCGCTCCTTGCCAGCTGCAACGGTGGGAAGAGCGCACCGTGCGTGTCGATGGCCTACCTGCTGCTCGCCGGCAAGCCGATCGCCGCAGACACGGCGAGAGCCGTCAGCCTGCTCGAGAAGGCCTGTCGCGCAGGCAGCGCTCGCAGCTGCGGGCAGACCGCCTGGATGCTGCGCCAGGGCATTGGTATTCGGGCGGATACCGGTCGGGCGTTCGCACTCTTCGGCACGGGCTGCACGACCGGTGATGCGAAGTCCTGCACCTCACTCGGCTACATGTACGAGGTTGGCGCCGGGATCACGCGCGACAAGGCGCAGGCCGCGACCTACTACGATCGTGGATGTCGCGCCGGAGACAGTCGTGGTTGCGCCAATCTCGGCACACTGCTCGACTCGGGATTGGCTGTCGGCAGCGACGCGGCCCGCGCTACCGTGCTGCTGACAAAAGCCTGCAATGGAAAGGTCGCTGCGGCCTGCACGAATCTCGGCACGCATTTCGAATCGGGCCGCGGGGCGCGCACCAGTCCAGAGCGCGCCGCAATGCTGTACGGACGAGCCTGTCGCGACGGTGAGCTGACCGCGTGTCTCAACCTCGGCACGCTCACCGCCGAGGGCCGCGGTGTGCGGCGCGATCCGATGCAGGCTGCTCGGTTGTTTACGCAGTCGTGCGATGGCGATCTGGCAGCGGCGTGCATCAATCTCGCAATCGCACACCGACGTGGACTCGGCGTACCGCGGGACTCCGCTCGCGCGCTGGAATTGTTTGCGAAAGCATGCCGGCTCGAGCCCGCCAGCTGCAAGCGTTCGTCGGAACCATAGCAACGCGAGACCTCTCGTACAGCGACACGCGTGCCCTGTCGGGAACGAAGCAGGCGTTGATCGAATACGTGCGACATGAGCACTCACATCGACACACTCGACACACCCGACACACCCGACACCACGACGCCCCGTGCGCCGAAGCGTTCTGTCGCCACGCTGTTTCTCTCGATGCTGACAGCTGGCGTGCTTGCCGCGCAAGGCACGGTGCAAACTCCGCCCGCGCCAGCCGGCATGAAGCTGGCCACATTCGCCGGCGGCTGCTTCTGGTGTATGGAACACCCCTTTGACGCGCTGCCTGGCGTGGTCAAGGTCACGTCGGGATATACAGGCGGCCAGACACCGAACGCCACTTACGAGCAGGTCTCCGCCGGTGGTACCGGGCACACGGAGGCAGTTCAGATCGTCTTCGACCCAGCCAAGGTCAGCTACGAGAAGTTGCTCGATGTGTTCTGGCACAACATCGACCCAGTGACGGCGAACGCACAGTTCTGCGATCGCGGCACACAGTATCGCTCGGCGGTGTTCTACCACGATCCGGCGCAGCAGCGCGCGGTCGAGGCCTCGAAAGCAGCCCTGAGTGCGGCGCGCGCGCTGCCCGGCACGATCGTCACGCAGATCGCCCCAGCCTCGGTCTTCTATGCCGCCGAGGAGTACCATCAGCAGTACTACAAGAAGAATCCCGTCCGTTATCGGTTCTACCGATGGAACTGCGGGCGCGACCAGCGGCTTCAAGAGCTCTGGGGCGCGACCGCACCAACACCCGAGCCACGTCCATGAGCCCGCATCGCTTCTCTGCCCTGCTGTTTGCCGCTATCGTTTTCCCGCTTGCCGCGAGTGCACAGGTGCGCACCGCATCGACCGCCAGGAGACCCACTGTGACCACGACCCGCCAATTCGTCAAGCCGACCGACGCCGAGCTCCGCACGCTGCTCACCGCGGAGCAGTATCAGGTGACGCAGCACGAAGGCACCGAACGTGCCTTCCGCAACGCCTACTGGGACAATCATGAGGCCGGGATATACGTCGATATCGTCTCGGGCGAAGCGTTGTTCAGCTCACTCGACAAGTACGAGTCCGGCACCGGCTGGCCGAGCTTCACGAAGCCGCTCGATCCGGCCAACATCAAGATCAAGACCGATCGCCAGTTCTTCATGACGCGCACTGAGGTACGGAGCAAGAACGCCGACTCGCACCTTGGGCACGTCTTCGACGACGGCCCGAAGCCCACCGGCCAGCGCTACTGCATGAACTCAGCGTCGATGCGCTTCATCGCGGTCGACAAGCTCGAAGCGGAAGGTTACGGCCAGTACGTGGCACTCTTCCGCGGCCAGCCCGCGCCACACAAGTAACCCGCGCCTTCCAGCAGTTCAAAGAAGTCCAAAGCAAGTCAAGCAGTTCCTTGCGCCTTTGCGTCTTGGGGAACTGCCTGCGTATCAGCCGGCGGTCGAGATATCAGGCACACAGCCCAATGGGCCGCGGGCTGTGTGCCTGATGTCGAGACTACATCGCGATCTTCGGCCGGTTTGGCTTGATCTCCTCGGTGCTCGGGATCAGTTCCGGGAGGCCGGCCGCCTTCAGGATCGCATTCAGGCGCGGCAGTCTGGTATCGAAGCTCTTCTTGACCGAGACGAGCTGCACTTCGAGCTTGCCGCTCAGCATCGTGAACGCCTGCTGCGCCTGCTGTGTGGGTCGATATTCGCCTTCACCGACTGAACCGGACAGTGCCGCGATCTGATTGTTCAACTTGATCGGATAGTTGAGCGGGTCCTGAGCGCTCTGGTTCTTGGTCTGATAGACCTCCTGCTCGGCACCAGTCAACTCGGCCATCATGTCGTTGGCCAATGCGCGGAACTCGACCGACGGCTGACCCGTCAGCTTCGGTGCCCGATCCGCCACCTGCCACCGCATGTTGCGCACCGTGCGAACGGCCATGTTCGCATCCGTCGTCCGATCACGGATCGCGAGCAGCATCTTGAACTGCGCCAGCAGGTCGGCATCCGATGCATCGCTGCGCGGATCCTTCTTGAGGCGGAACGGATAGGTCTGCGTGGTGGAGCCAGCCGTCATCCGGACGCTGTAAGCGCCCGGGGGTGCCATTGGGCCGGTGGTCGACCCCGACCACATGATCATGCCATCAAAACGCGCGGCATCCGGGTAGCGCATGTTCCAGCCAAAGCTGTTGATGCCAACCTTGTTCGGCACACGCACCGGGCGCGGCGCGCGAGAGAACAGCTCCTCGATGTCCATGCCCGCCATGGCGGCCGCCGGATTGGCGAATCGGGCGGTGATCGCCTTCACCGCCGAGTCGCGCGCGTAGCCGGCCTTGGTGACGAGGGAATCGATCAGCCCGGCCTTGATCCCTTCCTGCCGCACCGAGTCGGCCGCCGTCTCCGGATCCTGATCGCTGGTGAAGCCGTTGATGACTTTGCCCGTCGCATCGAGGAACTCGAACTTCACCGTCTGGTTCGGATCCTTGAGCCAGTACTGGAAGCGTGCACCACCAGGCGGGTTGGCACCAAGCGCTCCGCCGCCACCCATCAGCTCCTGCAGCATGGCGAAGAATCCTCCGCCCCACTCCGTGCGCCACGCATCATCCGGCTTGAACAGGTGCGCCGACGATGCCACGACCGGCGGCGTCAGCTGGCGCAGGGGAGTGACGTTGTCCATCACCCAGAAGCCGCGGCCGTGCGTGGCCAGGATGATGTCATTGTCCTTGACCTTGATGTCGTGCACCGGCACCATCGGCAGGTTGCGGCGCAGTGATGTCCAGTTCATGCCGTCGTCGAACGACGCATACACACCGCGCTCAGTGCCCGCGTAGAGCAGCCCGCGACGGGTTGGATCCTCGCGCACCACGCGAAGGAAGTGTTCATCGTTGATGCCGGTGACGATCTTCGTCCACGTCTTGCCGAAATCAGTCGTCTTGTAGACGATCGGGCGCTTGTCGCCAAGCTGAGAGCGATTGGCCGCGATGTACGCCGTGCCTGCCGCGAAGTGGCTCGGCTCGATGATCGAGACGCGAGTGAAATCACCGATATCCGGCGGGGTCACATTCTCCCACGACCCACCGCTGTTCTTCGAGATCCACACCAGCCCATCATCAGTGCCGACCCAGAGCAGGCCTGGCTGCACCGGTGATTCGTCGAAGGCAAAGATCAATGCATACGTCTCGACGCCCGTCTGGTCTTTCGTGATGGGGCCACCCGAGGCATCCATCGTCTTCGGATCACGTCGCGCCAGTTCCGGCGAGACTTCCGTCCAGCTTTCCCCTTCGTTGGTCGAGCGGAAGAGTTTGGAGCCGGCCGCGTACACCACGTTCGGATTGTGGCGCGAGAACACGATCGGGAAGGTCCACTGGAATCGCACCGCGATGTCCTTGGACGAATACCCCATCGGGTTGACCGGGTACACCGTGATGTCACGCGTGAAGCCCGTGCGCATGTCCTTGCGCGTCAGCAGTCCACCGTAGCTGCCGGCGAACACGATCCACGGCTTGGTCGGGTGCGGTGTGACATAGCCCGATTCGCCGCCGCCGGCATCCTTCCAATCACTGAGACTGACACGACCCGGTCCGCGACTCGGTCCGCAGAGCGTCGAGTTGTCCTGCTGTGCACCACAGATCTGGTATGGATAGTCGTTGCTGGCGTCGACGTGATACCACTGCGCCGTCGGGAAGTCGAGCTCCGTCCAGTTCTTGCCGCCGTTCGTGCTCACCGTGGCACCGCCGTCGTTCGCTTCGATCATGCGCATCGGATCGTTCGGCGCAATCCAGAGGTCATGGTTGTCGCCATGCGGCACGTTGATCGGCTCGCGGAACGTCTTGCCACCGTCGCGCGAGCGATAGAAGCCGACATTGAGCGCGTAGATGACGTTGGTATCCTTGGGATCGGCAACGATGTTCGAGTAGTACCACGCCCGCTGCCGCAGCTTGCGTTCGCGGTTGATGTAGCTCCACGTTGCGCCTGCATCATCCGAGCGGTACACACCACCCGAGTCGTGCTCGATGATTGCCCACACGCGGCTCGGCTTCACCGGTGACACGGCGAGACCGATCTTGCCGATCACACCAGCCGGAAGCCCCGTCGCCGTGCGCGTCAGGTTCGTCCAGGTCGCGCCACCGTCGAGCGACTTGTAGATGCCGCTCCCCATGCCGCCCGACGACATCGCCCACGATGTGCGCCACGCCTGCCAGGTGGCGGCGTACATGATGTCGGGGTTCGACGGATCGAGCTGGATGTCGATGGCGCCGGTGGAGTCGTTGACGAACAACACCTTGGTGAAGGTCTTGCCGCCATCGACGGTCTTGTAGACGCCCCGCTCGGTGCTGGCCTTGAACGGATTGCCGAAGACTGCGAACCAGGCGATGTCCTTGTTCGTCGGATGAATGCGGATGGCCGCGATATGCTCGTCACGGAAGCCGAGGCGTGTCCATGTCTTGCCGGCGTCGAGCGTCTTCCAGAGACCGTCGCCGCCGGCGGTATTGCCGCGGATGTCGGTCTCGCCGCCGCCGACCCAGACCACATCGGCGTTCTGCGGGTCGACCGCGATGGCGCCGATCGTGCCGCCGAAGTAGTTGTCAGTCGTGGCCGCCCAGTTCTGGCCGCCGTCGGTGGTCTTGAACACACCGCCGCCGGTGGTGCCCATCCAGTATTCGTTCGGGCGCTGAACCGAGCCGATGGCCGCCACCGATCGGCCGCCGCGGGCTGGACCCACTTCGCGCCACTTGAGCGCCGTGAAGGCGGTGGAGTCGAAGGTCATCGGGCCCGTCGGTGCCGGGGGCACCTCACGGCGGACTGGCGTGGTGCGGGAGGCCGGCCGGGCCGCCTGCGCGTCGAGCGCCATCGGCAGCAGGCCGAGCATGGCGAGCGCTGCGATGCGCGAGGCATCGGATCGCGGAAGCGTGAACGTCACGCGGGATCTCCTTGGGTGGGGCAGGATGCTGGGGGCGGCGACGGTGCCGCGAGTCGTGCGCAGAATCACGACTCAAGCGTTACGTCGCGCAAGCCGTCAACGCTGGGATCCACCCGGACGGCCGCGCCGCACCACCCCTACAGACTGCCGGCGCAGAGCGACACGCTGCGGCGGTCGATCTCGCCTTTGGCCGTGCGCGGCCACGCCGACGCCGGAATCTGTCGTGGGAGCATGAAGCCGGTGCCCACGGCCGTGAGTTTGTCTTCTCTGCGCGGCTTCGTGCTGACCGGGTACGAGATCATTGCGGTCCTCGAACTTGCATGGACCGTTCAACAGCGCAATTGCGACAGTGACGACACGGCGGTCGCCGAGGCCATCGCGGTGGGCGCTGGGGCATCAGGTCTGGCGACCGGGGGCTGGGAGTCACCGTGAATCTGCCGGCGTCCGACCGGCATCGACGTCGGAGCGGCAGATAGCACAGCATGGAGGCCCCGCCACCCACAGCCACTGCGTTCACCGCCGCATGGCTTTGCCTCGCGATCGGTTCGGTCGACGAGGACCAGGCCCAACTGACCGGCGCTGTCGACGACCAGCCGGAGCAGATCCGGGATGCGATCCCCATCCGAACGACCGTATCGTGAATTGATTCCACCCGCGACGCTCAAGTCGAGTTCGCCGGATGACGACACAGGTAGATGTTGCGCCCCCTCTGTCTCCGCCCTCTCGACTTGCGCCGGCATTTGATGTCTGCAGTTCCGTCGTCCCACGAGACGCCCTCCACGCCAGTGCGCGCGTCCCGCTGGTGGATCGACGCGCTCGTACTCGTACTCGCCCAGTTCGCGCTCGAAGTCGCTGTCCACTACGCCGTCGAAGGAGCGCATTTCGAGGCCGGAAGGGGCGCCGGGTTCGTCGATGCGGCGGCCTTGACGCTGTTCTCGGCGCCGCTGTTCGCCTGGATCTTCTACCGACGTCGGGCCGAGGCCAGGCTTGGGTCGCCGCTCGGCGCCGTGAAACACAGCCCGCACAAGCGCGTGCGCCTCGCGATTCACGGCGCAATCGCCGTGCTCCTCGTCACGTTGGTGCTGTCGACGGTCGCGCGAGTCGATTCCATCCGTCAGGCGGCGGCTACGCCGAGGCTGATCAACCTCGCCGGTCGTCAACGCTTCCTGAGTCAGGCGGTGGCGCGAGAGTTCGAGGCCTCGGCACCAGACCGGAACCGATTGGCCCTCCTGACCAACACCATGGAGCGGGAACGAGCGTCGATTCGCAGCGCCGTCGACTCACTCGTGGCGAAACGTGCAGGGCACTTTGTGGACGTGCAGCGGGCGCTCGAGCATGGCGAGGTTCCGGGGCGCAACCTGGTCGCGTTCGCGGCCGCGAGCGGCGACATCCCGAGAGACCAGGCGAAAGCGACTGCGCTCGCCGACTCCGTCCTCCTACGAGCGAACCTGGTCGTCGACCTGCTGCAGAACACCGCCGATCTCCAGAACCGAGAGTCGATGCGCCGCGCCATCCTCGAGCGCGTTTTCTTCATGTTCCTGCTCGTGCTCGTTTCGTTGGTGGTTGTCGAGCCGGTCGTGCGCCTTGTGAGACGGCAACACCACGCCGCGGCGCGAAGCACCGCGGAGATGGAGCGCCTGTCCTTGGCGGCGCAACGCACCACGAACGCCGTCGTCTTCACCGACAGGGACCGGCGCATCACGTGGGTCAACGAGGGATTCACACGTTGTACCGGCTACAGCGCTGCGGAGGCGATCGGCAAGTCGCCCGGTGCGTTGTTGCAATGCGAGAGTACCGATCCGGACACGATCACGCGAATTCGCGCGGCGCTCAATGAGGGCAAGGGTTTTCGCGGCGAGCTCATCAATCGCCACAAGATGGGCAATGACTACTGGCTCGATCTCGACATCCAACCGATTCACGACGATACCGGCGCGCTGAGCGGCTTTGTCGCGATCGAGACCGACATCAGCGAGCAGGTTGCACAGCGCGAGCGCCTCTCGATGATTCTCGAGACGGTCAGCGAAGGCGTCGTACTCGTTGGGACCGACGGCGTGATCATCGACTGGAACCAGGCAGCCGAACGTATTCTGGGCCTCACCGGCGACCAGCTCCGCGGGCGCACCGCGATCGATCCGAACTGGGCCAACATTCGGCAGGATGGCACCGCTATGCCGAGTGATGAACTGCCGGCGATGGTCACCCTCCTGACAGGTGAGGCGCAGCGCGAATTCGTGCATGGCATCCGTCAGCCCGATGGTTCCCGGCGCTGGATTTCGGTGAGTACGGCCGCGCTGCGCAATCAGCGCGGTGAGGTCACGTCGGTCGTCGGCAGTTTCAGCGACGTCACCGAACGATTGGATCAGCGCAATCGGATGGATCTCGTGATTTCGGGCGCCGGCCTGGGCACCTGGGACGTCCATGTACCGAGCGGGCAGGCCAGCTACAATGCCCACTTCGCCGAGATGCTTGGCTACGCACCGGCCGAGCTCGCACCACACATCAGCGCGTTCGAAGGCATCGTGCACCCGGACGACAGCGCGCTGGTGTCCTCGACGCTTGGCCAGCACTTCGAGGGTCGGTCAGCGGAATTCCGTTGCGAGCACCGCATGCGCCGCAAGGATGGCGCGATTTCGTGGGTGCTCGCCGCCGGTCGGGTCACGGAGCGGGACGTCGATGGCCGGCCGATGCGCATGGTCGGCGCCAACGTGGACATCACCGCCGCGAAGGAAATGGAAACCCGTGTGGCCGCGGTGCAGGATCGCTTCGAAGCGGCCGTGGCGGGGACGAGCGACGGACTGTGGGACTGGACCGTCGGCGACGCCGATGTGTGGTGCTCCCCACGGTTCTGGTCGCTCCTGGGCGCGCTCGACCACGAGTCGCGCGGCACGGTCACGCTCGAAACGTTCCGCGCCAGTCTGCACCCCACGGACAGCGCGCGTACCCTTTTCGCGCTGGACTCGCTGATCAAGCTGGACACGCCGTTCGACCTCGAGCTTCGGCTGCGATTGCTCAGCGGGGAGTACCGCTGGTTCCGCATGCGCTGCAAGGCGCAGCGGAATGCGTCCGGCCGCGCCGTGCGTCTCGCCGGATCGATTCAGGACATCGAATCACAGAAACAGTCGGAAACCCAGTTGCAGGTCGCCCGACATGACGCCGAGGCCGCGCTGCGCGAAGTCAGCGCACTCCGCGCCGCCCTCGACGAACACTCGATTCTGTCCGTCGCCGATCGCAGCGGACGCATCATCGACATCAATGCGGGCTTCTGCCGGATCAGCGGCTACTCACGGGACGAGTTGCTCGGGCACGACCATAGCATGCTCAACTCGGGCACACACGGCAAGGCGTTCTGGGCGAACGTCTGGCGTACGATCAGCAAGGGACGGCCGTGGCGCGGCGAAGTGTGCAACCGGCGCAAGGACGGCTCGCTCTACTGGGTGGACAGCACCATCGCGCCGCACCTCAACGGCGACGGCAAGGTGGAGAAGTACGTCTCCGTGCGCTTCGACGTCACCGCGCAGAAGGAAGCCGAGGCACGCGGCCAGCGCTCGTCCACACTGCTCGAGGAGGCGCAGCACGTGGCCCGCATGGGCAGTTGGTCCTTCGAGCTGGCAACCGGCGCGATCGAATGGTCGAAGCAAGCGTATCGACTGTTCGGTCGCATCGAGGCGGATGGGCCACCGGACTACGCCGGCATGCTGTCCGACTACGACAGCGAGAGCGCGCAGCTGCTCCAGGAGGCTGTCGCGCGTACCGCGCAGTTCGCCCACCCCTACTCGTTGATCCTGCGCACGAGCGACGGCGATCCCGAGATCCGATACGTGCGCGGCGAGGGCCGCGCGCGACTCGCGGACGACGGCACCGTCACCGGGATGTTCGGTACGGTCACGGACGTCACCGCTGAAGTGGAGCGCGAGGCCGACCTGAAGCACGCGCGTCAGGCTGTGGTAGACGCGAACATCCGCCTCCTGGAGACCAATCGCGTCCTCGAATTGGCCACCGCCCGATCGAACGACATGGCGGTGCAGGCGAAAATGGCCAATCAGGCCAAGAGTGAATTCCTGGCCAACATGAGCCACGAAATCCGCACGCCCCTCACCGCGATTCTCGGCTACACGGACATCCTGCGCGAAGAATCCGTCGCCGCCGGCCCCAACGAACGCGGGACCGGCGCACTCGACACGATCCGTCGGGCGGGCGAGCACCTGCTCGCGGTCATCAACGACATTCTCGATCTCACCAAGATCGAGGCCGACAAGCTCGTCATCGAGCAGGTGGAGACGGAGCTGCCACGATTGCTCTTCGACGTGGACAGTCTCATGCGACCACGCGCGGCCTCCAAGGGCGTCATCCTGCAGTCGACACTGACTACGGCGATTCCCGGCCGCATCCTGAGCGATCCGACACGCCTGCGTCAGATCCTCATGAACCTCGTCGGCAATGCCGCCAAGTTCACGGATACTGGACGCATCGACATCCGCGCGCTCGTCGTCATGCGCCAGCAGCAGCCGATGCTGCGTATCGAAGTCGAAGACACGGGTCCCGGCATGACCGAGGCGCAGGCGGCGAACCTGTTCCAACCCTTCATGCAGGCCGATGCGTCCGTCACGCGCAAGCACGGCGGCTCCGGACTCGGTCTCACCATTGCTCGTCGCCTCGCGGTGATGATGGGTGGCCAGGTGTCGCTCGACTTCACGGCACCCGGCCGCGGATCGCGGTTCGTGCTCGAACTGCCGTTGTTTCCACTCGAGGACAGTGCGCTGGTGCACAACCTCGATGCGTGCAAGTTGGACTCGTCGGCCGGAATGCCGTCGGTGCGGGGTGAGGTCATCCGCCTGCATGGACGCATCCTGCTCGCCGAGGACGGCGAGGACAATCAACGACTGATCTCGTTCCATCTTGGCAAGGCGGGCGCAGAGGTCACCGTCGCAGCCAACGGCGCCCTCGCCCTTGAACAACTGCGCGCTGCCGAACGCGCGGGGACGCCGTTCGACCTGCTCGTCTCGGACATGCAGATGCCGGAAATGGACGGTTACACACTGGCGCGGACGCTCCGGAAGTCTGGCTCCACGATTCCGATCGTCGCGCTGACGGCGCACGCCATGGCGGAGGATCGCCGCAAGTGTCTCGAAGCAGGGTGCGACGACTATGCCGTCAAGCCGATCGACAAGTTGCTGCTGCTGAGAACGTGTAAGCGATGGCTGGGCGGTGTGAGCATCGCCGTCGAGATCTTCCCGGACTCCCTTGGTGGATCGCACGGGCTCGACGACCACAGCGAGATCGACACCGATCTCTCGACGGCGACGAGCCCGGCTCCGCCACACGCAGCGGCGATTGCCGCCGAGCGTCCGAGCGACGTGCTGACGAGTGAGCTGGCGGACGATCCTGACATGGCTGATGTGGTCCGGGAGTTTGTCACGGCCCTCGCCGACCGCGTCCTCGTCATCGAACGAACGTACGCGGCCCGGGATTGGCCGGCGCTCTCCGCGGTGTGTCACCAACTCAAGGGCGCGGCGGGGGGATATGGCTATCCGTCCATCAGTCAGGCAGCGCGGGACGCGGAACAGGCGTCCCGCGCCGACGGCGACCGCGCGTCCATCGAGCAAGCGGTCAGCAAGCTCACCGCCTGTTGTCGGGCAGCGGTTCGCGGTGGACAGAGGGGCATCGGCTCTGGCGACCTGGGGCAGGAAGTCACCATGCCAGGGCCGGCTTCCGACCGGCATTGACGTCGGAGCGGCCGCTAACGCAGTACGGGGGCCCCGCCACCCGGGATCTCCGTGGGTGGGGCAGGATGCTCTGGGCGGCTACGACGCCGCGAGTCGTCGGTAGAATCACGACTCAGGCGCTACGGTGCGCAAGCCGTCAACGCTGGAGAACCCCTGCTCCGCGAGGCGCGCGCTTGCCAGCCCGGAGTCGCTCGAGGCCAGCGGCGTCTCGCGGGAGCCCGGCCGTGAGGTTCTCGCTCCCCGACGCCGTGATCAGGATCTCGTCCTCGATGAAGACCGCGATCCGGGCGTCGTGGTTGTAGTACCAAGGCTCGATCGTGAAGATCATGCCCGCCGCCAGCGGCGCGTCGGGGAGCGCGGGATCACCGGAATCGAGGCCCAGATGGTGCCCAAAGTACAGCGGTGCCTGCATGTACGGTCGGGCCGCAACGGGAATCGCCGCCACGGCCACGCGTTGGAGGTCGGCCAGCGTGATGCCGGGCCTCGCGGCGGCGATCACTGCATCGGAGATCAGTCGCACCATTTCGACCAGTTCGCGCTGGCGCGCCGTGAATCGGCCGCCGACAGGAAATGTCCGACCCACATCGCTGGCATAGTGGTCGAGTTCGCATCCAACATCGTAGACGACCAACTCTCCAGCGCGCATCTGGCGATTCCGTCGGTTGTAGTGCGCCCCGAGGATGCGCCACGGCCAGAGGGAGTTCTCGCCGGACTTGATGATCGGGGTGAAGGCGTCACGCTGTGCACCAAGCGCCATGCAGTCAGCGGTGAATGCTCCGGTCAATGACCGTTCGTCGACGCCTGGCCGCACGAGGGCTGCGCCACGCTCGATCGCGGCAGCGGTCACACTCGCGGCGGTGCGCATCGTGGCAATCTCCCGCTCCGACTTGATCATCCGCAATTGTGCCATCAGCACAAACGCGTTCTGCGGTGACACGCTCGGAAGCACCCGCTGCAGGTGCGCGATCAGCAGGTCACCGGCGGCGGGTGCGAGAAATGACGATGGAGCCCCGCCGCCAAGGGCCCCTGCCCTTCCGGTGTTGATCAGGACTCGAGCGCCGCGCGCCACGATATCAGACAGATACGATGCGAGGGCGCTGTCTCCCAACACCGCATCGACGTCAGTCATCGCACGGAGCGCGGGATCTGCGGCGAGCGTGCGGCCCGGGAAGTCATTCGGGCGTGCGCTGTTCTCAAACCTCGGGTCCCTCGTCGGTACAAACAACCGTGTCTGCTTCAGCCGACCGTCAATCACCAGAATCGATCGTGGAATCTCGAGCCCGGTGAAGTACTCGAAATCGTCGTGCTGCCTGAACGTCTCTCCCCCACTCGTGCCCTCGGCGCTCGGCACGAGCAGCACGTCGTTCGCACCGAGCAGCGCGATCGCGCGCGCATGACGGGCCGCGTACTCCTGGGCCGGATACACCGGTCGCGTCCAATCCGCAAAGCGCTCCGTGCGTTGTGGTTGTGCGAATGCGGGCGCTGCCAGCGTCGAGATCAGCAGGAGTGACCTGACGGAGCGCATGTCGGTCCACGATGTCATCGAGACTGCCTCGTCTTGCGTGATCGACCGGGAAGTGTCACACGCGTCTCCGTCTGCGGGGTACGATCTCTGCCGCGTGGCAACAGGCTCCAAGGAAGAACGAGCCTCGCGCGCCCGGCCGCAAGCGTCAGCGCGACGGGCCCCCAACGAGCAGCGTCAACGGCCAGGACACCTCGCGTGCTTCGTTCTGCGGCCAGCTGCGGACGAGTTCCGGCGCGACGAGGCTCAGTGCGTCCCCTCCGTCACGCACCGAGAATTCCCTGACCGCTGACCATGTCCCGAGATACGCCACAAACTGATCGCGGGTCCAGCGCGCTGTCATCGTCATTTCCGGCACCGGCAATTGCGGGTAAGGAAAGCCGATGTCACGGTAGTGATCCTCGACGAGTTGCCGCTCCGACGGCCAGTACGGGCCGAGTGTATTGTGGTACCAGGTCATAACCACGGGGTCAATCTCCGGCGCAATCGTCGTCAGTCCGTACGTCCAGACGGCCAGAAGGCCGTTCGGCTTGAGTACGCGCGCAACGTCAGCGTAAAAGGCAGGCCGGTCAAACCAGTGCAGCGCCTGCGCCACCGTGACGAGGTCGATCGAGTGATCGGCCAGCACCGCATTCGAACCTGCGGCGACGCTGTATTCGATCCGTCTATGTGGCTCGGCACTCGCGATCTGCGACGCGCTGGCATCAGTCGCAACCACTCGATCAAAGTGTGCAGCCAGTCCGATGCTTGCCTGCCCCGAGCCGCAGCCGGCATCCCACACGCGACGGCGCGAGGGGCTCGCTTTTGCGAGAAAGGCGAACAGCGCGTCGGGATAGCGCGGGCGACTGGCGACGTATTGCGCCGCAACGGATGAAAAGTGATCGGGGAACGTCATCTGCGTCCTGAGAGATGCATGGCCGCGGGCGACCGCGACGGAGGCTACCGTGAAATCGTGAAGCTGAAGCGCTGCCGCGCCAATGCCGGCACTTTGCATCCGCCACTGGTGGCCGGGATGAATTCGGTGCCGATGATCGCCTTTCGCATCGGCTGAACGAAGTCGCGCCAGCCTGCGCGCGTGACCTGAGTATACGCCGCCACTGCGTGGCCATCGGTGCCGACCACGAAGCGTACTTCGCCCTTCGTTCCGACACGTTGACGCGCCGCGGACTGCGGGTACTCCAGCCGTCCTGCTTTCGAGACCATCGCAAGCGTCTGTCCCCGATAACCCGCCACGCGCGCACGCATAAGCGGGAACTGTGGCGTGCCTTCCTCGAGGCGCGAGCGCACGTCGATCGCCAGAGTGTCATCGGACTTCTTGTCGTCGGGTCGCATGATGCCTTCGAAATCACCCGCGCTGTCGGCGAGTTGCGCCGCCCGCACCACGGCCTGCGCCAGTGGTCTGGCCAACGGGTGGTACTCCCACGCCAGCGTGACGCGGCCCCTGCGTGTGACGATCAGCACCAGCCTGCCACCAAGGACGCTCCGACTTCCGTCATCCTCGCCATCGGTGTAGTACGCCGGCAGATCGACCAGTGTCGGGATCTCGCCCAGACTCTCGGGGGGCACGAATCGTCGCGCGATTGCATCGGCGTAATAGCTGATCTGCAGCCGTTGCGCGTCGGAGTACGCCGAGTCGAGGAATGCTCTCGCGGGCTCGAGGACCACGACCACCTGGGTGGTATCGATCAGCGGTGTCCGACCGACAGGGCAACTCGGCAGAAGCGCATCGGTGGCCGTCGCCTGAGCGTCGATCGGCGAGGCGTGAGCAAGGAAGGCTGCGACGGCTGCCATGCAACAGAGGCGATGCCTCCCCAATCTCATGGATGATGTCATCATCGTACTAATACGTTTCAATCCGTGTGCTACGCAAGGGTCGCCTCGGCGCGGGCCGGGCGTCTGCGGGCCATCGACACCGGGCTCGAGAGCAGTGGGCTGAGCTACGGGCGAGTCGCTGCGGAGTGTGTTTGATGCAGCGCGGGGGCCCCAGCACCTGGAGCCCCCGCGTTCACTGCTTCACAGCTACCACCTGCCGATCAGATGATCTCGCAGGCCCCGCCGGCACAAGCGACCGTCTCCTTCAGCGACGTGTAGTCCGCCGCCTCGCTCATGAGCGCGTAGTTCACCGGCTCGTACGTCAGCGCATTCCACTTCGCGATGTCGGCCGCCGTGGTCACTTCCTCGTTCGGCGCCTGCTGGTAGTCCTTGTCACCGCTGGCGGCGAGCAGGCTCACGCCGGTGAAGTAGGCGCGGTTCTCCCAGATGAAATCGGCCACCTGCTCCCATTCGTTCTCGCGCACCGTGACGGTATTGCTGACGTTGTGACGGAGCCCCGGGTTGTACTTCTCGTGCGCCGTGCCCGGCACCACCCAGTTCTCCTGCACCAGCTTCACCATGTCGAGGAACTGCAGCGCGTTGATGTCCTTCTTGAGGATCGCGCCCTCGGGGGCTTCTACGGGGAAGGTGATGACGTCGGTGGTGTCGGCCTTCATGCCGTACACCTCGGTCATCTGCGGATTCCACGACTTGAAGAAGTTGAACACGGGTTCCGTCCGCGCCGCCTGCACGCGACGGAAGTACCGCTTGGCATGATGCGGGTGGATGCCGCTGGCGGTGCCGAGCAGCAGGCTGGCGGTGCCTTCCGGCTTCACGCAGGTGACGCGCGCCGCCGGCTGGATCCCGATCGCTTCCGCCACCGAGCGATTCGTCATCACGCAGGTCTCGGCGCCCTTCCGCAGCACGGTGGGGTTGAGGAGCACTTCGGGGCGCTCGAGGATGCCGCAGATGCTCACGCCGAGCAGAGACTCGCGCTCATTGATCACGCGCGTGATCGGGCCGAGGTAGCTCATCTCGGTGTAGGCGGCCTGCAGCGTGCCGATGGTGGCGGCCACGGTGCAGAGCTCGTAGAACTTCTCCGGCGTTTCGCACACGCGACCGTTGATCGTGGTCAGGTTGCAGTGCTGCCAGCCACTGATCGTGTCGCCGATGCCTACGGTCTGGTTGTAGCCGTACTTCATCAGCTTGCCCATCACCGTTTCGTCGACGACGAGCGTCGGTGCCAGTCCGATTTCCACACACGGGTTCGCGCCGTATTCGGCGCTCTCGGTGAAGTAGAAGCCCGGCTCGCCGAACTGACGGATGGCGTTGAAGAGCGCCATGAACTCTTCCTTGGTGGCGTCGCTCCGCACCAGCATCGCGCTGTTGTTGCTGTGCTGGCGCTGCGGGTTGTGCTTCCACCATTCGCCGGTCTTGGCGTTGACCATCTCCTCATCATCGGCGCTGAACAGCGCAATGGTGGCCGAGCGACGGATACCACCGCTGATCACCGCGCTGGCGGCGAGCATGAGGATGTCGTAGGCCTCGATCGGGCGCATCTTCCGGCCCGGGATGGCGTCAAGCACACCGCGAATCTTCTCCAGCGCCTTCTTCAGCGGCTGGTGCCCAGGGGCACGCCCGCCGCTGGTGCGCAGCACGGCGCCCTTGGCACGGATTTCGGAGAAGTCGAACTCGACGTAGGTGGCGTCGTAGTAGCTCGTCACCAGCTGATGCATCGCGTCCGACCACCCCTCGATCGTATCCGGGATGGTGAAGTGCCGCACCGGCAGATCTTCGGCGTTCGCGCGCAGCGGGAACGGCGCCAGGCGGGTGACGTGCTGCTTCTGCACGCTGAAGCCCACACCGGTGCCGCTGAGCAGCAGCCAGAGCGCTTCGCTGAACTTCTTGACGTTGTCGATGTGCCCGAATGTGCAGTTGTACATGCGCGCGTTGTTCACTTCGATGGCGTCACCACCGAACTGCATGGAGCGCATGCTTGGCAGCGCCTGCCGATCGCGGACGGCTGCTTCCGCAGTATCGATCATCTGACCGAGGGTGCGATCGAGGCCGAAGACCTCGTTCTCGAGCAGCGCTGAGAACCGCGAGCGGTGCATGTCGAACACCCGCTTGGCGGCTTCGGGCCAGAGTTCGCGACGGCCCAGGTCCTCGCGGTACCGGGCGTACTTCGACATCGCGATGTAATCGCTGATGCCGCTGACGCCATGCTTGGCGATGCGCGCCTCGGACTTCTTGGCGCGATAGAGCACGTACCCCTTCGCGACGTCGAAGAAGCCGGCGCCGGCGATCATCATCTCGACGATGTCCTGAATCTCTTCGACTGACGGCCGCACGCCCCGCGTCGCGCGCAGCTCGACCGTATTGGTCACCATGCCGGCGATCCGCAGCACATCGGCGTGATCCATCAGGCTCAGCCCGTAGTGCTTGGCCTGATTGTCCCGGTTCGGGTTGTCGGCGCCCTTGTTGCGCGCCGCGAAGAAGGCGAGCGCGATCGCCCGCACGATCCGCTCAGGATCCCAGTCGGCCGTCCGGCCGTCACGCTTCTTCACTGCTTTGTCTGCGGTCGACGTCATCTGCGACGTCAGGGATTCCGGGTAAAGCACTGTCGCCATATCTGTCCCCACGGGTGGTTGGTCCTGCGATTTCGGATCCTGCATGTGAGCCCGCCTGCGCTGCCGGTGGAACCGCCCACTTACGTCGTGTCACCCAACCCCATCCTTCCTGTTACCCCTCCACGTCGTCCGCGCCTCATCAACAGAGACACGAACGGTCCCGCAGCGATCCGACGACTCGCCTGCTGCGGGCCCTGACTCGACGTGGTACGGCGGGGTGAAGAAACGACGGAGCGCGGCGTGACACGACCGAAACAGACCGGCAACCAGCGCGGAGCAGGACAGTACGGCCCTTCGTGAGTCCGCGCCAGCGTCTCGCAAAGGCGTACCGGAGCAACAGTTTAGCGCGTCCAAGATCACAATTGTACTGTTTCAGGGTCACGGTACCGGGCCTCCGAACGGCCCTGGATCACCGAAACGGACGAATCATGAATCAGAACTAATCATTGGTAACGTATTATCTAACAACGTCTTAACACGCCATCGCGGTCACCGCGCTGGCAACCGGCCGGGCCGTTCCACATCGTCCACACTGGTCCACACTGGTCAAGACGAGTGGACATTGCCCGGCGGCACGTGAGGGGCGACCTCGCGTACGCGCCGCCGGCCGGACACCAGTGGCGTGCAACCAGGCAAGCCCGGCAGAACGCCCCGTGCCGAGCCGCCAACGGCCCGCCTGCTCACCAATCCGTTACAAGGAGGGATGCTCCAGCACCCGGCCGTCGCGGTGCTCTCCCGCGAGGCGCTGATACGTCGCGCCGGATCGTGCCGTCCTGGCCCGCTCCGCCTCGGTGGTGCCCCTGACCACCTTGCCCGGCACACCGAGCACGAGGGAGTTCGGCGGAATCACGACATCCTCGGCCACCAACGCCCCCGCGCCGATGATGCTCCCCGGGCCGACATGGCAGCGGTTCAGCAGAATCGCGCCCATGCCGATCAGGACGTCATCCTCGATGGTGCACCCGTGCAGAATCGCCCGGTGACCGACGGTCACCCGGGCACCGACCACGGTGGGCACGCCGGGGTCGGCATGGACCATCGTCAGGTCCTGAATATTGGATCCGGCGCCGATCGTGATCTGTTCGGTGTCCCCACGGATCACGGCTCCACCCCAGACGCTCACATCCTCGCCAAGCCGTACGGTGCCGCACACCGACGCCCGCGGATGCACGAACGCCGTCGCCGCGACCTCCGGCGGACCACGAAACGCCGGTGGCTCGCTCACGGTCGCGTTCCCCCCGGCGCGAGCGTGCGGAACCACGCCTCGAGCCCTTCGACGATGGCGAGCGCATACGCCTCCTGAAACTCCGGCGTTCGCAACGCGGCTTCCTGCTCGGGAACGATGACGTACGCCCCTTCGACCAGCACACTCGGCATCCACGCCCCGCGCACCACGGCAAGGTTGTCGAACCACGTGCCTTCGTCGTTCAGTCCGAGCCGCACCAGCAGGCGCGCCTGAATCGCTCGCGCCAACCCCGCGCTCAGCGGCTGGAAGTAGTACGTCCCACTGCCGTTGTCGAGCGACGGATTCACCCCATCCGGCTTGGCATTGAGATGAATTGATACAAAAGCCACCGCATCGGCGCGGCGGGCCATCACCGGCCGATCCCCCAGCGGCACCGGCGCCGACGACGTGCGCAGCATGATCGGTACCGCACCACGCGCCGCCAGCAGCCGCTGCACCCGCTCACCGATCGCCAGCGTGGCGACACCCTCATAGAGTCCGGTCGGACCCGTCGACCCGGCCGGCGGATGTCCAGGGTCCACGGCGATCTTCAAGCCACGCAACGGATTCGCTCCGTCGACGACGGGAGGCCGGCGCAGCCGGAGCACCAACGCATCACCGCGCCAGAAGACCAGCCACCCGAAGACATCGCGTTCCAGCTGCACCGAATAGACTGCGCGGCCGTTGGCATCATTCGTCCACTGTACATCGCGCACCAGGGAGTCCGCGCGCTGGAACCAGATGATGTCCGTGTTGCCGGTCGTTCCGTGCAATGTCAATCGCAACGTGCGTCCCTCGACTTCCACCCGGTAGGCGGGACGCGCGCTCATCGGGAGCACCAGATCCACATGACCTGCCGCCGGGACGACGCGCGCGTTGCCCACCGTTCGGCGAGGTGCGACGGTTCCAGACGGCAACGCTGTCGTTGCGTCGGCATCCACCCACACATCGAGCCCGGACTCGAGCGCCACGCGCAGCGCATCTCCCGATCGGCCGGTGGCCTGCAGCACGGTGCCGGGCAGGATGAACCACTTGTAGGTGCCGCCCGGAATCGGCTTCGCAATCACGACCGCATCCGTGTCGGCCGACGCGACCCCGACGCGGACCAGGCCAAGGGAATCGCCATCGGCGACAGCAGCGACGAGGCGCACCACCGGCACCGTATCGCCGGGACCGAAGACCGTGAGCCTGCCGCCGCAGCGCAGCGCGCCCGCAGCGACGTCCCGAGCCGCCGATTCACCGCCCTCCGCGGGTAGCAATGGCACGCCCGACGCGGACGGCACGAGGGCACCCGGGCAGGCAACGGACGAGAACTCCGCACGCGCTCCGGCCGCGAGGCGCGCTGAGACACGGATCGGTTCCGTCGGGCGGAACGCGACTCCGGCCCGCGGCGTGATGCTCGCGGTGTCGAGATAAGGGGGTCGGCTGGCATCGACCGTCTGGCGCGGGACCGGGAGCCGAATCGGCAGCACCATCCGTTCCGTCGCGCCGCCCGGTACCGTCGCGACCAACTCGAAACGTGCCTGCGCGCGTGGCGGCATCGCGACCCAGGCGAGGAAGGCGCCATTCGGTTGGACCGCGACCGGCGCACCATTGACGGAGAGCGTCGCACCACCGTGATTGACCGAGCCGAGCAGGAAGGTCGAGTCCCGGGCTGCGATCAGCGAGTTTGGTGACGGGTACTGGACGCGGATCGCCAGCGGACCCTCGACGCGGGGGATTGCCGGCCAGACTGGCGGCGCGACATCGGACCCGATGATGGGACCGCTGACGCTGCGGCTGGCACAGCCAGTCGCAACGACACAAGCGAGCACTATCGTGAGCGTGCCAGCAGGGCACGACTCGAAACCGGACGGGAGCAGAGCGCGTAGCATGATCAAAGATAGTGCGGTCAGGTGCCCCCGATTTGACCCGCTCATGCGCGTCGTCCTAGCTTCTCCGTACGCGGGTCACGTCCGGAGGGGGCGAACCCGCGGCAGGGCTGCAGCATCCACCCTCTTCACGCGCCGACTGTGCCAGTCATGACCCACCCCACGCCGTCAGAGACGCCCATCCCACGCTCCAGCGTGCGGCTGCGTCTTGCCGGTCTGACGGATGTCGGGATCACGCGGGACCACAACGAGGATGCGTTTGCATTCCTCGACCTCTCCACCGGGCAGACTCATGCGGAGCTGAAGGATGGCGTGATCGATGCCGGGTTGCGCGGTGTCGTTCTCGTGGTCGCTGACGGCATGGGTGGTGCGGCGGCGGGCGAGATCGCAAGCGAGATGGCAGTCGAGGCCGTCCTCGACACCTTCCGCGCCCGGTGGATGAACAACGTCGGACGCGACACGGACACGTTTGTCGAAACCATCCGTGATGCCGCCGACACCGCCAACCATCGCATCTTCGCCTATGCCGGCGCACATCCGGAACACGCGGGGATGGGAACGACGGCCACCATCGCAGGACTCTTCGGCAGTTCCCTGTATCTCGCGCAGGTGGGTGACAGCCGCGCGTACATCGTGCGCGACGGCGTCGCGCGACAGATCACGAAAGACCAATCGCTGATGCAACAGTTGATCGAAGCGGGTGAGATGACCGCCGATCAGGCTGAAGTCAGCGAACGCCGCAACATCATTCTGCAGGCCCTCGGCCCTGACAGCACGGTCCGTCCCGATTTCACGCAACAGCCGTTGGCGCGAGGCGATACACTCGTGCTCTGCAGTGATGGACTGACGACACATCTCCGGGCGCCGGACATCGCCCGGATTGTCACTGCGAGCAGCGGACCGGATGATGCCTGCGCGCAGCTGATCGAGGCGGCCAACGCCGACGGCGGTCACGACAACATCACGGTGGTGGTGACACAGTTCACTGGCGATGGACTGCCCGAGCACGATGAATTTGAGCGCCGCATCGGGCACCAGAGCTATCCACTGCCGGACAGCGGGACACCGACCCTCGACCGCATGCGCGGCCGGATGCGCAGCGGTGCCGTCCCGGCGGTGACCCGTCCACCGACCCCGGCCCTCGGCGTGCAAAGCGTCGCCAATCCGAGCGCCGGTGGCGCCGGCAGCACCATGCCGCCGCGTGATCCGGCCAAGGCGTATCTCTATGTGACGATCTTTGCGATCGTCGTCGTCGTCGCCTGGGCGATCTGGCGCTTCGGGAACTTCGGCTCACGCTGATCGTCATGCGTACAGTCCAGCGCTGATGCTGGCACTGTTCAGGTGGCAACGATGAAACGACGGACATTTCTCACCTCGGCTGGCGCAGGTCTCGCCGGCCTGATCGGCTATGCACACTGGCTCGAGCCGTTCTGGCTCGACGTCACGCGTGCGGACCTCCCGATCGCCCGGCTTCCGTCGTCACTGGACGGGAAGACGCTGCTGCAGCTGAGCGACCTGCATCTCGGGCCGGTGAGCGACGAGTATCTGACGCGCGTCTGGCGGACCGGGGCGGCCCTGCGACCGGATCTCGTCGCGTACACCGGTGACTGGGTGTCATGGCGCGGCCCTGAACAACTGCGGCAGCTCGAGCATCACCTGCCGCTGATGCCGCGCGGGCGCATGGCCACGATGTCCATTCTCGGCAATCACGACTATGGATTCCGGTGGCGCGATGACCGCGTCGCGCAGGAGATCATCGACCGCGTGTCGCTCGCCGGCATCCCGGTGCTGCGCAATGCGGCGATGGAGATCGACGGACTTTCTGTGATTGGCATCGATGACTACTGGTCGCCATTCGCACGGCCGGAGCGGGCGCTCGCGTCATGGACGCGTGAGACTCCGTCGCTGGTGCTCAATCACAACCCGGACTGCATGGATGAGCGCGTGCGATGGAATGGCTATGACGGCTGGGTGCTTTCCGGGCACACGCACGGCGGGCAATGCCGCTCACCATTTCTCGCACCACCGATCATGCCGGTCCAGAACAAACGTTACACTTCCGGCGAAATCGCGCTCGACGACGGTCGGCGAGTCTACATCAGCCGGGGCGTGGGGTTCAACATCCAGCTACGCGTGAACGTGCGGCCGGAGATCACCCTCTTCACACTGCGGCGCGCCTGATCGGTCCGACGCGTGCGCGCTCAGCCGCGCTGCTTGGCCAACCAGCGCGCCGCCGCTGCCTGCATGCAGGTATCACCGCTCCACGCCACCAGCAGCGGTGCGTCGTCGCCGAAGGCGCTCGCCAGCCGCGGATGCCCGAACCAGATGATGACGGCATCGCGCCCGGCCGCACGTGCGTCGGCGTACAGTTGCAGCGCGCCATCGCGGACCGGTGCCGCGACCTCGAGCGAGCCACGCCCCTGCACCGGATCACCAAACGCCGTGATGACGACAGTACCGCGACTCGGGCCATCGGAGCGATCGGCGACACGGGCATCGACGCTCAGCGTCCGCAGCGTGTTCATCAGTGCAAGGCGCGGCGCGCGGTAGTCACCGCGCGTGTCGCTGTCGAAGGAACAGACTTCGACCGGTGCCCTGACACCGCGTGTGAGTGGACGCACGACTTGCAGCACACGATCGGCGAGGCCAGCGCACCAGAGCACATCGGTGCCTGAGGGCCGGCGATAGTCGTTGGGTGGCGACACCCACTGGGCCCACTTGAGCCGGCGACGCAACGACAGCCGCAAGCGATCGCGTTCGATCCGGCCATCTGCCACTGCGGTCTCCAGTGCCTGCACGGTCTTCTGCAGATCGCCTGGTGCCAGCACGAGATCACAGCCGGCCAGAATCGCGCGGACAGCGGCCTCGCCTTCATCGATGCCCTGCAACACTGCCTGCATGTTGATCGAATCGCCGACGATCAGGTTTTCGAACTCGCACCGCTGCCGCAGTACCCAGGTCAGGATCTCACGCGACAGCGTTGCAGGCAGCCCGCTCGGATCGAGCGACGGGTACGCCACGTGCGCGGTCATGATTGAACCGACACCGGCATCGATCGCCGACCGGAACGGGAGCAGATCGTCCTGCATCAGCACGGAGTGCGGTGTACTGACAACTGGCAGTGTCAGATGCGAGTCGTCGATCGTGCGACCATGACCCGGGAAGTGCTTCGCGCACGCCAGCACTCCCTCGCTCTGGCAGGCATCGATCCACTCCGCCACATAGTCGCCGACTTCGCTGGGCTGCGCACCGAACGAGCGCGTATTCACGACCGGGTTTGCCGGCTCGACGTCGAGATCGGCGACCGGGGCATAGTTCCAGTTGACCCCCATGGTCCGGGCTTCGCGCGCGATGTGCCGTGCCGCGCGGCGTATCGCGTCACGGTCGCGCAGCGAGGCAATCGCGGCCGCAGGTGGCAGACCGGTGGACCCTTCGAACTGCTGACCCGCACCGCGCTCCATGTCGGCGCCGATGAGCAGCGGCGTCTTCGAGCGTTGCTGCAGGTCGCGCGTCAGCGCGCGCACCGCCTCGGCCGTGCCGCCGTAGAGCGTGAAGCCGCCGACACCAAGCCGCAGCGCCGCGTCGATGTGCGGGCGCGCGTCTCCGTAGCCCCGGGAGGAATCCCAGCGAATGGCCGCAATGCAGAGCGAGGCGGCGTCGCTCATGCGACGGCCACCCTCAGGCGGCGGCAGGTTCTGTGTGCGCCGATCGGGCATCGGCGGGATACTCGGCAACATGAGATCACGTGTGGCCGGTCATGGGAGCGTGCGGGTCCCGAGGATTCGCGGTCCAGCGGCACCCGTCGCCGCCGGCACATTCCCGGGAAGTCCACGTAAGTGTTGCAATGCGATGTAGGCGAACGCCACGGCTTCCTTGGCTTCACCGTCAAAAAAGAGTTCATCGAAGGTACGCACCGTGCGCAATGGCATGGCATCACGGATCATGCGAACCAAGGTGGGATTTCGAGCTCCGCCTCCCGACAGCACCACATCGAGCAGATCATTCCGGACGAATCGGGCATACCCGTCGGCCATCGTGTGCGCCGTGAGGGCAGTCGCCGTGGCGACGACGTCCTGATCAGTAACGTCACGAGCCTCCTGTCGGCAGGCGTCGATCAGGCCGGCCACGAAGGCCGCATCGTACTTCTCACGACCGGTGCTCTTCGGCGGCGGCCTCAGATACCACTCATCCGACAGCAGGCGCGCCAGGACCGCTTCGACGGGACGGCCGGCCGCGGCCATGGTGCCGTCGATGTCGAAGTGGCGGTCGGGCGTGAGGGCGGCGACCACCCGGTCGATCACACCGCACCCCGGCCCGGTGTCAAAGGCCAGGGCTGGGAGGTCGACGCCCCGGGGTGGGACGACGGTGACATTCCCGATGCCACCGAGATTCTGGAGGGCACGCCAGTGCTCGCGTGCGGCAAACAGGTGCAGATCGGCGAGTGAAACGAGCGGGGCTCCCTGTCCCTGGGCCGCCACGTCGCGCGTGCGAAAATCATGAATCACCCGGATGCGCAGGCGCTCCGCGATGACGGCAGCATCACCGATCTGCCACGTCGAGTGGCCCGGCTCGTGCCACAGGGTCTGACCGTGCGATGCGACCGCCGCTACGTCGGACGCGGCGAGTCCTGCGCGGGCCATCACGAGCGCGGCCGCGTCCGCGAGCCAGACGCCAAGGTCCACATGCAGGCGACAGAACTCCTGCGCCGTGCCCTGGACCATGCCGGCGGCCAGCCGCGCACGCTGGTCCGCCGTGTAGGCCACGGATTCGAAGGCGAGGAGCTCGGGGCGGTCTCCGTCGGCGGTTCGATGGAACTTGACGGCGGCCGCCGCGATGCCATCCAGCGAGGTGCCGGACATGAGCCCGACGAGGATCGGTGCATCTGCCAGCGGCATGTCGAGCGCCATCACGCCCCTTCCGTCGGCATCGCTGGTGGCTCGATCGCGACGGCGCGACGAATCACCCCGAGCGCTGCGGTCAACGCCGCATCAGCCTGCGCCGCGTCGGCGCCGAGCAGATGCATCACGATCGCGCGTTTCACCACGCCGTCAGCCTGTTGCAGCAGCGCCTCGGCGGCGGCGCGATCGAGACCGCAGACTTCCGCGACGATCCTCGCGCTGCGATCGACCAGCTTCGCGTTTGTCGCGCGCACATCGACCATCAGGTTGCCGAAGGTCTTGCCGATGCGAATCATCGCGCCGGTACTGATGATGTTCAGTGCGAGCTTGGTCGCGGTGCCGGACTTCATGCGCGTTGAACCGGTCACCACTTCCGGGCCGACCACGATCACGATCGGGATGTCGATGGCATCCTGAATGCTGGACGGCAATGCGGTGCATGCAATCATGCCCGTTGTGGCGCCGACAGCGCGCGCGCGGCGCAGCGCCCCGTGCACATATGGCGTCGTACCGCTGGCCGCGATGCCGACGACAAAATCGCGCGCGTCGATATCGATGCTATCCAGATCGCGCGCGCCCCCTTCCGGGCTGTCTTCCGCGCCTTCCTGCGCTTTGAGGAGCGCGGCCGGACCACCGGCGATCAGGCCGACGACGAGACCGAAATTCGCACCGAAGGTCGGGGGGATTTCACTCGCGTCCAACACGCCGAGGCGGCCCGATGTGCCGGCACCGGCATAGATGATTCGGCCACCCGCGAGCAGTGCGCGTTCTGCGGCGCCAATCGCCGACGCCAGCGCCTCGCGCACGGCCGCAACGGCCGGGACGACGCGTGCGTCTTCAGCCGTGATGATGTCGACGATCTCGAGCGGTGACGCAAGATCGATGGCCACCGAATTGGGATTCCGCTGTTCGGTGACCCGCGGGTCGCGGAACGCTGGGGTGTCGGCGGTCACAAGCGTGGTCGGAGGGCAAGGCAACGAAAACCCGGGATCGACGCGCGCTGTCGGCCTCACGAGTGCCCGGGTAAGCTTCGGGTTGGGCTAAGATACTCTGCCGGCGGTCTCGACGGCGCCCTGAACTTGTCCTGTGCCAGGCTGTGCGTCCGGCGCTGCCGTGCATTGCCACCCTTCCGCTGATCAGCCGATGGCTCCCGCTGCACCTCTCCGACGCTCGTGCCTCTCCGTGGCCATTCTGCTGCTGGCTTCCGGCTGTCGAGCGCCGCAGCCCTCGACCACGCCTTCTCCGGTCACGAGCAACGCGCCCGGTGCGACCGCTGGCGCCGGTGCCGGCGCGCGCGAGGACTCGGTTCGTCGTACGCCCGTCGTCTTCGCTGACGGCTGGCGGTTCGCGAAGAACGCGCCAGCCACGTTCGCCGAACACGGCATGGTGAGCAGCAATGCGCCGTTGGCCAGCGCGGCTGGGGCTGAAGTGATGAAGCTGGGCGGCAACGCGGTCGACGCCGCCGTCGCCACTGGCTTTGCGCTGGCTGTAGTCTGGCCCGAAGCTGGCAATATCGGCGGGGGCGGGTACATGGTCATCCAGATGGCCGACGGCCGCCGCGAAGTGGTCGACTACCGCGAAGTCGCTCCGTTGGCCGCGTCCCGGGACATGTACCTGAAGCCTGACGGGACTACCGACGGCAGCATCATCGGCTGGCGATCGAGCGGCGTGCCGGGCGCGGTCGCGGGCCTGGTCGCCGCCCAGGCGAAGTATGGCAAGCTGACGCGGCAGCAGGTGATGGCGCCGGCCATCCGGATGGCGCGCGATGGCTTCGTGATCGACAGCGGCATCTACACCAGTATCTCGCGGAGCCGGGCACTCCTGATGCGTTTCGCCGCCCGCGCGGTCTTCCTGCCGAACGACAGCGCGCCACCGATTGGCACGACATTCCGTCAACCGGCGCTGGCACGGACACTCGACGCGATCGCTCGCGACGGCGCCGATGCCTACTACCGAGGCTGGATCGCCGACAGCATCGCGGCTGAAGAACAGCGCGGGGGCGGTATCATCACGAAGGCGGATCTGTCGCGCTACACGCCGCGCTGGCGGGAGCCGCTGGTGTGGACGTACCGGGACTACACGCTGGTCGGCATGCCGCCGTCGTCGTCCGGTGGCGTCACGATGGCCGAGACGATGAATATCATCGAGCACGAAACGAAGATGCCGGCCTTTGGCAGCGTGGCCTATCTGCACCTGATGGGCAGTGCGTATCAGCGCGCATTCATCGATCGCAACAGCAAGCTTGGCGATCCCGATTTCGTGCCGGTGCCGATGGCGCAACTGACGAGCAAGACCTACGCACGCGGCCTGTACCAGTCCATCGACCGCACGCGCGCCACGCCGACGCCGACCGTGACACGGCAGATGACGGAAGGCACGCACACCACGCACTACTCGGTGGTGGACGGTGATGGCAGCGCGGTGGCCACGACGACGACCCTGAACAACTCGTGGGGCAGCGGCGTGTACCTGGCCAGCGTGGGTTTCATGATGAACGACGAGATGGATGATTTCGCGGTGCAGCCGGGCAAGCCGAACATGTTCGGCCTCGTACAGGGCGAGGCCAACGCGATCCAGCCGGGCAAGCGGATGTTGTCGGCGATGTCACCGACCGTGGTCCTCGATGCCAACGGCCGCGTGCAGATGGTGGCCGGCGCGGCGGGCGGTCCACGCATCATTTCGGCGACCAGTCAGGTGATCCTGAACGTGATCGAATTCGGCATGCCACTGGCGGATGCGATGCGCGCACCACGGCTGCACAATCAGGCACTGCCGGATGAATTGCGTCTCGAGACGAACGGCTTTCCGGCAGCGACCGTCGACTCACTGAAGGTGATGGGGCATACCATTGGCTTCCTTGGCGGCATCGCCAACGTCAACGCGATCCGACGTGTACCGGGCGGCTGGCATGGTGTGTCGGAGCCTCGTGCATTCGGTGCGGCGGTCGGGTACTGAC
>JANPFJ010000253.1:0-15820 GCA_031423355.1 Gemmatimonadaceae bacterium | reverse complement strand
GTACTGATCGAGCTTGGTCGTGAGCGGTCCGTCGCCCGGGCGGGTGGGGACGAACGGGATCGGCGCAATCGTGATCAGCGTGGGCTCGGAGACCGGATCGGCCTGCAGCGAGATGCCGGCGAGCCCGTCTGGCGCCCGCAGGATCTGCGGCGCGTCTCCCGGCAGGATGTAGAAAGTGCCCTCGAGGGTGGTGAGCGTGAGGTCGAGGCCACCGAAGCAGGCCACCTTGTTCACGAAGTCGAGCAGCTGTGCCGGGGAGCCGCCGAGCGCGCGCTGCGAGTTCTTGCGCAGCGTGAACTCGATGATCGAGATCGCCTGCCCGCGTGCGCCGGCGAAGTCGCCCGACTGCACAAGGGTGTTGAGCTGTCCCAGCTTCCCTGTGACGGAACTCAGATCAGGTGAGCCGGCGCCCCACGCGGCGGACGCGAGGTTGAGCAGTCCGGCGATGTCGATGCAGGCGCCGGGGACGACCGCAAGACTTGGCCGCGATTGCGGCACCGCGGCAGCGGCAGCGGGCTCCACGGGGGTCAATTGCGAGCTTCCGTTTCCTGGGTCACTACAGGCGCTGAGGAGCGCGCAGCCGATCACGGCTAGCGCACGGGAGAACGTTGCGATACGCATGTGGTTCCTTGGGGGGTTAGCTCAAACAATTGATGGATCAACTTCCGGAATAGCCTGCTTCGGCGTCACTCACAGCGCTTCATGACACGCGACAACTCCGCGACTCAGTTGGCCCCGACGGCCTGCTTGAATCGCGGGTCGTCCTGAATCGGCTTGAACCACCATCCAGGGTCGTTGCGAATCGACTCGACTCGCTGGGGGTTGGCTGCCAGGAACTCCTTCAGCAGCCGCAGGCTCTCGTCCGCATCACCGAGCTGGGCATGCACGAAGGCCCCGAAGTACGCCAGCTCGCGCAACTGGTCGATGGCGGGATCACCGACCGAAGCCTTGACCACGCGACGCGCACTGTCGGCATAGGCCGGCGTGCCGGCCTTCGAGGCGCGTGCCATGACGGCGGCCACGAGCATGTTCTCGGTGAGCCGTTCAAGGGGCTGTGCCGACGGCGGCACCAGGCTTACCGCGGAGTCGGCGATGGCCCAGGCCTTGTTCACATCGGGGGCCGGACCAGTCGCCGTCAGCAGGTAGAGGCGACAGCGCATGGCCCGGACATCCTTCGGGAACCGGCGGCGCGCCTCGTCGCAGGTCTGCGCGGCCTTGGCGAACTGACCGAGGTCGTAGTTGGCCGTGAAAATCCGTCCCAGCACGACGTTGGCGTTGGTCAGGAACTCGTCGGTCTGGTACGCGGTCTGTGCCGCGATCAGCACATCATTGAGCGTCGTGTTCGCCGTCTGCGTGTATAGATGCGACAGCATGGCATACGCGCCGGCTTGCAGGCGATTGAGCGTGGTTGCCCGCTCGAGGTCGGCCCGGGCAGCCGTGAGGGTGACCGCCTTCGCGGCCGCGTCCGCCTCGATGCCGGAGAGCCAGCCGAAGTACTTCAGGCTGCCCCGCGCCTCGAGCGCGTCAGGGCTGTCGGGGTCGATCCCAAACGCGCTGTCGGCCAAGGCGACACCCGTCGCGACCCACTTCCCGATCACGACCGCGTCACGCCCGGCAAGCCGAGCGCGGCGATATGCCAGCGCCGCACGCCGCGTGAAGGGCTCCGACCATTTCGTGTCTGCCATGCCGGCGAGGACGAACAGCGAATCGGCACTTCGGAACCGCGTCGCGACGCTCGGCGCATCGCCTGCGAGCAGGGCGGATTCGGACTGCTTCCACGACTGCTCGCCACGTTGCGAGAACAGCCAGGCGTCCTTGCTGGCGGTGCGGAACCGCTGCTCCTTGATCTGCAGATCCTGCCCAAGCTCCTTGCGGATCATGTCGGCGGCAACGATGGCGATCGTGTCGCGCAGGGCGAGCTGGTTTCCGGCCGCACCGGAGAACCGCTTGTTCTGCAGCGGCGCACCGGATGCATCGTCGAGCTGGACGTTGACGCTGATCACGTTCCCTTCCTGGCGCACCTGGCCCCTGACCAGATAACCGCTCCGCAACGCGCGTGCGATGCTGTCCTCCGTCACGTCGGTGCCGCGGTATTTCTCGACACCGGTCCGGGAAATCGTCGTGAAGCTGGACGTCGTCGAGAGGGTCCGGATGAGCTCTTCGGTGAGTCCGTCGGCAAGCGGGCCCAGCGAGGAGTCAGCGCTCAGGTCACTAAAGTAGAGCACGGCGAGTCGGCGCGATTCCACCCCAGCCGCAGCCTTCGGCGTGTTGTTGGTGAGCTTCCACGTCGCGAGCCCCGCACCGGCCATCATGAGTACCGTGGTGGCGAGCACCGCCGGCTTTCGCCACAGCGGAATGGCGGCGGGCTCCGGTGTCCGATAGGTGGATGTCCTGCCGCGCACTGCGCCGCGCGTGCGCATCGTCGCGGTCATGCCCATCGACTCACCGAGCAGTTCCACGAACGCCGCCGCGGTCTGCGGGCGATCGATCGGCGCCTTGGCCATGACGACGAAAATCGCCTCTTCCACTTCCTCGGGGACGGCGTTGCGCACGATGCGTACGCTCGGCACCTGCTCCATGACGTGGCGCGCCATGATCGACATTGCGCTCTTGCCGGTGAAGGGCGGCTCGCCGGCGAGCATCTCGTAGAGCATGCAGCCGAGGCTGTAGAGATCCGCCGTCGGCCCGACGACTTCCCCCGCCGCCTGTTCCGGTGACATGTACACCGGCGTCCCGACGGCCATGCCGGTCTGCGTCAGCTTCGCGGTGCCAGCGTCGCTGACCGCGCGCGCGATGCCGAAGTCTGCCACCAGCGCGTGGTCGCCATTGAGCAGGATGTTCTCCGGCTTGATGTCGCGATGCACGATTCCCAGTTCGTGCGCATGCCCGAGAGCCCCAGCCACCTCGACGGTGATGCGGAGCGCATCGTCCACCGTCAGCTGGCCATCCCGATCGAGGCGGTCGCGCAGCGACTCGCCCTTCACGAAGGGCATCACATAAAACATCTGCCCGTCGGCGACACCCGAATCGTACAGGCCGAGGATGTGCGGATGCTGCAGCTTGGCAGCGAGCTTGATCTCGCGCTCGAATCGCTCCGCGCCGATGGATGCGGCGAGATCGGGGAGCAGCACCTTGATGGCGACTTCGCGTTCGTGCTTGATGTCCTTCGCGAGGTACACCGTCGCCATTCCACCGCGTCCCAGCTCGCGCTCGACCGTGTAACGCACCCCGAGCGCGCGCTGGAGGCGCTCCTGTGCGTCACTCGGCAGTTCCATCTCCCCCGTAGGCATCGTCCGCATTGCTGCATATTCGAGCGTAAAATTCAGCCCGCATTTGCTGCAGAAGATCGCATCGGGGGCAGTGGGCGCCCCGCATTTCGTACAGGTGGACGGCAGAACGGGCTCCAGACGGGCGTGTCAGCAAGGCAAACGGGAGCGGGCGCAGCCCCGACAACTTAGGAAATGGTAACTTAATGTGCGAACCGAAGGGCCCGGTAGGCCGCGGTACGGCCGGTGTGGCGCTGGACCCGTCACGCGAACACGCGCGCTTGCCTGGTCGCACGAGGAGCTCGGGTATGATCAGGTATTGCTGAAGCGCCCGCCGCGCCCGCGCGGCGGCGGAGCATCGAGTCACGGGGCGAGGCTGCTCCGGTGCAACATGCAGGAGCCCGAAAGAAAATATTCCAGTCGCTGCGACAGCGGGACGAAGCAGGGAGCGCAGGGACCGGCGGTATTGCGAGGATTTGCAACGCGGCCAGCCGGGATGCGCCGACCGGCGACTGCTTCCGGAACTTCGACTGCACGCACCTAGACCCCCAGCCGTCTCAGCTCCTGTGCCTTGCTCCTGCTGACCGCCAGCTGCCGTCCGCCACGCAGCTCGGCAGTCATCCCCCCCTTCCCGTGCCGACGGAACGCGATCACCGCGTCGAGGTTCACGATGTGCGCCCGGTGAATCCGCACGAAACGCTTCGAATCCAGCCGTGCCTCGAGCTGACCGAGGGACACGGTCAACACGTGACGGCTGCGATCAGTGTGTGCCGTGACATAGTCTCCGTCCGCCTCGAACCAGGTGATCGACGAGACGGGTACCGGCACGATCGCTCCACCAACCCGCACGAACAGCCGCGTCATCGGACCGGTGCCGAAGACATCGCCGATGCGTTCCAGTGCGGTGTGGGACGCGGGTTCACCGAGTGCAGCGCGTACCCGATCCAACGTGGTGGCGAGTCGCGTGGCGCCGAATGGCTTGAGCAGGTAGTCGACGGCGCCAAGTTCGAATGCAGTGACGGCGTGCTGCGCATGGGCGGTGGTGAAGACGACCACTGGCTGGTGCACGATCCGCGTGAGCACCTCGGTGCCGAGAAGTCCCGGCATCTGAATATCGAGAAAGACGAGATCCGGCAGCTGCGTGTTGATCGCCTGCACCGCATCCAACCCGTGCACCGCTTCACCAACGACGTCGATCCAATCGTATCCGCTCAGCATCCGTCGCAATCCTGCTCGCGCCACCGGTTCATCGTCAGCGACGAGTGTACGGACACGCACGTTTGGGTTCATGTCAGTCGGCGTCCGTCGGACGGATTGGCACGACGACGCAGGCACTGAATCCGGGCCCGGCCGCCCCCGTGAGTTCGAGGCGCGCGCGATCGCCGAACAGGGCGTCGAGTCGCGCGCGCAGGCGATTCAATCCTGTCCCCGTCTCGAGTGCCGAAGCACCACCACGCATGCCGACGCCGGTATCGGTCACGGTCAACGCCAGCTCAGCGCCAGTGCAGCGCGCCGTGATCGCGATCTGCGTGGCGTCCACTTGCGGCGCTGCCCCATGACGCACGGCATTTTCGACCAGTGTCTGCAACGCGAAAGCGGGCACCGGAACGTCGAGGGCGGCGGGATCGACATCGAAACTGATCCGCAGGCGATCGCCGAAGCGAATGTGTTCGAGTGCGAGATACCGTTCCACGAAGGCCCGCTCTTCGCGAAATGGCACGACGTTGCGGTCCTCCTCCAGCGCGGTGCGAAGCAACGCTGCCAGCGCCTCGGCGGCATCAGAGGCTCGCGCGGGGTCGACCGGGATCAGCTGCACCACGGTGTGCAGTGCGTTGAAGAGAAAGTGCGGGTTGAGCTGCGAGCGGAGTGCGGCAAGCTGCGACTCGACCGCCGCCGCCTCGGCACGCCCTGCACGCGCGGTCGCACGCACGGCGTAGAGGATTCCCGTGACCACGACGTAGAGCCAGAGACCCAGCACCAGAAACGGCCCCAGCCCGGCAGTCATGAACCGATAGAGCTGCCCACTGAACAGGGTCTCGATCAGGCCTGTCAACGCAACCCAGACAGCGGAGAACAGCGCCGCTGCGGCGAGGTGCGTGAGCACGAAAGCGGCCGATACCCGACGCGGCCATGGCAACCGGTCCACGAGTTTGAGAACGAGGGGGCCGAGCAGTGCCGCTGCGGCGATCGCGCGACCGCCGTGGACTGCCGCGCGCACCACCGGTCCGCCGTGCGCCGCCAATATCAGGAAGGTGTACATCACCCAGACCGGCAGCCACCCGATGACGAATTGCAGCCACACCCACGCGCGGCTGGCGCGTGGCGTGGCGTCAGTGGGAGGTGCCGGCAGCTTCATCGCGGCGCGACGGCGGCCACGCGTCGCGCGTCGATCTTCAGCACCGCGGTATCCCAGGTGCGCTCGCCGCTCATCATCCGATCAGCCTGAAAGCTGAAACTGGCCGGCGTGATGTCGAAGAATCGTGAGCGCTGCACGTAGGACTTGCCCTCGGCGTCCTTGCCCACGCTGGTCATCACCAGCTCACTGCCCTTCATCTCGCCGACGGCACTCACGTATCGCGCGCGGTACACGTCGAGCGCGGTCTGTGTCCAGCGCGATTGCACCGCGTCGTAGAAACGCATGGTGTGCGTGAGGTTGTTCGGGTTGCCGGAGCGATCCATGATGCGCAGTTCGTCCTCGACACCAAAGCGATCGAAGGCCCACCACGCCTTCCATGTGCCAACATACGTCGGGGACCCGTGAATCCGCGCCGCCAGGCTGTTGACCTTGGGCGTCACGGTCACCTCCCACTGGCCGACCAGAAACGCAAACTGCGCCGCCTCGGCCGGCGCGGTCGTTTGGCTGCGCGGCGTGGTGCCACCACCGCCGCTGTGCTGCGCGAGTAGTGCGATGGGGAGCAGTGCGGCAATCGCGTGCAGTGCAAGTAAACGACGGAACATCGGAGACTCCTTCACGGCCGGGCCGCTGGGCGTGGGACTAAGGACACGACTGCAGCGCCGAATGCCAGCGCTGATGATATGACGGGAGCATAGAGGAAGGAGATGCCACGACCGAGTACCTGATCGCCGAACGGCAGCACGACCCCGGCGAACGGTACCCTCGAGGGTGCCTGTATTCCGTACGTTCCTTCCATGACTCAGACCACACCGGGTGCCACCGCGCCACTGATCCAGATCCGCAGCGTGAGCAAGCAGTATCCGACGGCCGCTGGCGCATTCACGGCGCTCGACGGCGTCTCCCTGACCATCGATCGCGGCGAGTTCGTGGCGGTGATCGGTGAATCGGGCAGTGGCAAGTCCACTCTCCTGAGCCTGATGGCCGGCATCGACCGTCCAAGCAGCGGCGAGGTGATCGTCGGGGACACGGCCGTGCATCAACTTGGTGAAGCCGCGATGTCGGAGTGGCGCGGCCGTACCGTCGGCATCGTGTTTCAGTTCTTCCAGCTGCTGCCAACGTTGTCGGCGGCCGAGAACGTGATGTTGCCGATGGATTTCTGTAATCGCTGGCCGTCGCGTGAACGTCGCGCGCGTGCCATCGCGATTCTCGATTCCCTTGGCGTGGCTGACCAGGCCGACAAGCTGCCGTCGCGCCTTTCTGGCGGGCAGCAGCAGCGTGTGGCCATTGCCCGCGCGCTGGCCAATGATCCACCGCTGCTGCTGGCCGACGAGCCCACCGGGAACCTCGACTCACGCACATCGGAGGCGATGCTCGAACTGTTCGCCAACCTGGTGCGCGACGGCCGCACGCTGGTGCTGGTCACCCATGCGACGACCGCGCTGCGGTTTGCGGGACGCGCCATCACCATCGCTGATGGTCATATCCTGAGTGACGCGTCGACGCTGGCACATGCTTAGCCCGCGGTGGCGGAAGGCCGCCGGCGACCTGCTGATGCACAAGGGGCGCACGCTGCTGGTGATCGTTGCAATTGCCGTCGGATTGGCCGGCTCAGGCGTGATCCTGAATGCCTGGGCGCTGGTGGAGGTGGCGACGACCGAAGGATTCCACGACAGTGATCCGGCCGCGGCCACGTTGCGCCTCGATCTGGTCGACTCGGCGCTTCTGGCCCGCGTGCGCAGCGTGCCTGGCGTGCGAGATGTGCAGGCGCGGCGGGTGACGTCGGCACGCGCGACGGTTGGAGGGGCGAGTGTGTCGGCGGTGCTGTTCACCGTCGAAGACTTCACGGCCATCCGCATCGGACGGGTGCTGCCGAAGGTGGGTCAGTGGCCGCCGGCAGACGGCTCCCTGACGATCGAGACGTCGTCGGTCGCATTCTCTGGCGCATCGCTCGGCGAGGATGTGCAGTTGGCATTCGGTGCGGGAAGTCCGGTGGCGGCGCGCGTGCGTGGCATCGTGCGCGACGTGACACTGGCACCTGGCTGGATGGAACACGTGCTGTACGGCTTCGTGTCGCAGGCGACGCTCGAGCGGATGGGCGCACCGTCAGCGATGAATGAACTGCAGTTGGTGGTGTCGGATCATTCGCTCGATCAGGATGGTGTGCGTCGGATCGCCTACGCGGCCAGGGCAGCCGCCGAAGCGTCGGGGCGCAAAGTGTATGACGTGGACGTGCCGGTGCCAGGAGAACACATCCATGCGGCGCAGATGGATTCGCTGCTCTACACACAGGGGGCGTTCGCGCTGATGGCGCTGGTGCTGAGCGCGTTTCTGGTCGTGAATCTGATCAGCGCCATGCTCGCTGGTCACACGCGCGAGATCGGCGTGATGAAGGCGATCGGCGGGAGGTGGCAGCAGATCGCAGCGATGTATCTGGTGGTGGCGGCGGTGCTCGGTGCGGCGGCGGTGGCGCTGGCGGTGCCGATTGCGCTCGTGGCAGGCCGGCAGTATGCGGCGGTGAAGGCCGAGCTACTCAACTTCGAAATTGCCGGCCATGCGGTGCCGGCGTGGGTCATCGCGCTGCAAGTCGTGGTTGGGATTTTGCTGCCGGTGATCGCGGCGGCGTTTCCCGTCTGGCGCGGGTGCAGGATTCCGGTCAGCGATGCGCTGCGCGATGTTGGAATTTCCGACGCCGGCAGCACGGACGGATTCGCGCACCGGGTGAGCGGGTTGTCGCGGCCGCTGCTGTTCTCACTGCGGAATGCGTTCCGTCGCCGGCAACGGATGGCACTGACGCTACTCGCGCTGGCCAGCGGCGGCGCCGTGTTCCTCGGTGCGCTCAACCTTCGCGCGTCGGTGCTCGGTGCCACCGGCGCAATCTTCGACACACAGCACTATGATTTTTCGTTGCGGGTGACGGAGCCGCAGCTGGCCGATTCGCTCGAGGCGATGGTCCGCGCGGTGAGCGGCGTGGCGGCGGCGGAGGCATGGACAGGCGCCCGCGCCACGATCGATCATGGTGATGGGCTGAGCGGCAATTCGATTCCGATCACCGCCGCGCCGGCCGGGACGCAGATGCTGAGTCCCACGGTGCTCGAAGGGCGGTGGCTGCGCGCTGGTGACACGCGGTCGCTGGTCGTGAATCGTGGCGCGCAACGCGCCGACGAAACGTTGCAGGTGGGTGCAAAGGTGCGTCTGACCATCGACGCGGCAACAGAGTCATGGACGGTCGTCGGACTGGTCGAGTCGACGCCGGGACCGACGGCGTACGCACCGCGTGAGGCACTGGTGGCGCGCGGGGGCGGAGTGCGCACGGTCGTGGTGCGTAGCGCGGTCCCGGGCGAAGTCGCGCAGCTCGACCTGATTCAGCGGCTGCGCGGTGCGCTCGCCGATCGCGGTGTCAATGTGTCATCGAGCACCATGCTGGCCGAATCACGGCGGAGCACGGAAGATCACCTGTTGATGGTGGTGGACTTCCTCGGGTCCATGGGGTGGCTGATGCTGCTGGTGGGCGGACTTGGCCTGGCGTCGACGATGGGGCTCGCGGTGCTCGAACGAACGCGCGAGATCGGAGTGCTGCGTGCGATCGGCGCACGGCATTCGGCCATCCTGACCATGATTCAGGTGGAAGGACTGACGGTGGCGCTGCTCAGCTGGGCGCTGGCGATTCCGCTGTCGATTCCGATGAGTGTGTTCCTGGCCAAGGCCTTCAGTCGGATCATGCTGCGTGTGCCGGTGACGTATGTGCCGAACATGACGGGTGTCGGCATCTGGCTGGTGCTGGCGGTGGTGGTGTCGCTGGTGGCGTGTGCGTGGCCTGCGCGGCGCGCGATGCGGGTGCCGACGGCGGCGGCGCTTGCGTACGACTGAGCCAAACTCGTCGTTGTCGGGAGCGCCTATCTGGGTTTCGTTCTTTTGGCTTCACACTGAAGCGCGCCGACAGCGAGGTACAGGAACGAACGCCATCTCCGGAGAACACCGAGTAGCTCCTGAGCCTTCCGTCGCGCAGTTCACCGACGCGAAGCAGCACGTGTTCTCCGCGGGACGGGACAGTGATTGAGCATTTCTCGCTGCCTCACTGGCGTTCCGCGAGACAGGACAAGGGGGCATGCGCTCACGAATGCAGCGCATGCCCCCTCAGTTGCCCTGGCGACGCCCCGGCGACTCCGTGTTCACGCAGGCAGCGACCGGCCCGTCACGCGCACCGCGGATTGCGGTGCACAAGAGTCGCGCGCTACCGCACGGCGATCGTGCTCAGCGATGCGTCAGCCGCCTTCCGCGCAATGGCACGTCCCAGTACGAGGCCTGCCTCCATGTCGAAGCGGTAGTGAAGGCCTGCATAGAGTCGAGACAGGCTCGTCTCCGTGGCGATGTCCTCCACTCGGCGCCGCTCGTCGGGAAATGCGAGTGCCATGCTCTCCGTCAGCGCCCCCGAGATGCACGAGTGCGCCGAGGGATACGACGGATGTGGAGGAAGTGTCACGCCCGCGGACACGGTGATCGACGGGTCGGCTTGTGTTGGCCGAATGTACCAGTAGGCGAACTTGGTGTCGAAGCATCCAATGGCCGCGTCGAACGCCGAGCCGTTCATCAGGAAGAGGAGACGCGCCGACTCGAGTTCGTGCCGACGATGGGTGCGCAGCAACTCGACGGCGAGGTTGTTCAGCACGGATGCGTTCGTCGGCGACTGAAAGACGTGCCAGAATTGTGCGATTGCGATCTGTTCCGGCGTGCGCGTCACCGAGATCTGTTTCACCTCTGCCAGCGCCGCGACGAACGCCGGCGAGCCGAATGCGGGCGGTGGCGGCGCGCGGAACTCGCTGCCGGACGACAGGAAGAACGGTCGCGCACCAAAGCCGCCGCGCGCGACTGGACGACTGTCGATCCAGTAGCCAGGACCGACCGGCGGCAACCCCGGGTTGGTGAGGCCGAAGCCGTCGCCTGCGGCATAAGCAAGCACCCGCGCAGCCGCGGCACTCCCGATCGTCGCGCCGAGCGACCACGATTCGTGCTTGTTCCCCGGCCACGGGTCGGCAACTTCCTGGGCCGCGAGTGCCCTGCTGATTTCCGCGGCGTCGGCCGGGAAGAAGACGCGAAGCACGGCAGCGGAGGCATTTCCGATGGCCGAATTGACCGGACCGTTCGGTCGCACCGCATCGGCATCCTCGGCGGCGCGCAACTGGGCCAGCGACAGGTACGCGTAAAGCCGCGCGGCATTGCTCGGCCGCCGGCTATTGAGCGAGGTCGCCAGCTCATTCCAGTTGGCGGCGGCATTCGTCTCCCAGAACTTCGGCGCAGACTGCTCGGCTCGGGCCGACGCATCAATCGATGCGTCCACCGCAACCGGACCAGACGGGTCAGCGCACGCGGTGACGAACGCAGCAGTGGCAACGAGTGCGCAGCATGACCTCCAGGATGGCCCCCGTGCGCGTCGGAATTCCTTGCGGTTTTGCATGGTTCCTCACTATGTGGTGATTCCGACGGTCAGGCCCCCGTCGCGGGTGCGGTCGAAGGCGCGCGCCATCGGCCGCAGAATAGGTGCACCGTACTCCGCTCCCCTCATGCCAGCCTCTCGTGATCCTCACGCGGGCAAACCGTTACGCCTGCTGACGTTAGGTCGTGCGGTGCTGGTCGATCCGACCGGCGTGCCGCTCGTGGGGCAGCCTCGACGGATCGCCCTGCTGACGCTCGTCGCGGCTGCAGGCGAACGAGGCATCTCGCGCGACAAGCTCATCGCCTACCTGAGCCCGGAGCGGCCAACCGATGCCGCGCGCCACTCGCTTCATCAGCTGCTCTACTACATAAGGCAACAGGTCGGTGGCGCGATCTTCCTCGGTTCGGATCCACTGCGCACGAATCCATCCCTGCTCACGCACGATGTCGCCCTGTTCGATCAGGCGTTCGACGCTGGTGCGTTCGACCAGGCGGTTGGGCTGTACCAGGGCCCGTTCCTCGACGGCTTTCACCTGTCAGAGGCATGGGAGTTCGACGAGTGGGCCTCCGGTGAGCGCATGCGGCTGACGAACCGGTATCGGAGTGCGCTCCTCGCGCTGGTGCGGGCCGCACGGCAGTGCGGCGATCTCGACGCCGCCTCGTCCTGGAGCCTCCGGCTGTCGGTCGCCGATCCACTGAGCGCACCAGCCGTGCTCGAGGCGATGCGCACCATGGCAGCACTGCAGGACCGCTCAGGCGCACTGCGGCTCGCGCAGGAGTTTCAGCAACGGTTGCGAGCGGAATTCGGCGCGTTGCCCGACGCCGGCGTCGACGCCCTCGCGGAGTCGATCCGCAGCCCCATCGCGTCTCCGGTCCCGCCCCGGTTGGCTCCCGCGGCCACGCCGATTGCCGTGACCGACGCCCCGGAGACCGACGCCCCGGAGACTGCCGTCCACGAGGCTCAGTCCAGCGCCGTCGCGCGGTGCGATGAGCCGCTCAGCGTGCCCTCCCGCGCGCCAGCGCGCGGCGCGCTCCCGGCGAGCATCGCGCCCTTCATGACGCCATGGCGCTGGGTGGCTGCACTCGCGGTGCTCTTCGCGACGACCGTTCTGGCGATCATTCGGCCGGCCGTACCGGCGAGCGCACTCGACGCCGCCGAGGCGCGGGTCCTCGCCATCCTTCCGATTGAAAACCTCGCAGGGGACAGCGTCGGCTATCTCGCGCAAGGCATCGAGAACACAGTGCACGATGCTCTTCGCCGGTTGCCTGCGCTGCGCGTGGTGCCCGCGAGCGTGATGCAGCAGTTTCCTCCCTCCACGCGCGGCGAAAGCTCCACGGCACGACGCATCGGCGCAGGGACGCTGCTCCGATCACGTCTCGTGCGCGAGCAGGATACGCTCCGCTGGGTCGCGGAGTTCATCGACCAGCGCGGCACACCGATTCGGAGCGGACGGTTTACGATCAGCGCGGCACGGATCCCCACCCTCGGGTCCGACGTCATGGACACGGTTGCGGCCGCGATGCATGTGTCACGCGGGACCTCGCCGTCCACCGGTTCACGCGACGGCGACGCGCACCTGCTCGTCATGCGGGCCGACCACTTCATCCTCAACCGCGATGCGAAAAGTATGCGTCGCGCCCAGCTTCTCCTGAATGAGGCGGTCGAACGGGATCCGCTGTACGCGGACGCGTACAGTCGCCTCGCTGGCGTCTACTCGATCCTCGGGATGTCGGGCGCGGTCCCCGTGTCGCAGGCGTACGAGCTGGCCGATGCGGCTGCCCGGAGGGCTCTGACGCTCGACCCGGCCCAGTCGATGGCGATCGCGAGTCTGGCATACGAACAGAGCGTCCGGTTGTGGCAATGGGAGGCCGGTGAGCAGAGAATTCGCCGTGCACTCGAGCTCGAACCGTGGCGCCCTACGACATGGAACATGCTTGGCACCACGTTGCGGATGCGCGGGCGCTTCGACGAGGCCCGCGAGGCGATCGAGCACGCGCGCAGTCTCGACCCGCTCGCGCGGCATTACCCGTACCAGATCGGCCGTGTCTTCCGCTGTGTCGGCCAACTTGATTCGTCGCTCGTGTGGCTTCGGCGGGCACTCGTCATCAGTCCCACCTACGCCACCGCACACGAACTCATCGCCGAGGTGCAGCGGAAGCGCGGGCTCCCGGACAGCGCCCTCGCCCACTACCGCGAGATGGCGACGAGCAACCGCGATTCGGCCACTGCGCGCCTGCTGAACGATGCGAAGGGCGAGGCCGGCCTGGAGCGCTTTCTGGCCGACTGGGCGCGCCAGATGCTGCAGGATGCCGCAGCACCGCACGACGATCGTCAGGTGAACAAAGTGACGCTCGCCACGCTCCATGCCATGGTCGGCGACACTGCGCGCGCGCTCGACATTCTGGAGCTCGCCGCGGCCGAGCGCGATCCGACATTGCCGACGATCGCCTGCAGTACCGCATTCGAGCGACTCCGCCAATCCCCACGGTTCACCGCCCTCCTGCGGAGGATGAATCTGACGTCGTCGTCCTACGGACGCCGGTGAGATCCGCGCTCGTGCACGCAGTGCGCTGCGATCCTCCTTCGCGCTCGCACACGCACAAAGAAGTAACGCACCGATCAGCGCCCCAGGCCGCATTTTCGATGCAGTACGTCGCCGCAGCCGTACCGTTGTCCCCTTCGCAAAGTGTCCGACGGGAAAGTCTGCCTGAGCTGGCCCCTCGGTTTCGCGTGTGCCAGCTCGCAATGGGGTACAGACCAGGTACAGAGGAAACACTCCAGACGGGGCACATGGGTGATACTCCCACTACTGTGGCCAGCAGCCGGAGGTTGCGATGCCATGGACTGAGATGTCCCCAATGGACCAGCGTGAAGCATTCCTCAACGAGCTCCGCCGCTGGCGTATGACTGAGCCAGCGTCGCCGTTGTCAGGCGCGCCTATCTGGCGCCGCTTTCCGGCGCTGAGACCACCTCGATCTCACGCAGCATCCCAAGTTCCGCGTGCGTCTTTCCGCTGATCGGATCCCCGATCAGGCAGGACAGCACATAGCGACCCGGACTCAGCTCCACCTGCAGCAGCGCGCTCTGGCCCGGGCCGAGTCGTGCCACGCCGGTCACCGGATCACTCACGGTGACGGAGTCGTCACTCGTCATCCAGTCGCGGAGTGTCTTTCCCGGCCGAAGCCGCGCGATCAGGATCAGGTGATCGGCGCGTCCATCGTTGCGGATCTCGAGTGTCCGCTTGCCGCTGCGCCATGGGGTTGGCGCCACGTACGCGAAGTCGCGCAGCGATACGACGACACCGTTCGAATCGCGCGGCAGCGGTGACGCGGCGTTGGCTGTGGCGGCGATCGAGTCGGAGATCACCACTGCCCACTCGCCGCGCGCGCCATGCCGATGTTTGTCTTCGCCACGACTGAGACAGGTGACGAGCAACCGGCCGGGCGGCAGCCGCAGCAGCACCAGCGAGCCGACGGTAGCGCGTTCAAGTCCACCAAGTGCCACGCCGCCGCCGGGCGTCGTTTTCGCCGAATCGAGGGTGGCGATGAACGCGGCAGGATCCACCCTGTCGTCGATACGGAAGGCCACGACGATGTGTCCGCGGTCGTCACTCTCGAGTCGCATCGCACGCCAGCCGGATTTCACGCGTGTCGGCACCTGCATTCGCTCTGCAGCCACCGTGACGACGAGTGAATCGGCAGCGACTGCCACCGGTACCTTGGTGGGCGCGCATGCAATCAGGAGGGGCAGCGCACTGACGAGCAGTGAAGTCCGCATCGACCTTGACGGTTGAAGGGGAAAGAGACCTTCACGTTGAGCATGATCGCGACGGGTGCGACGCGATCATGAAACGATCATGAGAGGATCATGAACTCTTCATGTGTGACGCAATCATTGATTGAGCATCACGATTACTTAAGGCGAACGCAATCGAACGATACATCATCGCGCAATGCACCGGGTGAAAGATGGAGGGGTCAACGCTCGACCCTCATCCGACGCTCAGGAGACGGTGCATGCTCAATCAGCTGCTGGAGACGAAGCAGGTCACACAACGGAAGACCGGTGGGACGGTGCTGTCGGTGGTGTTGCATGTGCTGGTGATTGGTGCTGCAGTTCAGCTTACCCAACGCACGGTCATCGCGCTCGAACCGCCGGAGCAGGTCGAAGTGCGACGAATTCCGCTCGAGCCGAAACCAGACGTGCCACACCAACAGCGCACGGCGCAAACAGCCACGCCCACGCGTCCGGCATTCGGCTCCCAGGTGCTCGTTGCACCCACCGACATTCCGATCGATATCCCGGCGGTGGATCTGTCCACGACACCGACCGATCTTCGCAACTGGACTGCAGTCGGTGTTCCTGGCGGGCGGCACGACGGCGACAGCACCGTGAAGGCGCCAATCGCGGGCGACCAGCCGATGTTCATCTTCGAGGTCGACAAGGCGGCCGCCGCACTGCCCGGTTCGCCCGGCCCAGCCTATCCCGACATCCTCAAGTCGTCGGGGGTGGAGGGGAGCGCGCTGGTGCAGTTCGTGGTCGACACCCTGGGCCGGGCCGAGCCGGGCTCGTTCAAGGTGCTGTCCCGCACGCATGATGCCTTTGGCACCGCCGTGCGGGTGGCGCTGCCCCGGATGCGGTTCCTGCCGGCGGAGGCTGGCCGGGGCAAGGTGCGGATGCTGGTGCAGCAGGAGTTCGCGTTCTCGCTGAATCGGTAACCGTGGGGCGATTCCGAAACCGGCGGGGGGCGGCGGCCGTATCTCCACC